>NZ_JAYGIN010000002.1:0-274016 GCF_034931005.1 Arcicella sp. LKC2W
CTCTTTCATGCCCTTTAAATAAAGAAACATAACTACAACTCCTGTCTTCTGAATAAAATTAATTAATCTGTCTTCCTATCAATATCTCAAAGAACTCTTACAATCTTAACCTCTAGCAGCTAAAATTCTTGTCAGTATATTCAGTCTAAAATAAACCCTAAATAAACCCCCTTTTAATCACATCCCGTCGTTTCGGAGTGCAAAGTTCTACCTTTTATTTTAAACTACCAAACTATATAACAAAAAAATAAAAAGAAATCACAAATGCATTGACTATCAAATACTTATAAAATAAAAAAATAAACCTCATTTATGAAATGAAAAATAAGCAATTATACTCAAATACAATAGTTAAACTTTTTCGCAAAAAAATTATAAAAAAAACGAGTTCAGAAAAACCAACTTCTCCAAAAGTCACGATTAAAATTCTAATCCTAACTTTTGGAGAAATTGGTTTTGCCTATTTTAAGATAAAAAAGGATATTTGTAATCGATTGGAGATACGAATGTCTCTTTGATAGTTCTTGGAGAAACCCATCTTAACAAGTTCAGCATTGAACCTGCTTTGTCATTTGTTCCCGAAGCTCTTGCTCCACCAAAAGGTTGTTGTCCCACGACTGCTCCTGTTGGTTTGTCATTTATATAGAAATTACCTGCGGCATTCACGAGTTTCTTATTGGCAATTTCTAAAGCATATCTGTCTTGTGAGAAAACAGCTCCCGTAAGTGCATACTCAGATGTCTTATCTACGAGTTCTAAAGTTTCTTCGTATTTATCCTCATCATAAACATATATGGTCAGTACAGGACCAAAGATTTCTTCACACATGGTTGTGTAGTGAGGGTCTTTAGTAAGAATTATGGTTGGTTCGATGAAATATCCTTTCGATTTATCAAAGTTACCACCCGCAAAAATTTCTACATTATCTGAAGATTTAGCTTGTTGGATATAATTTGAGATTTTATCAAAAGCTTTTTCATCAATAACTGCGTTTACAAAATTTGAAAAGTCTTCAGTAACTCCCATTTTAATTTCCTGCAAGAATTGAGTTACGTATTCAGATGTTTCTTTCCAGAGATTACTTGGTATATATGCACGAGAAGCGGCAGAACACTTTTGTCCTTGATATTCAAATGCTCCTCTCACTAAACCCACTGCGAGGGCTTTTGGCTCGGCAGATTTATGAGCTACGATGAAATCTTTTCCGCCTGTTTCTCCGACAATTCTTGGATAAGTTTTATATAGATGAATATTCTCTCCAATTGTTTTCCAAATGTGTTGGAACACTTTGGTACTTCCTGTAAAATGAACGCCTGCAAATTGTGGATGTTTGAAAACAATATCTCCTGTCATTGGTCCATCAGTATAAATCAAATTGATTACGCCATCAGGTAAACCTGCTTCTTTCAAGATTTTCATCAAAACATTAGCTGAATAAATCTGTTGCGGAGATGGTTTCCAAACGACAACATTACCCATTAAAGCAGCTGATGCAGGTAAATTTCCTGCAATGGCTGTGAAATTGAATGGTGTAACAGCAAAAACGAAGCCTTCCAAAGGACGATGTTCGAGGCGATTCCAAACGCCATCGGAAGATTCTGGTTGTTGTGCGTATATCTGTGATGCAAAATGGGCATTGAAACGAAGAAAGTCAATCCACTCGCAAGCAGAATCTATTTCGGCTTGATAAGCATTTTTTGACTGCCCTAACATGGTTGAAGCATTTAGCTCCATTCGGTATTTTGTGGCAGAAAGGTCGGCGGCTTTTAAGAAAATAGCTACACGATTTTCCCAAGGTAAATTTGCCCATTGTTCACGAGCAGCTAATGAAGTTGCAATCGCTTGATGAACATGAGACTCATCACCTTCGTGATAATAACCCAAAATATGCTGATGGTCGTGAGGGCAAGTTAAAGGTTGTTTTTTATTAGTTCTAACCTCCTCTGAACCGATATACATGGGTACATCTGCTACGGAATTACGCATTTCAGCCAATTTTGCTTTGAGGGCTTCACGCTGTGGCGTATTGGGAGCGTAGGAATTGATTGACTCGTTTTGAGGTTTCGGGACATTAAAGAATCCTGTTGACATTTGATGAAGTTTTTAGTTTGGTGTAAAATTAATCAAATTGTGTGAAATTATTACTTATCTATCCAAGTTACAAACTTGAACCAGTCAATGGAATACTGAGCAAAATAACTTGGCGAGTACCTGACGCACGATGGATGGTGGGACACGCATCCACGGGACGGAGTTGGTTCTACCAATCAAAGAAGAAGAAATGGTCTGCGTAGGTTTGCATATCCATACACAGGAGTACACAAACAAAAAGCCATATTTTTGAGGATATGGCTTTTTGAGTGGAATGAATATTTTTTTGTGTTGGAATCATTTGAATGAAATTCTCTATTTTTCCAAGAATTGAACTAAGGACACGCTAAAAACAGCATTTTTATTGGTATAAAAATCGCTTTTAACAGCATTTGCTAAACTGAAAGTATAATTGAAATTCAAGGAAGAGTTTTCAGTTAGATTATATCCCAAAAGTAGATTTCCTCCTAAATCAATAGATTTATTGGTACCTACTTTATCAGCAAGCAAAAAACTAATTACTGGACCTGCCCCGAATTGAAAATTACTGGTAGTTTTGAAAATTACATTTAAAGGTATATCTAAGTACGTTTTTGTGTAAACAGCATCTCCCTTTTTGCAGTACAACAAGGCAGGTTGAAAAACAAGATTCTCTCCTTTTAAAGGGGTTTCTGCTACGATTCCGCCTTGATAGCTAAATGCACTTGTAGTTGAACCACCCGCATAACCCACATTGGCACTGTTGATGTAAGACAACCCAAGCCCCACCTTATACCCCCACTTTAACTGTGCTTGACTTTGAAAATGTAAAAAAACTGAAAGAAAAAAAAGAATAATAAAATGCTTTTTCATAGATAATTTATTTGGTTGACACTATTTATTTGGTTGCTAAAATCTTGCCACGTTTGAGTCATGAGTAAAACACTATTATGAAGATTAGGTGTTAGAACAGCACAAGGACTGCAAAAGTGGTGCTTTCTCTCCAACAGCCTACGAGTGAGACGCTCCTCAATTTTAGGTCTTAGGAGAACCTAAGACCAGATTGGAGCAGAAAAATTGCACAAATATTAAATATTAGTGAAGTAATTTATTAATTCTTCTTCCATAATTATAGAGTTTTCAAATTTAATAGTTTTTGATTTTAAAATATCTTCTGTTTCTATATTTATAGTCATTAAGTCACAAATCCCATTAGGTAATAGTTCAATTGATATTATTTTAATGTCTGCATAGTTAATTGAAACAGACATTTTATACTGATCCACAATGTCAATTTCTTCAATAGAAATATTTTCATTTTCAGATATATACTTTTCTAAAAACTTTTTTAAATCTTTAAACATACCATTGTTTTGGTTTGGTTGTCACTATTTCCTTCCGTGGTTGGTAAGCCATCGTCGTCTCGTGGATGTGTCTCCCGACCAGCCAACTGGCGAAAGCAAAAACCCGAACATATTGATTATCATATAATTAATATTTAAAATCTTTCCATAAAATGAGTCAAAAAACCAAAATCACCTGTGGTTGGTCGTAGGAACGCTTCGCTAAACCTACGATCAACCACAGAATGAACTTCAAAATTCAAAATATGGGAATATCTTGTCCAAAGTTTTGGCATCTAATAATTTGATATTTTCAAAATCTTTGCGACTCGAAAAATTACCGTGTTGTTGTCGATACGCAATAACTGACTTCGCAATATAAGGACGAATGTAATAATGTTTAAACTCCTCGACTGTGACTTCATTAATTTTGATTTTGCGAAGCGGTGGATTTTTTATTATTCCATATTTTAAAACCTCGTCCACAACGGTTGAATCTAATCCGTAAACTTCTCGTACTTGATTCTCTGAATAAAATCCGCCAAGCATATCCCGATATTTAATAATTCGGGCGGAAAGTTTTGAACCAATTCCTTTCATTTTTTTCAAATCATTGGTATCCGCACGGTTCAAATCGAAGGTTGTGGGTTTGAATGATTCCTTATTCGGCAAATTTGAAACGGATTTTGTTTCTACTGAAAAATCAGGTTTAGTGTTTACAGGAAAAGATTTCCCCGCTTTATCTGGCAAAGTAATGTATGGCTCTAATTTTGAATAAAGGTCGGCGGGGAAATCATAAATTCTTTGGAGGTCTTCTTTTTTACGGAACTCTCCGCCTTTAGAACGATAATTGATAATTCTTTTTGCCATCCATGAAGCAATACCTAATTGTTCCAATTCTTGTTGAGAAGCTACATTTGGGTCGAATGGAGCTAACTTAACATTACGATTTTCAGTATATTCTTTGTCTGACTTTTCATATTGATTATTAAATCGGTCTTGATAAGCTTCTTTCTTAGCAGATTCTTTTACTTCAATCTTCGCCATCATTTCCTCCACTCGCTTAGGGTCGATGGTTTTTGAAGTTTTAGGATTATCGGGAAGAAAATCGAAAACAAAAATGGAGAAAATGAAAGCGATAATTAGGAAAATAAGGAACATAAAACCTTTGATTTCAGTCTTATTAAAGGCAAAATAGTCCCGTAGATAGTAGCGTAATTTTTTGAACATGGTGATTTTTCGTTTTTTTGATGGTTGTCGAACAGTTTTAAATTAATTTTGTGGCATTAAATTAGTATTTTTTATTCCCCAATAATAAAATCTGAGTGATTTTATTGACTAAAATCTCGTTTTGAACCAAAAAATTACAACATGATACTTTACAGCACCAATCATCAAAGCCCCGATGTACATTTGGAAGAGGCAGTTTTCAGAGGATTACCACCCGATAATGGTTTATATATGCCTCATGTTATTCCGATGTTGCCCGCTTCATTTTTTGAGAATATTGAAAAAATGTCTATTTCGGAAATTGCTTTTGAAGTGTCAAAAGCATTATTAGGAGATGAAATTTCGGAAGAGGATTTGAAAATGATTGTAAACCGTGCGATTGACTTTGACGCTCCTGTTGTAGAAATTGAAAAAGACACTTACGTTTTAGAGTTATTTCATGGGCCTTCAATGGCATTTAAAGATTTCGGAGCGAGATTCATGGCTTCGTTAATGTCTTATTTTTTACAGAAATCTCAAAAAGATATTCATATTTTAGTGGCTACTTCTGGAGATACTGGCGGTGCAGTTGCTCAAGGATTTTATAAAACTTCAGGCATTAAGGTTACCATTCTATATCCAACGGGTAAAGTTTCGGACATTCAAGAGAAGCAATTAACCACTTTGGGAGAAAATGTAACTGCTTTGGAAGTTGATGGAACATTCGATGATTGTCAGGCTTTGGTAAAAGCAGCGTTTTTAGATTCAGAATTATCTTTAAAATTCAATTTAGCCTCTGCCAATTCAATCAACATTAGTCGTTTGATTCCTCAATCTTTCTATTATTTCAATGCTTTTGCAGAATTGAAAAGAGCTGGAAATACAAAACCTGTTGTTTTTTGTGTACCAAGTGGAAATTTTGGAAACCTTTCGGCAGGATTAATTGCTCAACGCATGGGATTACCCGTAAAAATGTTTGTAGCAGCAACAAACGTAAATAACGTTGTTCCAGAATATTTAAAAACGGGTACATATCAGCCAAAACCATCGCAGGAAACTATTTCAAATGCAATGGATGTGGGCAATCCTTCTAACTTTATCCGTATGCGTTTGTTGGCAGGTGATGCACACGAAGAAGTAGTTACACACATTACAGGAGATTTTAGTGATGATACAGATACTCGTAAGGCTATGAAAGACGTTTTCGACCGTACAGGATATGTCATGTGTCCGCATACTGCGGTTGCTTATTTAGGTTTGAAATCTTATACTGATAGTTTAAATGAAGAAGTAGCAGGCGTTTTATTATCAACTGCTCACTATGCTAAATTCTTAGATGTCGTTGAAGAGACTCTGGGAACGACGGTTGAAGTGCCTGAGCGTTTGTCGGCATTATTGTCGAAAGAAAAGGTTTCTATTCCGATGACGAAAGACTTTGTGGATTTTAAAGCTTATTTGTTAAAGTAATATGATTTAAAAATTTGACTGCAATAAAAAACGCCAACGGATTGAATCCATTGGCGTTTTTTATTGAGATTTATTCATACATTCCTTCAATTAAATCTTTATACTTGTTGTGAATTACTTTTCGCTTCAATTTTAGAGTTGGTGTTAATTCTCCGCTATCAATTGTGAATAGACATGGGAGTAATTCAACTTTTTTCACTTGTTCATATTGAGCGATGTTTTTCATCAATGCTTTTACTTCTTCGTCAAACTTCTCTTTTACTTTCGGATTTTTAATCATTTGAGCGTCATCTGAATACTCGATTCCACTTCTTGAACACCAATCTTTCAAGGCATTAAATTCTGGAATTAATAACGCTGATGGGAATTTCTGCCCTTCTCCTACTACAATTGCTTGTTCAATCAAAATTGATTCTTTCAATTTATTCTCTACTAATTGAGGTGCAACATATTTTCCTCCCGACGTTTTGAAGATTTCTTTTTTACGGTCGGTGATTTTTAGATACTTCCCTTCCGACAATTCGCCAATATCTCCTGTATGAAACCAACCATCTGCATCAATTGCCTCCGCAGTGGCTTGTGGTTTATTGTAGTAACCTTTCATAATTGAAGGTCCTTTTACACAAATTTCACCATCTTCAGCGATTTTCAATTCGATATTTGGGAGAATTGTTCCGACGCAACCAATTCTAAAGTCTGTTAAAATACTGGCTGAAATAACTGGCGATGTTTCTGTAAGTCCATAACCTTCAGCAACTGGAATGCCCGCAGCCCAAAAAATACGAGCAAGTCGTGGTTGAAGAGCCGCTGAGCCTGATGCAATCAATTTAATATTTCCTCCTAAAGCCTCTTTCCATTTACTGAAAATGAGCTTTCGGGCAATTTTCAATTGTGTGTCATACCACCAACCCATCGGTTTCATTGGGTCATATTTCAAACCTAAATTTAAAGCCCAAAAGAATAATTGCTTTTTAATTCCTGATAATTCATATCCTTTGGCAACAATTTTATCGTAAACCTTTTCCAAAAGTCTTGGAACGGTTGCAAAAACGTGCGGTTTAACTTCTTTTAAGTTATCCCCAATTGTTTCCATACTTTCAGCGTAGTAAATGGAAACACCATTATACATATATACATACACATCTGTACGCTCATAGATATGACATAACGGCAGAAAACTCAATGCTTTATCATCAGAAAGTAAATCTAATGCTCTTGCTTCCACCAATCCATCTATATTTGATACAATATTTTCATGAGTCAACATTACGCCTTTCGGTTGTCCTGTTGTTCCAGATGTATAGATTAATGTTAATAAGTCATCTGGACTAACAGCAGCTTTGTATAAATCTAATTGAGCTTTATCTTCTCCAATAGCTAAATCCACTACTTCTGACCAATTATTTGCTCCTTTAATTTTATCAAACGTATAAATCCCTTGAATTCCATCCAATGACTCAGTGGCTTTTTGTACTTTTTGTAATAATACTGTATCAGCCACAAAGATAAATTTAACCTCTGCATCACTAAAAATATACCGATAATCTTCAATGGTGATGGTTGGGTACATTGGAACAGACACTGCTCCCAATTGCTGTACGCCTAATTCAATGAAATTCCACTCTGGTCTATTTGGAGAAATAATAGCAATTTTATCGTCCTTCTTTACCCCTAATTTCAATAGTCCAATACTTACTTTATCAACAATATCAATTACTTCCGTAGCACTATACTTTCTCCATTCGCCATTCACTTTGTTGGCAAATGCGTCATTTTTATTTACTGGCAATACACAATGTGTCAGCAAATCAAAAACTCTTGTGATGTTTGGGTTACTTTTCATAAAATGATTTATACAATGTTGATAACTTCTTCTTTAAATACAAATTTTAGTTTTTTTAGTTCTAAAATATATTTGGCAAATATATACTTTTACTTGAAATGAAATAGTATGCAAGCATAATTATTTATCACTTTTTTTATGTTATTAAATCATTCTAATATCTTTGTATCCTAATAATCAATCTGTTAACTAAATTTGAGATTTAAACAATAAGAATAATTCTTTTCAGAAATAAATAAAAAGCTCAGCCTTTCGACTGAGCTTTCAACTATTCCTCCTCCTCTTCCTCACTAATAATTTTTATTATTTCCTTTTTCCCATCTGAAAAAATGTAGGATAGTTTAATTTCTGCTCTATCATCATCATCATTTAAAATATACTCTCCATTTTTAGATGTTCTATCATTTACAAATTGCCCTTCATACCTTTCGCCGTCTGGAAAATAATATATTCCGCTTCCTTGCCGTTTTCCGAGAACATATTCTCCGACATACATTTTTTGTCCGTTCGCATAATAATGTGTCCCAAAGCCATCACGTTTACCATTTCTCCAAGCACCTTTATAACTTCCTTGCGTTGGGTGAATGTAATACCCATCTCCATTGGCACAATCTCCCGAAATACAACCTGTTTTATTTATGGTGGATATATTTTCAATTTCGAAATCCTTTTCAACAATTTCTGGTTTGCGTTGATAAACTTTTGCTTCAGGTTGTATGATTACTTGGCTTTCTGTACGTGGAGGTGTATTTGTTGGTAATTTTTGTGGAATTGTGGATAACCTTGGATGAAGATTTTCTGCTTCTTTCCATCCTTTTTCAATGGCATCCAATCTTTGCGAGCGTGGCGGATGCGTAGATGTTACGTACTCTCCTTGAAAATGTTTCATGGCTTCCTGCGACTGTGCAAGGTTCGCTCCCATTTCGTGTAACCAAAAACCTGAGAAATAATCTGCTTCCAATTCTTTATCTGGACGGCTTCCTGTTCCATCAATGGTATGAAAATTGGCGTGATGTCCAATTTCATGTGCTAAAATTGATACTGCTGCCCAGTCGGTGCGAGTGGTTTCTTCAACTCTGTTCAAAAAAGCATTGTCATAAATAATATAAGGCTGTCCTTCAATTACCGTTGCAAAGCAATTATCTGTGTTTGAACATTGCATTACTCTAAACTTACTTTGAACTTGTCCCATCTTTCTGGCAAACTGTCCAATCACTTGTTCAGCATGACTATCAGACACAAATCCTTGCATTTGTGGACAAATTTCTTGTGGAGAGATATTTCTTCCAAAATAATTACAGGCAAAAATCTTTTTAGTGTTTTTTTGTTGACAAAATGATTGGTCTATCAACGAAAAAATAAACAGTAGTGATAATAATGGGCTTTTCATGTGGATAAATTTACTTGAATGTGGATAATTCCTAAAATTCAATCAATGTTTTACAAGTAAATTTTTATCATGCAGTTTTTGGATTGGGTTATCAACAAAAAACCGCAAGTTTGAAAACCTGCGGTTTAATTTTATTACGAAAACATTAATTAGTTTATTGTGTCACCTCTTAAATTTCTAAATCTTTTTCTTGCATCAGCTCCATAAATGCTTCCTGGATACTTTGTTAATAATTCTTGATACAATTTCATCGCTTTGGCTGGCTGATTGAGTTTTTCTTGATAAGTCTTTGCCAAATGGTAAGTTGCGTCATCGCCTTTCAACTCAATCGGGAATTTTTGGATAATTGTTTCCAAATCCTTCACTCCTTTATCCACATCACCTTGTTTTAAGTACGTCATGGCTCTTAAATAAATAATTTCATCTTCGAGTGGGTCGCCTTTAAAAGTTTTTTCCATTGCGTTCAAATTTGAGATAGCTTCTTCATTTCGATGTTGAAATAATAGTAGTTCAGCATTTGAATATGCCTTCATGGCTTTTTCGGTACTGTCAGTTCCTGTATTTTCTTGAATCAACAAACTTAATTCCATTGCATCATTGGCAATTTCTCTGGTTGTGGCCTGTTTCAGAATATCTAACACCTCTTTCGACAATTCAAAGTCACCTCGAAAGTAAGCCAATTTTGCATTTCTTAATTTGGCATCATAACCAAGTGGACTATCTTTTTCTGATTTTTCAACTTGTGAATAAATTAGTGTTGCTTCCCAAGGTTCAGATTTTAGTAAGTAAATATCTCCCAAATCTAATTTACAGCGGTCGATAAACTGTTGGTCGCCATTTGCCATTTTTATCGCCGTCTCCAAAACTGTAATTGCCGTATCTTTTTCGTTTAGGTAGAATGCATAAAGTAAACCTTTACTTCTGACGGCTTCGAGTGTTTTTTGGTTTGTGCCTAACTCCTGCAACATTTTAGAATATTCAGAAATTAAAAGCCGAATGTCGTCCAAATTGATGGGATATACACTTTTGATAACTTCTTCTTTTGCATTTATCAACATTCGTCGCCAAAGTGAATAATTTTGATGACGTGGATACTCTTTTATCAAATATTCAAAAATCTTTCCTGAGTTAACATAGTCTTTATTTTGATGAGCTAAAAAGCCTAAATCAGTTACTTGAATTCCTTCTTTTCGGTATCTTCTATCTAAGGCTCTTGCTTGAACAAATGCTTTATAAAATTCTTTCTTTTGTATTAAGTGCCAAATCAATACCTCACTATAATAGGCTTCGTCGGGGTACTTTTGAACTTTAGTATAAAGCACTTTTTCTAATTGTTCAATTTCCTTCTCATCTTTAAGCTCATCTTGAAGTATTGACTGTACCATTTCTCGATTTTCCGATACGAAGCCAAACTTGAGATACTCATCTATCATTTGCGGAATTTTACCCTCCATACGATACAACTTTGCTAATTGAACCGCATATTTATCTTCTGATTTGAAATGTTCTCTCGATTTTTCTATGGTTTGAATTGCCAAATCGAATTGTTGATTTTGTGAAAATTCTGTAACCAATTCCATCAACGCATTTTCATCTGATTTCACTTTTTCAATTGCTAAATTATACTGTTTTAGAGCTTCTTCTTTTTTTTCATTCAATTCCAGTAGTCGGGCATAGTCAGTTATATACTTTGCATTTCCATCCGAAGATTTGATTTCCTTCTTTGCAAATTTTTCAGCATCTTCCCATTCTTTCAATTTTATCAAAGTTTGCAAATATGGCTTATGAATCACTTTGGCAGTTTCTTTATTCTTTGCCAATTTCTGAAAAATGGTTTTCGCCTTTTCATACTCTCCCGCCTTCATATATTCCATACCCAATTCGGCATCCTGCGAAAAAGCACCAAATGACAGAATTAGGAAAAGCATGAATCCGAAATTTTTCAAAAAAGTTTTCAACAACATTATATTATAATAAATCATTTTTTTTTATTTAAAATTTAAAAAGAAGAAAACTACTATATCTATTATACTGTGTATATGTGGATTAAGTTTGTGAAACTTATTTTTCACGATTTATTTACTAAAACTTATTTTTTATCCACAGTTAAAATTGAGTTATCAACACATAACTAATTGAATAACAATACGTTTAATTATTAACCACTGATATGTGTATAAGTATTCTGTATTTATCAACGTTGTCCACACTTACATAATTGTGTGGTAAAATTGTATTTAGAGTCCTGATAAATCGAATACTTTTCCACGTTTAATTTTAGGCATTTTCTGAATCCACAATGACATCAAAAATATCCACAATTATTTTGTTCAAAAACCATACCTTATCCACTTATTGAATCCATCGTTTCGACCATATTTCTATGCTTATCCACAAAAGAAATATCAGCATTCTATTTTTTATCTGAATAAAATACCTTTTATATTAGTCTATCGTAAAATCATAACCCGTTAGTTCAAAATTTTGCTTAAGCTTTATTTTATCCTTTGTAATTTGGGTTTCTTCTGGAAGAATATTTTTTTCCAAGTCTCCGCTATCCCATCGAGCATTTCGATTTTCGTCCACAATCAATCTTACATAATATATACCCGCTTTTACAAAGCTAAATTCGTACTTTGCGATGTTGTCCAATTTTTGAATCACTTCATATTTTTCGTCAAGCAATTGAATGATGAAACCTTTCTTTTGAGGATTTTTAATTTCGCCCGCAATTGTCCCATAATTTTCCACATCTCTTATTGGGTGATTTAAAAGTGCATTATTTGTCGAATCATTTTCTACTGAAATAAACGCTCCTTTTTGCATTCTCATTCGCACAAATTCTTTTGGTTTTTTGGCATCCACCAAAATTTTCATTTCAGTTTTCTCCTTATTCCAGAGGAGATTTTTTTCGGAAATGGGGACTTTTACAATGGTATCATTTTCAAATTCCAATTTATTCAAATCAAAACTTTTGATTGGTTTTGTAAAGGTGAAAGTGTAGCCTACTTCTTTTAAGTCTATATCTTCATTATTAGCAGGTTTTATCTTCATAGAGAATTCTTCTTTTATACCCTCATCTTTTTTACTTTTTACTTTAAATTTTACTTTTTGGTCATGCGTGAAAACTCTATCTAATGAATCAGTTACTGAAATTTTTACTCTAATTGTATCGATGGAGTTATTAATTGAATTGAAAATTCTGATATTTCTATGATCAATTTGTTGATAAACCATGCTATCTTTTTTATCAGCGAAATTAATTTTGAGATTTTTTATGCCTCTATTATATTCAATTAGGTAATAATTAGCCGTGTTTCTGGTTTTGAGAACTTTTGTTGGTATTCTATCCATTTTTGCCATTTTGATTTCCAAGTTATCCACATTGTTTTTCAAGTCGATTGTATCTTTTACAAATCCTATAATTTCTTTCGCTTCATCATAAAGTAGATTACTATTGTTATCTGTTATGGCAAAAATTCTATATTTTCCTGCGGCGATATTTTCAATTTCGAATTTTCCAGAACTATCTGTTTTCATAAAATAGTATGGTTTAATCTTTTTAGGATTTAAAGTATCCGAAAACACATATAGACCCACACTTATATCCATCATTGGTTTTTTATCAAGTGGGTTAATTACTTTTCCACTTACTTTTAGGGAGTCAATAATATTTCCTGTACTGAAAACTAATCTGATATTTTTTGCAGGATTTCTTTCATTCATATCTTTAAAAGTATTTCTGAAATTAAAACTGTAAGTGGTATTTGTTTTAAATGGTTTATCGAAAGTTAGTTTTGCTCCTTTTGGTAAAACTTTGGTTTCATACGTTCCTTCCAAATTTGGTGTGATGGATAATTGCTGTAAAATATTATCAACACTTACATATTCATCAAATTGTAATTCAATTTGTTTTCCATTAAAATTCTTCGATTGATTGAGTGGAAATACTTTTACTAACACTGGTGCAAGTGTATCTTTTTTTCCTCCAGTTGGTGCTACAATTTGGGCACAACTCAAAAGCATTTCTGTTATAACTAATCCCAAAAAACTTATTAATACTATGTGTTTTAATCTCATGTTGATATGTTGAAAACTTTGTGGAAAATCATCGGTGCTTTCCGTGAAACAAATTTTGATTTACTATCTAACCCAAATTTGATAAAAATTATCGGTTTATAGAAATCCTTAGGTATGTACAAAAATAAACCCTCAATAGTTAATAACCATTGAGGGTTGTGGAAAAGTGTGTTATTAACGTTAATCTTTCTTAAAAATATAGATTAGACTTGAATAGTTTCTGTTGTCACTTTTTGCATTGATGTTTGACTTTAATCCATCTAAAAATGCTTTGATATAATTGATTTTACCCGATTGATATTTTGTACTCAACATCGAAACATAAAACGAATCAAATTTCATTGGTAAGATTTCTTTCAATGAAAATCCCTTTTGTTCAAATAATTGTTTTATACTTTTTTGTGAGAAATGGTATAAGTGTCTTGGTACATCATAAGCCGCCCAATGCTCTCGATAAATTTCCGCATCTTTGGATTCGTGATTTGGAACGGCAATGATTAAATATCCATTCTCACTTAATCTTTCTTTTAACCAATCAATTGTTTCGTTTAATAAGTGTATGTGTTCGAGTACGTGCCACATGGTTATTATATCAAAAGTTTCATCTTTGAATGAACTTAATATTTCAGTTTTTATGGTAGCTTTATTTATTTCTTCTGCAATTTGCCTTGCTCCATTATCAGGTTCAATGCCATTTACTTTCCAACCATCTTCTTGGCATACATTCAGGAACATTCCAGTTCCGCAGCCTACATCTAATAGTTTTCCTTTTTTGGGAATGAGTGAATTAATTAAACTTAATTTACCCTTTAGTGTATATTTTCTTACAGAGTGGTACAATTTAGCAATCAACCCTTTCGAAGTATTTGTATGAGAAATATAAGATTCTGCTTTATAGTAATCTCCAATTTGTGTTAAATCGGGTCTTGGATTTGTAAACTTGAAGCCACAATTTTTACATTCTTGTATCGAAAACTTTTCTTGACTTACCGTAAAGTCTTGAACTTTTAAAAATTCTACAAACGTGTTATTTTGACAAACAGGGCAATTCTTTAATTCTTCCATTTTTGTAAATTATAAGCTTCTTTTAATTTTTGACAAAGATACAAAAAAAGACCTGCAAGGTTTTATTTCCTTACAGGTCTTCAATTTTACTTTTTCGATTTTATTATCTTCCCATGTAAAGCATCAAAACTGAAACATCTGATACCGACACTCCACTAATTCTTGAAGCCTGCCCTATCGTTTGTGGTCTTATCTTCGTTAATTTTTGACGACCTTCAATCGAAATTGTTTTCAATTGCATATAGTCAAAATCGGTTGGAATATTAAGGTTTTCTAATCGTTGAAGTTTATTTACCATCAATTGTTCCTTTTCAATATAGCTTTCGTATTTCACATTAATTTCTGCTTGCTCCAATACGTCTTCTTTATATGCTGCAAAAAGTTTTTCTACATCTTCCGTCAATGTTCGTAAATCTTTTATCTCGATATTGGGTCTTCTCAATAAACTCCATAAAGAAACCTTTTCTCTTAACTCTGCCGTACCAAATGCTTGAAGTTTTTCATTTACTTCTTTTGGTGAAACTTTAACAACTTTTAATTTTTCAATTAACTCAGCCGATTTTTCAATTTTGATTTTTACATTAATTAATCTTTCTTCCGAAGCCAATCCTATTTTATAACCCTTTTCGGTTAATCTAATATCTGCGTTATCTTGTCTCAATAATGTTCTATACTCTGCTCTTGAGGTAAACATACGGTACGGTTCATCTGTACCTTTGTTTATTAAATCATCTATTAATACTCCTATATAAGCTTCTGAACGATTTAACACAAATTCTTCTAAGCCTTGAGCTTTTTGATGTGCATTAATCCCTGCCATCAATCCTTGACACGCCGCTTCTTCATATCCAGTCGTTCCATTGATTTGACCTGCGAAAAATAAGTTTTCTATCAACTTAGTTTCTAATGTAGATTTCAATTGCGTAGGCGGAAAGAAATCATATTCGATTGCATAACCTGGTCTAAACATTCTTACATTTTCAAAACCTGGAATTTTTTTCAAGGCTTCATATTGTACATCTTCTGGCAATGAGGTCGAGAAACCATTAATATACATTTCAACAGTATTCCATCCTTCTGGTTCAACGAATATTTGATGACGGTCTTTATCAGCAAAACGGTTTATCTTATCTTCAACCGAAGGGCAGTATCTCGGGCCAAGTCCTTTTATTCTACCCGCAAACATCGGTGATTTATCAAATCCTGTTTTTAATACATCATGTACCTCCTGATTTGTATAAGTTATCCAACAACTTCTTTGCTTTGTCAAATTCTCAGTATTCAAATAAGAAAACTTACTTGGATTCTCATCCCCTTTTTGTTCTTCCATTTTTGAATAATCTAAACTTCTTCCATCTACTCTTGGTGGAGTTCCTGTTTTCATTCTCCCCGCTTCAAAACCGATGCTTACTAATTGTTCAGTTATGCCAGTTGAACGAGCTTCTGAAGTTCTACCTCCCCCGAAGTTTTTTTCACCAATATGAATTAAGCCATTCAAAAATGTTCCATTTGTCAATACAACAGATTTCGCTTTAAACTCAATATTCATCTGAGTCCTCACCCCTACTACTTTATTGTCTTCAATGAGTAGTCCAGACACCATTTCTTGCCAAAAATCCACATTTTGATTTTGTTCCAATGCCATCCTCCATTCTTCTGCAAATCTCATTCTATCTGATTGACATCTCGGCGACCACATGGCTGGACCTTTCGAGCGATTCAACATTCTAAATTGAATCATTGTTTTATCCGATATTATTCCAGACATTCCACCGAGAGCATCAACCTCTCTCACAATTTGTCCTTTTGCAACTCCACCCATTGCAGGATTACAAGACATCTGTGCGATGGTATTCATATTCATTGTCACCAATAAAACTTTCGAACCCATTTGAGCTGCAGAATGTGCTGCTTCACAACCAGCGTGTCCTGCTCCTACTACTATTACATCATATTCTTTGTACATATATTTAATGATAATTTATGCTATTGTAAAATTTTAGAAATTCTAAATCATAATTGTATTTTGTATGAATTTCATCATTGTTTGTTTTTTCTTTTAGTGCTTTTAATATTGGATTGCTTGGTAATACCTTTAATCTTTTTTCAAGTTCAATTTTTGCAAAGTATAATGAGTGAGCTTTTATTTCATTATCTTTTCTAATCAATGGCATTAAATTTAAGTAGTGCCAACAAAGTTTTAAGTCGTCTTCATTTGTCATATCAAATTCTCCAACAGGTATAATATGGTCTATTTCCCAAGCTGAACAATAATTATCCCATGTCATTCCTTCTAAAAACTGGTGTTCAAGATATTCTCTGAAATCTGTTCTGCTTAGAATAATGTATCTTAATATTTCATTGTTTGCATAGTTATCTAACCTCATTTCTCCCTTAACAAACCTTCTCAGGCTAATTGAGTACCGTTTTTTTATACCTTGGTTATCCGTTCTAAATCTCATTAGTGATTATTTTTAGTAAATGTTCCACGTGGAGTTTTTTTACTTGTTTGTTGATTTAAATATAAAAAAACATTACGAACGAATAGGTAATTACTGAAAGACTCCACGTGGAACGTTTATTGAAAATGAAACGGTCGAATTAGAAAATTGAAATATACTCACTCTCTAAACGTCTCATTTCTGCTTTGTCTTCTGGAGTGTGGTCATCATAACCGCATAAATGTAATAATCCATGAACAATAACACGCTTTAACTCATCTTCAAAAACAGTATTTAAAGTCTGTGAGTTCTCTTTTACTCTTTCAATACTAACAAATATGTCTCCTTCAATAACATCATCATCTTCTGAATTGTCGAAAGTAATAATATCAGTGTAAGTATCATGTTCAAGATATTCAACATTAATTTTGTGGAGATACTCATCAGAGCAGAATATATAGTTTAGGTTTTTGACCTTAAAGCCCTCTTTATCAGCTATTTTTTTTAACCACGCCTTAAAAAGATTCTTGCCTTGAAATTTAAAATTAATATCTTCGTTGAAAAAAATAATCATTTGGTATCGTTATTGGTGAATAAATTAAAACAATACAAAGATACAACACAAAAGATTAGTAAGTGAAAATCAAGAGTTTAGTAGATTAAAATTAACTAAATAAGAAATGAAAGTAAAAAGACCACTCAAATATGTAATAGGTTTATTTATAGGAATTATGTTATTGGGGAACTTCGCTACATTAAGTCAACAAAGAGATGGATTGAGACAAAAGGGCGATAGATATGAAAATACGGGTATTCCAAATAATTGTGATGATAAAATTTATGGGGTAACCCTAAATGGAAATGTCATAGAAATAGAAAATATAGAAGGTAATAGCAAGGTAATGAAGCAATTAGGGATTGTTTTTCCTTTTAAATGTAATGCTTTGGCGAAAGGTGTGAATAATAAAATTTATGGAGTAAAAGCCGATGAACAATCAAAAACACCTATTTATGAGTATAATCCAAAGGCTGCTCAAGGGAATGTATCAAAATGGGTTTTACCATCGCATAATGATGGTGGATGGATTTCTGGAGCAGTTGATTCGAAAGGAAAGTTGTATTTTATTACGACTACGATGGAAAACTTAGTGAGAGTTGATATTAGAAAAGGAGAACCTGATGTAATGTGGTCGGATAATATGAGTGTAAGTGGGTGGAAAAAAGATAATTGCTCAGCAGGTTGTAATTTCTTTATCAATCAAAAAGATGAATTGGTTGTGAAAGAAAATAAAGGCAATAATTTGTGGTATATCCCTTTGAATGAGCGATTTACGGTTTCTAAAAGTGAAATTATTAATTCTGCAACTGAGATTAACCCATCTAATGATATTTTAGAATATTATAATACAAATGGAAACTTAATGACTTTATTATTACGAAGGGATGGAATATCATATTACTCAAATAAAAAAGCGGATACCTTTAGCTTAATAAAAATAGATACGTTGAAAATGGGAATATTAACTGATTTAGCAGGGTGTAATAATTTTATTAAGAAAGAAGAAAAAGTAGTAGAAGAAGATAAGGATGAATTAATTACTGCCAGTACAAATGTGAATGAAAGTATTAGATTGAAAAATATACTTTTTCAGTTAGGAGAATCGGAATTAATGCCTGAATCATTTTCTGAACTTAATAGATTAGTAAAACAGCTTAAAAAATATCCACAGGTCGAAATTTTATTGGAAGGACATACGGATATAACAGGCGATGCCGTCGAGAATATAAAGCTGTCATTGGAAAGAGTTAATTCATGCAAGAAATACCTTGTAAATAAGGGCATAGAGAGCCGAAGAATACAAACGAAAGGGTTAGGTAGTGCAAAGCCATTGAAACGCACAGGAAGCGAGAAAGAACGTGAAATAAACCGCCGTGTTGAGTTTAAAGTGATTAAAGGAATTGGTTAACTATAATAGTAAAGAAAAAGCCTCAGAATCTATTTCTGAGGCTTTTTCTTTACTAATTAATCTGCTTAAAGTAATTATCAACTTGACGCTTGTAATAAGGGTTTAAATTTGGTGGAACAGTTCTTAGTAATTCCGTTTGCTTTTGTTTATCCTTGACATATTGTTGAAACTGAGGTGGTGCTTTACGTTCAAAAGTCTGGCGTGCAGTTTCTGCTTTGCGTTTTTGGTCTTCCTCTTGTTCTTTCATTGCCTTTTCAGATTCTAAAAGTCGAGTTAAAAGCTCCTGTTGGCGTTTAATGAGGTTTTGGTCGAGACGTTTATTCACTAAATCCGTTTCCGTTTCTTCCATTTTCTTCATCATATCCTTGATTTCATCTCCAAGTTTTCTTCCTTTTTCAGTTCCTTTACTACTATCTAAAAATTGTTGGAGCATTTTTCTGAGTTGAGATTGTTCACGAGCCATCTTTGCCAATTGCTCAGAAACGCCCCCCTGCCCTTTTGAACCCTTTTGCATGGATTGTTGCATTTGCTGATTCAATTCTTTTTGAGTATCCCCCATGCTTTTCTGTTTTCCTTTGCTTTTTCCTTTACCACTTCCAGAACCTTGCATCATCATTTGCTGATTTTGTTGCATTTGTTTCAATACATCGGATAATAAAAGAGCTAAATTATTCATTGAAGTCATCGCAAACTGTTGCTTGGCGGTTGTCATTGATAATTTGCGTTCTTTAATCAATTTAACGGCATCACCCATGTAACCTTTCATGTTGTTCATTTCACGAGTAACGAAGGTTTCAATCTGTAAAACACGTTTAGAGAGCGTATAAAGACTGTCTTCAATTACTTTGGCATCATCTTGCAACTTGATTTGGTCTTGCGATAATTTAACAAATCGTGGGTCTGATGGATTTATACCTCTAAAATCTTTCATTAGCTTTTCTTGGTCGAATGAAAGCGTTACCAAATTGTCGAGAATATCTCTTAAGTCATCCATATTCTCTTCGTTTTGCTTCATTTCTTGCTGTTGTTTAGCCTGAGCTAACTTTTGAGCAAGGTTTCGCATTTTACGAGCGGCACGTTTTTGTTTTTCAGCGGCACTTTTATTGTCGCCTTTATCCATTTGCTTTTCAGAATCCTTTTGGTCGTCAGAAATATCGTCTTGCTGTTCTTTATCCATGTCCATCTTCTCCGAATTCTTCATTTCCTCATTCATTTTTTCAGCTTCCTTCAAATCCTTCTTGATGTCCTCAAATTCTTTACTTAGCTTTTCTTGTTCTTTTTTAGCCGCATCGGTTTCTTTTTGTTTTTCTGGTGAATTATCAGCTTTCTTTTCAAGTTCTTCATTCTTTTCGGCTAATTTCTCTTCCTTTTCTGCCTGATTTTCAAGGTCTTTCACTGCTTTATCCATTTTCTGGTCAAGTTGAAGTTTCTTGAAAAGGTCTTTCATTCGCTCTAATTCTTTCTCTGCATTACGTTCTTTATTTTTAAGACGCTCCATTTGCTCCAACATTTTATTGTCTTCTGGATTTTGTTCGAGCATTTTCTTTAACTCTTCGTACATTTTCTGAGTTTCAGGATCCATCAATTCATTCATCATTTTCTGCAATGCTTCCATTTTCTGCTGATTTTCAGGCTTTTGCTCATTAAAGCGTTGTTGTTTCTCATTCAGATTTTGGTTTTGTTCCTGCAAATTCTTGATTTCGTTCATCAACTCTTCTTTTTTCTTGATGAGTTCTTCGGCTAACTTTTTATCTTGAAAATCAAGTTCTTTCTTATTTTTCAAACGATTTTCTAAAGCCGCAATTTCTTTACGTAATTTTTGTGCCTTATCGAGTGTTTTCTCTAATTGTGCTTCTGTTTTGTCGATAGAATTATCAATTTCTTTATCAATTGAATTTTTATCAGGAACGGCATAATTCATTACCTGCGAGCGAGTTGACTTTGCTCCATTCACGCCATCATTATCCCAAACTTGAATGAAATACTCCAATTTATCGGCTGGACTTAATTTTAAACTGTCCAAATTCCATTGTTTGTAAAAACTTTGAATCGTTTGATTAGTGTTAATTGGTAAATTGAGACTGGCGTAATTCTGCGTAGAAGGTTTTCCATCACGAAGCACTTTGTAGAAAATAGCTAATTTACTAATTCCATAATCGTCAGCGATATTTCCGCCCAAAACCATAAAATTATAAAGTGTTGAATCTTTATATTGTTCCAAACTCAACTGTGGATATTTATCAGGAACAACATTCAAGAAAAAGCTAATTCCCTCAGCATGAGAAGCATACTGATTTTTCAAATACACTTTGTAAGTTCCAGAAACTTTAACTCGTTTAGATAAATCGAACCCACCACCTAAAAGTTTTTTCTCTGCATAATAACGTTTTCCGTCTCCTTCAAAAACCATCAAAATCGAATCGGTATCAGTAACATTAAAATCCCATTCGATGTGAGTACCTTCTGGAACGGTCAAATTACCAACGTTTTTCATGGATTCGTTGGGTTTGTTGAGATAGGAAGGGTAAGAAAGATTAACATCAAAAAAGGCTAAACTTGGGCGATTCACGATTTCAACATCATATTCGCCTGATTTAAAGCCTGCTGCCTCAAATTTGAAATCAAAACTTTGTTGAACTTTTGAAAAAGTGTAAGTATAATGACGCTTATCAACCGTTTCCATTTTGAGTTTACGGTCGTTGTGCATCAGATAAACCGATTCTGGAATTGTATTGCCTTGAAGCGATAAGTTTACGGTAAAGTCTTCATTCTTAAAGGCTTGCATTTTTTTATTCTCTAAAACGAATGAAAAAGGAGCTTCTTCTTGGTACTCATTTTTGAAGTTTACGATACGTTCGGTGCTTTTTGAGAAGAATGCAGGATATAACATCAAAATCAAAGCAATTGCACCTGCAGGAAGAGCTGCAAATTTGAGGTATTTACGGTTTTCATTGATTTTGATGGCATCGGCAAATTTTAAATATCCCAATTGTTCCGACTTCTGTTTGATGGAAGCCAAAAGCAATTCATTTTGATTGCGGTCGAGTGTTTTGGTTAATTGGAGAGTGTTCACCAACTTATCTCCTATTTCAGGAAAAAACTTTCCAATTTGGTCGGCAGCTAATTCGTTGGATAAAGGTTTTCGTTCACCATATAAGAACATCAAAGGTTTAACAACCCAAAAAATGAGGGAAACCAAGAAAGCACCCAAGAACGAAAAGAAGAGAATCGTTCTAAAAGTAGTGCCAAAATGTCCAAAGTATTCGAGGGTATTAAAAACCAAAAAAGCGGACAGGATAACCGCCGCTGAAAAAATAGAACCTTTAATGAGCCTATTGAGATAATATTTTCGTTTGTATTCCTCAATACGCATCAAGAGCGTAGCAATGGGTGAAGTTGTCATAGTTATCTAAAATTTAAACTTTCAATTTAGACGGTTCTTAAATTGAAAAAATGTCTTCCATTATTATTTCTAAATCTGGAAAAATATTGACCTTGATAGTTGGTGTTTCGGCGTTTGGCTCGAAACTTCCAATCAATTCATAGATACCTTTATCATTCAAAAGGTGTACCATAATGAATCTTTCTTTCGGAAAAACTATCCAATATTCACGAACTCCTGAACTTTCGTATAAATCTAACTTTTCGTTGAGGTCTTTTTTAGCGGTTGAAGGTGATATAATTTCAACAATCATATCTGGAGCTCCCATACAACCTCTATCATCCAACTTTTTAGGGTCACAAATAACACAAATATCAGGTTGAACAACCGTATAAATGGCATCTTCTCCTTCTTCGCCATTCATGGGTATTCTTACATCAAAAGGAGCAGAATAAACCTTGCATGATTTTCTTCTTAGATAATGGTCAATATCTGAGGTAATTCTGACAGATATTTGCTGATGATAACGTAGTGGAGCGGGAGACATTTTATAGATTTTCCCTTTAATTATTTCCACAAAATCTTGAAACTTCCACGTTAGATAATCAGCGTAAGAATATTTCCTATTTAAGTCTAATTCGTCAATATTTGTTATCATGGTATTAGTTGATTTTATTTTGCCACTAAGGCACAAAGACTCTAATATTTAAAAATTTGCGACTTAGTGGCTAATTAATCAAAATCAAAAAATCGTTTTGTGTTGCCAGAAAAGCCACTAATATTTAAAACTTTGTGTCTTAGTGCCTTCGTGGCAATCCAATCAATTTATCTCCAATAAAACTGGACAATGGTCAGAGTGTTTTGCTTCAGAAAGTATTGCCGAACGAACCAAACGTTCCCGCATAGGTTCTGTTGCACAATGATAGTCAATCCGCCAACCTAAATTTTTTGTCCTTGCTCCTGCCCGATAACTCCACCAAGTATAATGATGAGGTTCTTGATTGAAATGACGGAAAGTATCAATAAAGCCGTTCTCCAAAAAACTGCCAACCCAAGCTCTTTCTTCTGGTAAAAATCCAGAACTATTGGCATTTGATTTTGGATTATGAATGTCAATCGGATGATGGCAAATATTATAGTCTCCCGAAATAATCAAATTGGGAACGGTCTTTTTCAATTCATAAATATAATCATGAAAATCAGTAAGCCATTGCATCTTGAAACCTTGACGTTCATCTCCACTCGACCCCGAAGGCATATACACAGACATTAACGAAAAATCTTCGAAATCGGTACGTAACACTCTACCCTCTCGGTCGTAAATTTCTATTCCACAACCGTGAACTATATTTTTAGGTGTAACCTTTGTGAGAATAGCCACGCCAGAATATCCTTTCTTTTCCGCATGATGCCAATAAACCTGATAGCCCATTTCTTCAAAAATCGCTTTATCAATTTGATGTTCTTCGGCTTTTACTTCTTGAAGACAAATCATATCAGCGTCAGTAGCTTTTAACCAATCTGCAAATCCTTTAGACATTGCCGAACGAATACCGTTGACATTATAAGTTAAAATTTTCATGAATTAGAACAGGGTTAACCTGTTAGATTATTTGATAGTTTAGAAACTGTTCTACCAATTAAACAAATACTTCTTTCTCAAAATATTCAATAACGTGAGCTTTCATTAGTTTTTCTTGCTCAACAATATTGACAAAAGGTAATTGTTGAACCAATTTCCAATGAGGCCAACCATCTTGGTCGATGCCTTCGAGTTCATAAATTCCGCTAAAACTTAATGCTTTGCAAATAGCAATGTGCATCAAATCTTGTTTTTGTTCTTTGGTGAAAAATTGATGCCCTTTGCCCAATTCTTGCACGCCCATAAGGAAAAGAACCGAATCTAAATCGGCGGGACGTTTACCCAACGATAGCTCTAATTTATCTAATAATGATTCCCATTCGAGGGATAAATTTTCCATGTAAGTTTTAATTATAAATGAAAGATTGAAAGAATTATGAAAATGAATTTTATTTCAGAATCACTCAATCCATCATTCGCTCAATCACTCATTGATTAATGCTTCCCAATATTCAGTAGCACGGCGTAAATGTGGGATTACAATTGTTCCGCCAATTAAAGTTGCCACAGAAAAAATCTCTTGAATTTCTTCCGACTTTACGCCTAATTCATGGCACTTGCCTAAGTGATATTTTACGCAATCATCGCAACGCAAAACCATCGAACACGCCAGTCCCATCATCTCTTTTGTCTTCTCTGACAAGGCTCCTTCAGCGTAAGTATTTGTGTCAAGATTGAAAATTCTTTTAATAACTTTATTATCCGAAGCCATGATTTTCTCATTCATTTTGCCACGATAATCGTTAAATTCAGTAACTAAACTCATAGATTTATTTGTTGATTTTGTGTGAGTACAAGTTGATAAATTTTAGTATTTTTACCGATAAACGCTTTAATAAATTCGGAACTATCTACAATTTGTCGCAGAATAAAATTAGACCACAGATTGTACTGATTCAACGGATTTACACGGATAAATTTAAAGAAAAATCAGTGTAAATCTGTTTTATCTGTTCTATCCGTGGTCTAATTTGTCTTGCGACAAATAGTAGATAATTCCGAATAAATTTACCAGTTTTACAAAGTTAATCAATATCACCGAAACAAATCTTTTCAAAAGGTTTTGTGAAATAAATTCTAAAAAATAAACGATATAAACCGATGCTACACGCTTTCCTTGACCTCATATTTCCCCGAATCTGTGCTGGTTGCGAACAACCTTTAGAACTCAACGAAAATCAAATTTGTACCGATTGTAGGTTTGAATTGCCCAAGACTAATTCCCACATTTTACCCGACCAACAATTGGTCAATAAGTTTGCAGGAAGAGTAAATCTCAAACATACACTTTCGTATTTGAAGTTTATTAAAGGTGGAAAAGTACAAAATATGATGCATGAATTGAAGTATAAAGGTAATCAGGACGTTGGAGAGATGTTAGGTAGGTGGTATGGAGCAGATTTACGAGAAAATGGCTTTTCCGCTGAATTTGACCTTATTCTGCCCGTTCCTTTGCATAAAAAACGATTGCTCATTCGAGGATATAATCAGTCAGATTCGTTTGCCAAAGGTTTAGCTGAAAGTCTTGGTATAGAATGGAAAAATGATATTTTGAAAAGAGGCGTTGAAACAGAAACTCAAATCAAAAAATCGAGAATTGAGCGTTATCAAAATATGCAAGATGTGTTTTTTGTGGATAAACCCGAAGGACTTTCGGAACGTAAAGTAGTGATTGTGGATGATACACTTACAACAGGTGCAACACTCGAATCTTGTGTGATTGCATTGAACGATATGGGCGTAAAGGACATTTCAATTATTGCTATTGCAACTGCTTCGTAAACAAAAAAAAAGAGCCGTAAGAAATGAATCTTACGGCTCTTTTTCAAAACATAATTCTTATTTATTAGTACCAGCTCTAATCATTGCACAACGGAAACCGATGGTTGATGTTGCTGAATCTTGGTCAATAAAACGACGAGTTCCTGGAGCTAACCAATAAGCTACGTCTGCCCATGAACCACCTTTATAAACTCTTGAATGATTATCTACTAATGAGTTATCATTTTTCTTATCGTAGTTCTTGGCGTTATCCAAATAATCACTTCTACGGATTGGGTTCAAGTCATTGAAATCTTCGTAAGACAATGGGCGATATAAGTCATAAACCCACTCATTAACGTTACCTGCCATTTGAAACAAACCGAAGTCATTAGCAGGGTAAGAATAGATTTCATTAGTGATAATTGCACCATCATTTGACTTACCTGCAATACCAGCATAATCACCACGACCACGCTTAAAGTTGGCTAACATTGTTCCCTTTTTCTTTCCACGAGAAGAACGCATATTAGGGCCATCCCAAGGATAAATTCTTTGATTAGTTTGATTTTCATCCTCATATTGAGTTCCAATCATTGCCTTTGCAGCGTATTCCCATTCTGCTTCAGTAGGAAGACGGTAAGCAGGAAGAACTTTACCTGATTCAATCTGTAAACGTTGTCCCGAAGTGAATGCAGGTGCTGCTTTAGATTCTGCTTTTCCTTTAGTTTTAGTAGTTTTGCTACCTTTTTTGCTACCTTTTTGGCTTTTCAAGGCGATGTCATTGTTAACTGCCGCAGTACGCCAATTACAGTAGTCAGAGGCCTGAGTCCAAGATACACCCACAACTGGATACATACGGAAACCTGGGTAACGTAAATATTGTTCAACGTAAGAATCGTTGAAAGCTAACTCATTTTTCCAAACTAAAGTATCAGGAAGAGCTGATTCATAGAATTCTTGAGAAGAATCTTTTTGAATTGCATTCAAATATTCAAGATAGTGAACATTACCAATTTCAGTTTCATCCATGTAAAATGACTGTACTGATACGGTTCTTTCCAAGTTATCTCTTGAGTTGATAACATCTTCTTCCAAAGCACCCATCGTAAAGCGACCGCCTTCCACGAATACTAAGTTAGGACCAGTTGGCTGACCCTTGAAAGATTTATCAATCTGAAAACCTCCTTTTTTATTGTAAGCAATACCAGTAGCAGTACTGTTTTTGCTCATTTTTACGCTACTTGGCTTTTTTGATTTACATGAACTCACTAAAGCGAGTCCAACTAAAATAACAGCCACTGATTTGAGGGACAACTTCATCTGTTGATTAATTTGATTGTCTGATATAAACTAAATGATTTTAAATTCTACTTCAAAACGATTTAAAAATCGTGAAAAGGACTACAAAGTTAAGATAATCAGCGTAATATCTGGCGGGAATGGCTGAGAAGTTTGGCTTAAAAGCCGTTTCTACTTAGATTCTCTGCCGATAATTTCTCTCAAGATACCTTTTAATTCTTCAATTGACGTAATTTTTTCAAAAATAAGTATCAATTTTCCTTTTGCTTCCTTGAGTGAACACTTGCGAGAATTCATCTTTACGTAATCAAGAATCTTGCCAAAAGTAGCTGATTTATAATACTTTTCGTTCTCTGATGAAACGAAGTAACATTTCAGATTATTGTTTTTGAGCAATATTTTTTCCATTCCGAGTAATTCTGCAACCCATCGTACACGTACAATTTCGATAATATCTATCATTTCTGGAGGCAAAGGTCCGAATCTGTCTTTGACCATTCTTTCAAATTTGATAAGCTCTTCTTCGTTTTTCATATCGTCTAATTGGGTGTAGAGCGATAATCTTTCGGAAATACTACTTACATATTTTTCTGGAATGAGTACCGTCAAATCCGTTTCAATTTGGCAATCTACTTTTATGGTTTCAACCACTTCCGACAATTGTTTTTCAAAGAGTTCACGGAATTCATTTTCTTTTAATTCCTGAACGGCTTCATCCAAAATTTTGTGATAAAGTTCATAGCCTAAATCGGTAATGAATCCACTTTGCTCTGCTCCTAACAAGTTCCCTGCTCCTCTGATGTCCAAATCTCGCATGGCAACTTTAAAGCCGTCACCCAAATCTGAAAACTCTTCTAAGGCACTCAAACGTTTGCGTGCATCACTCGTGAGCAAAGAAAGGGCTGGGGTTAGTAGAAAACAGAATGCCTTTTTATTGGAACGCCCCACTCGACCACGCATTTGGTGTAAATCCGAAAGTCCAAAATGATTGGCGTGATTGATAAAAATGGTATTGGCATTCGGAATATCAAGTCCAGATTCGATAATATTAGTGGAAACCAAAACGTCATAATGTCCTTCAATGAAATTCATCATCACTTTTTCGAGCTTATCGCCGTCCATTTGTCCGTGAGCAAGACCAACTTTAGCATCAGGAACCATGCGGAGGATGATATTCGCAATAGACTCTAATTCATTGACCCGATTATGCACAAAATAAACCTGCCCGCCACGTTTGAGTTCATAACTCACCGCATCACGAATAAGCGTTTCGCTAAAAACTTGTAATTCTGTGGTAACTGGCTGACGGTTTGGCGGTGGTGTGGCAATAATTGATAAATCTCTTGCACCCATCAACGAAAAGTGTAGCGTTCTCGGAATTGGGGTTGCGGTCAAAGTCAAAGCGTCGATATTAACTCGCATTTCCTTCAAACGGTCTTTTACTTTTACGCCAAATTTTTGCTCTTCGTCAATAATCATCAATCCCAAATTTTTGAATTGAACATCTTTATTGACAATTCTATGCGTTCCAATGAGAATATCGGTTTCACCTGCGGCAACTCTTTTGAGCGTTTCTTTAATCTGCTTGTCCGATTTGAAACGATTAATATATTCAACCCGACAAGGGAAATTCTCCAAACGGTCACGGAAAGTTCGGTAATGTTGCATCGCTAAAACCGTTGTAGGAACTAAAATAGCTACTTGTTTTGAATCAGCAACGGCTTTGAAGGCTGCTCTGATGGCAACTTCTGTTTTTCCAAAACCCACATCCCCACAAACCAATCTGTCCATTGGGTGAGGTTTTTCCATGTCGGCTTTTACGTCTGCCGTTGATTTTGCTTGGTCTGGAGTGTCTTCGTACAAGAAAGATGATTCCAATTCTACCTGCATGAAACTATCTTTCGAGAAAGCAAAACCTGGAGCCATTCTACGTTTGGCATAGAGCGAAATCAATTCTTTGGCAATGTCTTTAACCTGCTTTTTAACTTTTGATTTCTTATTATCCCATTCCTGCGAACCCAATTTTGACATTGTTGGTGGTCCTCCTTCCTTGCCCGAATATTTAGCAATTTTATGCAAGGAGTGAATGGAAACCATCAATACGTCATTGTCTTTATAAATCAGACGAATGGCTTCTTGTTCAGAATCACCAACGGCAACACGGTCAAGACCCGCAAAACGCCCAATACCATAATCAACGTGGGTAACGAAGTCGCCAATTTGCAAACTTCTCAATTCCTTCAATGTCAGAGCTTTCGACTTTGAATATTTGCTTTTTTCTCTGAAACGATGAAAGCGGTCGAAAATCTGGTGGTCGGTATAACAAACCAATTTCATTTGTTCATCTACATAACCTTCACGCAAAGAAATATTCAAAGGTTGAAAACGAACATTTCTATCAATTTCGTCAAAAATTGTGGCAAGGCGTTCCAATTGTTTGGGAGAATCGGCAGTGATTACGTTTGTATAATGAAGTCCTTGATTTTCACGAAGATTATCCGCCAGACGTTTGAAATCCTTATTGAAAGCAGGTTGAAGTTTAGCTTGCAAAAGGATTTTTTCCGCTTTGAAGTGAAAACGTCTGCCAAATTCTACGATACCAAACTCCTTAATCAATTTCAAGAAACCTTTGCGAGTCTCGAATAATTGCGTAGGTTCGGAAATTACTTGAATTCCGCCACTTTTAGCGATTATCTCTTGGAAGTTGCCCTCTACCTTCTCAAAACATTTTTCGATGATTTCTAAGGTCAATTCAACGTCCTTAAACCAAAGTCGAGCATCTTTTGGAAGAAAGCTCAAAAACGGCTCACGAGTTTCTTGAATCAGTCGATTTTGAACATCAGGAATAATGTTAATTCTCGAAACGGATTCTACCGAAAGTTGTGATTCTGGGTCAAATGTTCTGATACTTTCAACTTCATCTCCAAACAAATCAATACGATAAGGCAAGTCGTTGGCGTAACTAAACACGTCCACAATTCCACCCCGAATTGAATACTGACCAGCCTCGTAAACAAAGTCGGTTTTTTCAAAATCGTAACTTGCCAAGACTTCCCCCAAGAAGTTGGTATCTAACTTTTCGTTGACATTTATCGTAAAAGTATTCTTCGATAAAGACCGACGATTAATCACTTTTTCAGAAAGAGCTTCGGGGTAAGTAACCAATAACAAACCCGAAGGAGCATTGTTGAGTTTGTTCAAAACCTCCGCCCGCATGAGTACATTAGCATTATCAACTTCCTCATACTGATACGCCCTTTTGTAAGACATTGGGAAAGAAAGAACATACTCCTCTCCTATCAAATTCTGTAAATCATTGATGAAATAAGCCGCTTCTTCACGGTCAGAAAGTACAAAAATGTGTGTTTGTTGAGGATTGAGAAGATGTACCGCCGAAGCAATAACAGCATCTAAACTGCCCACAATGCCCTTTATTTGAACATTCGGGTGTTCATTCGGCGATTTTATCTGTTCTGCAATCGTTTTTATGAAACCGTCTTCACGGTAAAGGGTCAAGAAATCTTTAACGAGCATTTGTGAAAGGTTTTAGGAGTTGGGTGTTAGGTTTTAGTCAGGACAAATTTCATGGATAACTCAAACTTAACAAACAACAATAGCCACGAATCGCTTGATTCCTAAAAATCAAAAGCCATTCGTGGCGAGAAAAATATCTGTAAAATTAACTATAAAATGGTGGATTTAGTTTGGAAATAATATTCAAATTTTAAATTTGGACGAGCCTATCCCCCACAACATTTCTTAAACTTCTTCCCACTTCCGCAAGGACAAGGAGCGTTTCGGTTGATAGATATGTCGCTTATGTTGGCGTTCCAAGTTCGTCTGCCGTCGTTTGGTGTTTCACGGGGTCGCCCAGACCAACGACTCGTGCGATAGCCTTCAGACGAATATTGGTTGCATAATTAAGTAATAGTTAAAAAAATAAAAATTACTCCTGCGATAACTCATTTTCAATTTCGTCTATACTTGGTAACGAAGGTTTTAGGTTTTCAGGTAATGCACGGGTAAGTTCATATTCTGATACGCCAATAGGTTTGTTTGTATCTCGAAGAGCATACTCGGCTATAATTTTCTTTTTATTTTCACACAATATTAATCCTATGGTAGGTTGGTCAGTAGGGTGTTTCAATAAATCGTCAATTGCCGAACAATAGAAATTCATCTTCCCCGCATATTCAGGTTTAAAATCTCCTTTTTTTAAATCTATCACCACAAAACAGCGCATTTTGATATGATAAAAAAGAAGGTCAATGTAAAAATCCTGTTCCTCCACCTCCACATGATACTGTCTACCAACAAAAGCAAATCCAGCACCTAATTCAAGCAAGAATTTTTCGATATGTTTAACTAACTCAACTTCCAATTCCCTTTCTGCAAAAGGCTCAGAAAGTGTCATAAAATCAAAGATGTAAGGGTCTTTCAGAGTTTGTCTGGCTAATTCTGATTGAGGATTTGGCAAACGAACATCAAAGTTATTGGCAGATTTCCCACTTCTTTCATACGTTTTTGATTTTATCATAGCAACCAAAGTATTACGTCCCCAGTCATTTGCTATGGTTTGTTGCATATACCAAAAACGAGCGTCTAAATCTTTGACTTTTTCAATCAAAATGATGTTATGCCCCCAAGGAATTGAAAGCAATAATTTTTTGTAATCTAATTTTGCAACAGCCTGTTGCAAAATTGAATACTCCTTAGAGAAACGAAGCATATAGCCCAAATTCCTCTCCGAAAAGCCTTTTATTTCAGGTAAATCATTTTTCAAGTCTTGGGCTAATTTAGGAATAACACCTGCCGACCAGCCCTCTTTTTGCTGGCGTTGCTGAATTATCATTCCAATATCAGAATACATCGAAATCATTTCAGCATTAGCTGCCAATGTGGCTTTTATTTGTGCTTTTCTAATTCTTGCTTTTATATCTTCAAGCAAACCACTGTATAAAGTTAATTCCATAAAACTATGTAAGGTATTGAAAAGGGCTTATTGTCGTAAGAAACATACAACAGAGGTGGAAATTTGGATAGTCGATATAAATATTTGATTTTATCGAATTTAAGAGAATTTTATCCCCCACAACATTTCTTAAACTTCTTCCCACTTCCGCAAGGACAAGGAGCGTTTCGGTTGCTAGAAATTACTTCACTTTTGGGCGGAGGAACGATTTTTCCACTTACATAAAACCAAGTTCCATCCTCTTTTTTGAAGACCGATTGCTCATGGTGAGTTTGAAGAATATTCTTTTTTTCGTGATAATAGGCCTTAAATTCTACTTCGCCTAAATCGTCATTTTCTAATCCTGTTTTGCAAGAAAGCACTTCTAATTTTTGCCATGAACTTTCCTTTGCCCACGCTTCAATTTCGGTTTTAGAATAATTGGCTTTTTGTGAAATATGAGTGCTATCAATCAAATATTGAGACGCAACCGTAACATAAGCCGAATACCGTGAACGCATCAAGGCTTGGGCTGTCTGGGCAGAAGTTTTGCCTTCAATAATGGGCTGGCAACATTCTTCAAAAGCTTTGTTTGAACAGCAAGGGCATTGGTTTTGCATGGATATTGATTCTAATTCTTCAAAATTTCAAACTCAACTCTTCGGTTAATAGCTTGATTTTCAGGGGTATCATTATTTACTTTTGGACGAGTTTTACCGTAACCTTTTGCCGAAATTCGTTCAGCAGGCACGCCCTGTGTGAGTAAGTAGTTACGCACGACATCGGCACGTTCTTGAGATAGTTTATTATTGACTAAATCTGTTCCAAGATTATCGGTGTGTCCACTAATTTCTGAAACGATTTTTTTATTGGTTTTGAAAAACTCAGCAATACGGTTTAGCTCTGGATATGATTCTGATTTGAGGGCTGCTTTACCAAATTCAAAGAAAATATTGTTCATTTCAACTTTAACGCCAACTTCAACTGGTTTTACGGTCATATCTTTTCCTTCAATTTCGAGATATTTACCATTTAGTTTTGTCAAATCTATATTTTGGGATGTTCCAACGTAGCCTTCAATTTTGGTGGTAATTCCGTAGTTTTTACCATACGGCAAGACGATTTTATAAATCCCCGTAATTGGGTCGGGCGTGGCAATGCCTAATTCTTTTCCGTTGGTCAAATCTTCGTAAATGATTTTGGTATTGACAGGCACTTTACCTGTTTTTGAGTCAATTACTTTTCCAGAAACTAAAACCACAGGGTCAGATTTTGTCGTTTCAGTTTTCGTTGGTTTGCCATCGCTTGGTTTTTTCTCCCCTCCTGCCATTGGTGAAGTCGTACTTGCAGGAACTTCAACGGCTTTTGGCTGGTCTAATTTCAAGCGAAAAATATCTTTTTTGCCAAGCGAATTATTACTCGAAATGAAATACGCATAATCGCCCGCTGCCGAAATGGTGTAATAGGCATCGTATTGGTCAGTATTGATGGGTTCGCCTAAGTTTGTAGGTTCAGTCCAATTAATCCAAGTTTCGTCTTTTCTTTTACAAACCCAAATGTCATTGCTTCCTTTTCCGCCTTCACGATTACTTGAAAAGTAGAGCGTTTTGCCATCGGCTGCTAAGAATGGCGTTGTTTCGGTAAAATCGGTATTTAGGTCGTCACCCAAATTCATGGGTTCAGACCAAGACCCGTCTTTTTCTAAAAATGAGGCATAAATATCGTCTTCATCTGAATTTTTCTTTTCTGAAAAAGCCATCAAAAGCACTTTCCCATCATTTGAAAGATAGCCATATTCGTTTTTCCCACGACTCAATTTTTCGTATTTAGGAATGTCTAATTTCTTAGGAATTTCCCAACCCGAAGCCGTCTTTTTTGAAATAGAAAATCCACGAGTTTCATATTGTCCGTTTACGTAAGCACCTTTTACCAAAATCGTTTGTCCGTCGGGCGAAACACTATAAATCGTATTGTATTGGTCACGATTTAGAGCTTCGGACATACGTCTTGAGGTTGTCCACGCACCCATGAGGCTTTCGGAATACCAAATATCTTGCGAGCCTGCAATTTGCTCCGTTCCTGCCATGCCGAACTTATTTTGTGGATGGTTTTTTCTTCCAAAGAATAATGTTTTCCCATCGGGAGACATTACAGGATTTAATTCAGAATATTCAGTATTGACGGCAGAACCGATACTTTCAGGCTTGTGTTGAGCAAAAAGTGCGGTACTTTGAGCAAAAAGAAGAGCTGTGCAAACGAAAGGAAAAGTGGATTTCATGTTAAAATTTTGATTGACGGCTTTGGTAACGAATATAATTTCAGTGAGTTGTTAGAAGCAGAGTTCTGAAAATCATCGTGTTACTTATTTTTGAATAACGAATTTGGGTGTAAAAAATTACGATTTGCGTGCAAGTATCTTTAGTGTAGATACGAGTAACGACTTCTATAAATAATTAGAAATAAACCGCTGACGAGGTTTTTAACCGTCGTCAGGGTTGAAAAATTATGCTCTAATATCTATCATCTATTCTCTAACTAAGCTCTTCCAATCCATTTACCCACTAATTCACCCTCTGAAGAATCATTTTTGAGTTTTTCCAATAAAGAATCAATATTATCATCAACGATTAACATTTGTAGATTAGCTTCCTTCAAAAATCCTTCCGAAACCATCTTTTCAAGCATTTTTAATAAATCATCGTAAAAACCGTTGGTATTTAACACGCCAATGGGCATTTTATGAAGTCCTAATTGTCGCCAAGTCAAGATTTCAAAAAGTTCGTCCAATGTTCCCCAACCACCTGGCAAAGCAATAACGGCATCTGATTTCTCCGCCATGATTTGCTTACGAGTGTGCATTGTTTCTGTAACGATACACTCGGTTAACCCTTTGTGTTGCACTTCCCAAGGCTCCATAAAAGAAGGAATTACCCCGATAGCTTCGCCACCATTTGCCAAAATAGCATCAGCAACTGTTCCCATTAAACCAACGCTACCCCCACCATAAATTAGGCTAAGTCCTTGTTTAGCAAGTGTTTCGCCAACTTGTGTGGCTGTTTTTTTATAAATTTCGTTGTGACCTGCTGATGAACCGCAGTAGATTAAAATATTTTTCAAAATACGGTATTTGTTTAGTTAATTTGTAAAAATAAATAAAATATGCTCAACCGACTATTTTCGTCAAAGAGTATTTATCAATAATCAAGATAAGGCAATGAAAACACTCACCATACAACCAAGCAATATGTCTGATTATCGTCTTTTTATTGATTTGGCAAAAAGATTAAAAGTTGATTTCTTAGAACAAGAAGTGCCAACAAAGAAAATGTTTTTAGATGGTTTAGAGCAGAGCGTTGAAGACATTAAAAAACATAGAAAGGGCGAGTTGAAACTTAAAAATGCTTTTGATTTAATTAATGAACTTTGAGATAATTTCAACACCTGAATTTGAAAAAGAATTGAAACGACTGAATAAAAAGTACGTTTCAATGAAAATGGATTACGTAAAGCTTCTCTTAGACTTGCAAGATAACCCAACTCAAGGAGAACCTTTGGGAAAGGACTGTTATAAAGTTCGCATGAGTATTGAGTCAAAAAATAAAGGCAAAAGTGGAGGAGCAAGAGTAATAACTTGCGTTAAGATTATTGACGATATTGTATATTTATTAGCGATTTACGATAAAAGTTAGTTGTCTACTTTGAAAGATAAAGAGATTGCCAAAAGAGTAAAATTATTAGAGGAATAGCTATTTTAGCAAATCCTCCAAAGCCGTTTTCGCATCTGTAAATTTATACCGAAAATCTGTTTCTAACTTAATTCTTTGGTTTAAAACATAATTTCCTCCCAATACAATACTTGCCATTTCGCCAAAAACTAACTTTAAAGCAAAAGCAGGAACATTCGGCATCCAAAACGGACGTTTCAAAACTTCGGCTGAAAGTTTCGTTAAATCATAATTTGTGACAGGATTTGGAGCAACGGCATTGTAAAAGCCTTTCATGCTGTTATCAGTGAGAGATTTTACGTACAATTCGCATAAATCATCTAAATGAATCCATGATTGCCATTGTTTTCCCGTTCCCAAAGCTGCTCCAACACCCCAGCGAACAGGTTGGATAATTCTTGGTAAAGCCCCTCCTTTTTCGCTCAAAACAATTCCTGTTCTCAATTTCACCGTTCTGATTCCTAAATTTTGGATTTCATCGGCTGCCGCTTCCCATTGAATACAACAATCTGCCACAAAGTCAATGCCTGCGGTGTGTTGTTCAGAAATATGTTCATCGCCCGTATTTGCTCCATAAAAACCAATACCCGAAGCCGAAACGAAAGATTTAATTTTATGTGGAATCGTTTTCAGTTTATTCGTAATTAATTGAATAGATTTTGTACGACTTTCAATGATTTCTCGTTTCCGTGCTTCACTCCAATTTTCATCAGCAATGCCCGCACCCGCAAGATGCACGAGATAATCAGCTTCCTCAATTGCCTTTTCGTCAATGATACCTTTTTCAATATCCCAATGAAAAGTTTGGATTTTGCCATTTGCTGAACTTGGTTTACGGCTCAAATGAGAAACGGTAAATCCTTTGGCAATGAGTATTTCTGTAAGTCGAGTTCCGACTAAACCAGAACCGCCTGTGATGAGTACATTCATGTTGTTAAGGTAAAATAAGTTTTATTTAAGAACTAATAACTCCCTTTCAAGTTCAACTTTTTTACCCCATTTCTGAGTTTTTCCATAAATTCTTTTCCAGGGTCACTTTTTTCAGTTCGATAATTAGCATCTGTTTCTTTCCAAAGTGGTGTGTTTTGGAAGGAAGTATATTCATGGTGTCCAATTAAATATTCAATAGATTGATATTTCTTTTTGAGGTATTTTACCAACCAAATATTGGCTTTAAGTTGTGCTTCAGTCAGCGGAAATTTATTGCCGTCACCAACATTTTCGATGCCCAAAGCACACCAATTTAATCCGATGACATGGCGAGCCATCAAATTTTCTGGCATTAATCGGTAAATTGTTCCGTCTCTATCCACCAAAAAATGGATTGAAACATTCAACGGACTTGCTCCTTTTAACTCTTTACGGACATTTGGCAATAAAACAGGGTTAAAAGCATTGAATGAACCTTCAAGTGTCGGAATTGCCGTCCAATGAGATACAATAATTTTAGGTGAAATGCTTGGTTCTGTGAGTGTTAAGTTATGTCTTTCTTGAAGATATTGCAATGAAAGAGCTTTGCGAGTAGAATCATAAATGATTGGTCGTTCGATGATTTTTTGCGAAAATCCTTTAAAAACCATTATAAATAGAAAGACAAAAAAGATTATTTGTTTCATAATGAAGAGTTTTTAGCCGAAATCAGCACATTGAATGCTAAGACAATTTACTAAAAAATACCTATCTTCGATTATTTGTTTCATAGGAAAATAGGCAATATGAATTCGATAGTAAAAAAGTTTCTCTCAATGATAGATGTTTTCGGTTTTTTTGAAAGAGACCCGTTTGGAAACTCTATGTTTTTAAAGAGAATAATAGTAATGATTTTGGGGGTGATAACGTATAGTCGTCTGCGAGGCGTGAATAAAACGCAAGTCAGCGGAACAGAGCATTTAGAAGGATTGCCACGGACAGGCGTATTATTTTTATCCAATCACCAGACTTATTTTATGGATGTGATTGCCCTGTATCATATTTTCTTTAGTGTAAAATGGGGTTTTAGAAATTCAGTTAATTTCCCGATTTATTTGTTAGCACCCCGTTCGAGAGTATTTTATGTAGCCGCTTCCGAAACGATGAAAGATGGAGGGTTAATTCCAAGAATTTTCTCACAGGCAGGAGCAATTTTAGTTAATCGTTCTTGGCGAGCTGAAGGCAAAGATGTGAAACGTGCCGTGGATACTTCGGCGGATGATAAAGTTGGGAAAGGATTATCTTACGGTTGGGTAGTAAGTTTTCCACAAGGAACTACTACGCCTTACGCACCTTTACGCAAGGGAACAGCCCATTTGATAAAAGCACACAATCCGATTGTAGTCCCCGTCGTAATTAATGGATTCAGAAGAGCGTTTGATAAAAAAGGTTTACGTTTTAGAAAAGTAAATACAACTTTAACGGTAAACTTTAAAGAGCCAATCCGATTTGACCCAGAAATGCCAGTGGAGGAAATTATGGAGATTTTAAGAGATAGAATTGAGCAGAATATTCCTGTTGATAAATTGACATGGAAAAGAGAAGTGTAGTTTTTAGGTGTTGGGTTTTAGGTGTTAGATTTAAAGAGGTCTATTTTCTCATCCAGATTAAACACTAAAGCCTAATTCCCGAAACCTAAAACCCGTATTAAAATGCTTTATAAAACTCGTGGCATAGTTATTAATTACATTCGTTATCGAGAAACTTCGGTAATTGTGAAGATTTATACCGAACAATTTGGGATTCAGACTTACATTGAAAATGGCGTTAGAAGTGCCAAATCAAAGAATAAAATTGCGCTATTTCAGCCACTTACGCTTTTAGATTTAGTTATTTATCACAAAGATGGAAAAGGCATTCAGCGGATTTCGGAGATAAAATGCAATGCTCCATTTCAGACAATTCCTTTTGATATTCATAAATCTTCTATTGCGTTATTTATTACCGAGATTCTATCAAAATCGCTTCACGAAGAAACAGGCAATACTAATCTTTTTCATTTCATCAATAACTCCATTCTTTGGCTGGATGGCACAACGGAGCATTTTGAGAATTTCCATTTACAGTTTCTCTTACAATTTGGAACGTACTTAGGTTTTTCGCCCGAAAATGCCCACGAAATTTCGAATGAATTGAGTCTTCATAACTTACCAACGTTAACAAAAGTGCTTGAAAATCAGTTGGATGTGCTAATGAATACACAATACGATAAAGTACCAAAGATTGACCGTTTTTCCAGAAATCAGTTATTAGATTCAATTATTCTGTTCTATCGTTTGCATGTGGATACGCTTACGGAAGTGAAATCGTTAGCGGTTTTGCATGAGGTGATGCGGGGGTGAGGGATTAATGTTCCTTCAAAATAGAAAGAAAAGACTCTAAATCCACTACTTTAAGTAATGGAAATTCAAGGTCTTTAAAAATATTAAAATCGTTATCATTACTTACCATAAAGTCTGCATTAACACAGATAGCCAAATCGGCAAATTTATTATCATCAAGGTCATTTTTGATGAGTTCCCAACGAAAAGCAGGTTCCGTAAAAACTACATTTGGAGCAATTGCCAATTGATTTAAGACTAATTGAGATGTCTTTTGAGAATAAGTTGCCGTTAAAATCTCTTCATATTCAAGAAGAATTTCCGTGCTGACAAACCATTCAAATTTTCCAGCCATAAAATCTAAATAAAGCTGATAGAAAGGACTTTTAGGAGGAATGGACGCTCGTAAACAGTTTGTATCAATGACAACTCGAAGCATTATGATTTGGAATTGAGCATTTGACGAAAATCGTCTTCAGTGTAGCCTTTTTCTTCAATAACAGTTTCTAATTCAGCTTTGAGTTGAACATCAAAATAATTCATCATCAATTTGCGAATTTCTAAAGTTTGGTCGTCAGAAATATTTTGTGAAAATAATCTTAAAAGACTTATTTGTAAGCTATTAAGTCTTGGAGAATTAGATATGTTTTCGATACTTGACATGCAAAAATCTGTTTATTGTTAGAACAAAATAATGAAATATTTGTGGAAATTACAAAGCACAATCCACTTTTTCTCTCCAATCCATCCCAGCAGTTAAATCAATATCAGAAAACTCTAAATGAATAACTCTCCTATTACGTTCTGAAGTGCTTTTATTTGAGGCATGAAGAATCAGAGGTTTCATCAACATTATACCGCCTTTTGGAACTGGGCAAGTTACAGGTTCTGGATAATCCTCTAATTGAAAGTTTTTCATTGGAATTACTCCTTTTTGATGGCTATTTGGAATGACTCTCAAAGCCCCATTGGTTTCATCACAATCATCTAAATGAATTCTGACTGTGTAAATATTCTCTAAAACCTCACGTGGAGGTTGTACCGTTGGCTGTCCTTGTTTTATCGACCAATTTACAAAACCCTCCCTTTCAATTTTATCAGAAACAGAAATGGTTAAATCCTGATGCCATGCCACTATCCAATTTGATTGTGGAGGTTTATCGAAATAAATGGCTTTGACGTTGAAATATTTCTCACCAAATAAATTCTTAATCAAGCTTTTTAGATTAATCATTCCAAAGGATATTTTGTAACTCAGGAATCTCTGAGAGTAAATTTCTAATTGCAAATAGGTCATTGCTTTGTCGAAAATTTGGAGAGTTTTGAGTAGCGTTTTCGATAGTTTCAATCAATGAATTTACTTCTGATATTGTGTAAATATTGGATATGGTGGTAAAGCCGTTTTGGGATAAAATATTATTAGCAAGTGTTTTCATAATTGTAGCTTATTTTTCTAATTGCATTTCACTTCCCCCTAAATCTTCCGCTTCAACTCAAAATGTTTTCCCAAATATAAACGTCTAACTTGTTCATCATCAGCGAGTTCTTGAGGTGTTCCAGCTTTTAGGATTTTTCCTTCAAAGAGTAAATAGGCACGGTCGGTAATGGAAAGGGTTTCGTCAACGTTATGGTCGGTAATCAAAATTCCGATGTTGCGATATTTAAGTTTTGCCACAATGCCTTGAATTTCCTCCACCGCAATTGGGTCAACGCCTGCAAAGGGTTCATCTAATAAAATAAACTTCGGGTCAACCGCCAAAGCACGAGCAATTTCAGTTCTTCTACGCTCTCCTCCCGACAAAACCTGTCCCAAATTTTTACGGACGTGTGTCAATGAAAATTCTTCTAAAAGTGATTCTGTTTTTTCCTTTTGCTCTTTTTTAGAGAGTTTGGTCATTTCCAAAACCGCCAAAATATTTTCCTCAACCGATAAAGTACGGAAAACGGATGCTTCCTGAGCTAAATAACCGATGCCAAGCCTTGCACGCTTGTACATGGGCAAGTCCGTAACGTCCAAGTCATCCAAATACACTTTGCCAGAATTGGGTTTGACCAAGCCTGTTGCCATATAAAAAGAGGTAGTTTTTCCTGCACCGTTAGGCCCTAAAAGTCCCACGATTTCCCCCTGTGCCACTTGGTAGCTAACGTTGTCATTAACAGTGCGTTGTCCGTATTTTTTGACTAAATTTTCTGTTTTTAGTATCATTTTTAACTTTGATAAATCTTGTTTGTGTGGATTGATGTTGGTTTTAGACTTTGCTAATTACCTACCCTAACCCCAAATTTTATATCCTTCAACATCAACTGAAAACTCCTTTTTCCTTGCCATTCATTAATCTCTATGGTATAACAAATCGAAAATAGTTTTCCTTTGGATAATTCTTCGTAAAAATCTTCTACCATGCCAAAACCTACGCAGGTAAAAGCAGGTGAGTCTTCCTGAAACACATTAATTTTCAAGTGTTTCTCTTTCATTTTTATCGGTACGCCATGCAGTTTTACATTTTCAGAAACAAAAACGGGTGTCATGTTTTGAGGACCAAAAGGAGACATTTGACACATGATTCTGTGAAATTTATCGGTAATTTGACTTAATGGTAAATTCATATCTACCGAAATCATCGGCGAAAGCTGTTCGGGTAAAATTTTACGGGAAACCACTTCTTCAAATTTACGTCTAAAATTCTCTATCTCGTTGATTTCTAAGGTTAAACCTGCCGCAAAAGTATGTCCACCAAACTGAATTAAGTGTTCTTCACATTCTTCGATGGCTTCGTAAACGTCAAATCCAGGAACAGAACGTGCCGAACCCGCAGCGTGTCCTTGCGATTCGGTAAGAATAATGGTCGGGCGGTGATATTTTTCAATACAACGACTCGCCACAATCCCGATTACCCCTTTATTCCAATCATTTTTGAAAAGTACGGTACTTTTGGCATTCTGGAGTATTTCATCATCTTGAATCATTCCCAAAACTTCTTCGGTAATACTCGAATCTAAGCCTTTTCTATCGGAATTGTGTTTACTGATAATTTTAGCGAAATCAATCGCAGCGTCTTCATTATCAGATAACAACAAGTTGACGGCATCGTAAGCGTGCTTAATTCTGCCAGCCGCATTGATGCGTGGTCCAAGTCCAAAAACGACTTTGGTAATATCCATTTTTCCTTCCAAACCTGCCGACGACATCAAGGCTTTTAGTCCCGTTCTTGGATTGGTATTCAATTGTTGTAAACCAAAATATGCCATTGTGCGGTTTTCGCCCACGATGGGAACAATGTCGCAAGAAATGGACGTAACCACCAAATCGAGATAAGGCAAAAGGAGTTCTTCGGAAATTCCTTGATTGGAACAAAAAGCCTGTAAAAGTTTGAATCCTACTCCACAACCCGTCAATTCATCGAACGGATAAGTACAGTCTGAACGTTTGGGGTCAAGTACGGCAATGGCATCGGGAAGGTCATTTTCATCGGGGCGGTGGTGGTCGCAAATGATAAAATCTACGCCATGAGCTTTTGCCCAAGCTACTTTATCTTTTGATTTTATGCCACAGTCCAAGCTCACAATCAAGCCAAAACCATTATCAGCCGCATATTCAATTCCTTTTTGTGAAACGCCATAGCCTTCCGCATAACGGTCGGGAATATAAAACTCTAAGGGACAATCTTCTCTATTTTGAAAAATATGCGTTTTCAAAAATCCATAAAACGTTGCAACTGAAGTAGTTCCATCGACATCATAATCACCGTAAACCAAGATTTTTTCACCTTTAAAAATGGCTTCTTCCAAACGAGCAACGGCTTTATCCATGTCTTTCATCAAGAATGGGTCGTGCAATTGAGAAAGAGCAGGTCGGAAAAAATCTTTGGCTTCGTCGAAATTTGTAATTTCTCTTTGAGCCAAAAGCGTAGCAATTTCAGTCGAAACATTCAGCTTTTCGACCAATAAATCAATCTGTTCTTGGGGTGGAATGGGTTTATAAATCCAACGTTTTTCTGTCATACAACAAAGTTAAAACCTTGATGCGTAGGATTGATATGTTTGTGGGGAAATTAAGAAGATTTAAGGGAAATCTCAAAAACTCATCCGAAGACCCACGCCTAAACCATCTTGACTTGGTTTTATATCAAAGGCTGTTTTGGGTTTGGTAATGAGTTGGTTGTAGCGTTTATTGGCTTTGTGGAGGTGAGAAAAACTATTTATTCGGATGATTGTTGATGCCAACATTACTCCTGCTCCAAATAAGATTGTATAACCTCCTCTTTCCAAAGAAGACTTTGTGTTGGGAGTATTATAGTAAGTGAAAGTAGTAGAAAAAGCTTGAATAATTCCTCCAAAATAAATTAAAATACCTGCATTTTGACCAATCAAATATATAGGTCTTGTGCGTCTATGTATTTGATAATCAGTAAGAATTTGTTTGTCTCCGAATTTATCGTAATAAAACTTTAAGGGTTTATTTGAAAGATTTTTTTCGGTCCCAATTGTATATTCATTGGCATTTGCACCCATTAACCAATAGCCAGATATGATTGAAAGAGCAAAAAGTGGAACATTTTTCTTAATCTTAATAGTCGGAAAGGAATCCAAACGACTGGAAATTCTCAAAGAATCTTGAGCTTTGATTTTGGGAAGGATTGTACTAATAAGTAATAATAGAAGTAGATATTTTTTCATGTAAAGTAGAGTTTGATTTGTTCTCTACAAATATAATAGAAATGGCTGTCATTGCACTCGCAATGATAGCCATTTTAACATTACACAAACCCCAAACCCTCAAATTTTTTCCCCAAAACCGCCATAGAATCTGTTTGTAACCATTTGTCTAAAACAGTCGAATAAATATCTCTGAAATCAACTTTGTATTTTAAATCTCCTTCGTCAAGATTTTGTAAATCAGGAGTTTGCATGAGATTTGAATCGGTTTTCAACTTCCCTCCCATCACAAAAACATTATTTGCCGTGCCGTGGTCGGTACCGTTTGAGCCATTTTGTTTTACCCTTCTGCCAAATTCCGAAAACGTCATCACCATTACCTCTTCCGTGCGTCCGTTGGCTTTTAGGTCGTCCATAAAAACACGCATGGCTTCGGCGTATTGTTTCAATAAACGTTCTTGCTGATTAACCTGATTGACGTGCGTATCAAAACTTCCATGCGATACATAATATACCTGTGTTTGCACGCCTGAGTTGATTAATTCTGAAATAGTTTTCATTCTTTTGCCCAATTCCGTTTGTGGATAAGTGGCTTTTGATTGAAAAACCTTCGATTTTTCGTAAATATAATCTGCCGAAGAAATGGTTTCGGAAAGCGTTTTATAGAGATAATTTACGTTATCAAATTCTTCGTGATTGACTTTGGCGAGTTTTTCGAGAAATGGATTTTTCGTTTGTCTGTACAATTGAGCGGGATTTTGTACCGCCATTCCTTTTACTTTTGAGCCTTTTAGTGCTAAACTCAGTGAATCATCAACTTCAATGGCGGAGTATGGTTCGCATTTGCCCGAACATTGAGCGTCTAAATATCTCCCTAACCAACCACTTTTTAAATATTCGCTTGATGAACTGCCCGTTTGCCAAATATCCATCGAACGAAAATGCGAACGGTCGGGATTTGGGTAGCCTACGTTATTGATAATCTGCATCGAACCATTATCATAAAGTCCTCTGATTGCTCCTAAAGCGGGATTTAAGCCAATTTCATCGTTTAGTTTCAAAACTTTATCCGACTTAATTCCGATGGTTGGACGTTCACGATAATAAATATCATTTCTGAAAGGAACAACGGTATTTAATCCATCATTTCCTCCTGAAAGTTGAACCATTACTAATATTTTTCCTTGATTTTGACTTTGAAGTTGTGCCAAAGCCTGCTGCTCAAATCCCTTTAAGAAGTTGGGAATCAGCATTGTACCTGCCGTAGCAAAGGCTGATTTTTGGATAAATTCACGTCTGGAAGTCATAGTTGAGATGTATTTTATTTCAAAATGCTTCTTTGACTGTTTGTTTTGGGAAAGGTTTAATTTTTGCCACGAAGGCACGAAGACTCTAAGTTTTTTAAATAATGCAGACAGGGTTAGAACCTGCCTGCGTTTAACCTGTTTATTTTGCCACGAAGGCACGAAGACTCTAAGTTTTTTAAATAATGCAGGCAGGGTTAGAACCCTGCCTGCGTTTAACCTGTTTATTTTGCCACGAAGGCACGAAGACTCCAAGTTTTTTAAATAACGCAGATAGGGTTCAAAATCCAGCCTACGTTTAATACGTTTAACCGAAACTAAAACAAATTCCAACGAACCCCCAAAAAGCCTCTTATCCCTTGCATCGGAGCGTAACTTGCATCAGTATTAAAATAGTAGCCTTTCGGGAATGTACCCAAAGCTGAATTTTTTATTTGTTCAGAGCGTAATTCATTTGATTGATAAACGATTTTTTGTTCAGGAAAGAAGTTAAAAAGGTTTTTGGCACCCGCATAAATTTGTAAACCGTTGTTGAAGCGACGGGAAATTTGGAGATTAGAAATATTAAAAACAGGAGAATTAGCTTCTCGAATATCATCTGTAATCAAAGGAATATCCATTGAGCCATAAATATTTCCTGTAAAATCAAAGGCGATTTGTGTTTTTGGGTGCGTATAAGAAATAGCGTAATTAGTTGTAAAAATAGGCGTTTTTTTCTGGCGAATTTTTACATTTTCCTCCATTCGATAAATGTCTGTGTAAGTTCCACCCAACGTTATTTTTATCCCATTCGTGAAATTAGCATCGATATTTAGGCTTGCACCTTTCAGTTCTCCGTAGCCTTTCAAATTATCAAAAATCACTTTTGTGGGGTCTGTATCGTAGTCTGCTACCACTTTATTGGTGAAATAAGTATAAAAAATACTTCCATCAAGCGACAAAAAACCCTTTTCGTGCGTAATCGTTTTTTGGTAGTTTAAATTAGTATTCCATGATTTTTCTGGATTCAGTTCCGAGCGAATTTCAACCTTCCTTGAACCCGAATAAACCGTTTCATCTTCCGAAAATAAATTTACCACTCGATAACCCGTTCCAAAACTCAAACGAATAATATCTGCTTTTTCAGAATTGTATTTCCAATTCACTCTCGGCGAAATAATTCCTCCGTGAATATCATTGTAGTCATAACGCACGCCCACCAAAAGTGTATTTCGTTTACTAAGTTTTATTTCATCTTGAGCAAATACACCTGGTAAAAAGGTTTTACTGGGTTTATTCTGTGTCGAATCGTTTTCGTCTTGCGTTAAAGTATTGTTATCATCATAAAAAGTATAGCGTAAAGCAACGCCAAAAAGGGCATCATGATTTTTGCCTAATTTCTTATCCCAAACCAACTGACCAAAGGCAATTTCTTGCTGAGCAATATAAGGCTGATTGCCATAAACAGAATTTTGGTCGTGATTATTATAAGAAAATTGTAGATTAATTTGCTGATTATCAATCGGTAATTGGTAATTCCCGATAATTTCCCAACGCTTTGTATAAATACTTTCTCCGTAAATTTTATCATTTCCTCTATCTGATTTTTGCCAATTGAGTTCTCCTCCAAAACGGTCTTCATTTACGTACCTACCCGCAAGCGTAAAAATCCGACTTTGTTTTCTTTGAAACGACCATTTATTAAAAACTGAAATTCTATTTTGCAGTGTTACATCGGTAAAACCATCATTATTTTTATCAAATCGGTTTTGAAAGTTGAAATAATTGCCACTCAACATAGTGTTTGCCGTTCCAATTTTTGCCTTCACTGCACCGTCTAAAGTGTATTCTCCATAAGAAGTTGTGTTTAAATCCAAGGAAATAATAGGTGCTTTGATGGGGTTTTTCGTAATGACATTGATTAAACCGCCAACTGCTTCCGAACCATAAAGCGTTGAAGCAGGACCTTTTACAACCTCAATTCGCTCGACCATTGAGTTTGGAATTCCCGAAAGTCCATAAACTGTGGAAAGTGCCGACACGATAGGCATTCCGTCAATTGTAATCATGGTATAAGCACCTTCCATGCCGTTAATATGAATATCGCCCGTATTACAAACGCTACAATTCAACTGTGGACGCACGCCATTAACCATTGTAAGTGCTTCAAAAAGGCTTGGGGTTGGGTTTTTTTTGAAAAAAGTAGGCGTATAAATTTCAATAGGCGTTGATGATAAATTAACCATCGTTTCTTTCATTGTTCCCGATACCACCACTTCATTGAGAGCCGTTTGGTTGGGTTCAATTTCAAAACTAACCGTCGTTATTTTATCTTTTTGAATTTGAACTGTTCGCTGGGTCGTTTTGAAACCCACGCCCGAAATCTGAATAAGTTGTTTGCCTACTGGAATAATCTTTATCAAGAAATTACCCTCCATGTCAGCTTGTGTACCAATTCCTTTGTGACTTGGAAAGGTAATATTTACAAATTCTGCGGCTTTTCCATTACTAATTACTTTTCCTTTTAAGCCTTGCGAAAAAGATAGAAAATTTCCTAACAAAAGAATTAGAAGAATTGATGAGGCTTTATGCTTGCAGTATTTCATTTTTCGTTAATTCACATTTAATTTTTAGGTAAGTCTAAAAATTAAGCAAATATAAAGCTAAAAATGAAAAAACCAATAAAAAAGCCTTTCCAGAATTTCTGAAAAGGCTTTTAATCTGTTTATTTTCAGAAGTTTGTCTTAAACTCCTTCTGCTACTACTTCTTTAACTTCTGGAACCATACGAGTTAAAAGGTTTTCAATTCCTTGCTTTAATGTAATGGTTGAAGACGGACAACCAGAGCATGAGCCTTGCAAAAGAACTTTAACCGTTCCTTCATTGAAAGAATGAAAATTGATTGCTCCACCGTCAGATTCTACCGCTGGACGCACATATTGGTCTAAAACCGCTTTGATTTTGATAACCGTTTCCGAATCTTGCTCCCCTCCTGCCGACTCGTAAGCGGCAATGGTAGTTTTAGCAAAAACGTCTTTTTTATCTTCAAAAAATTGCTTCAAAAATTGCTTCATTCCAAACAATTCATCTTCCCATTTTGTCTCATCGTTTTTAGTAACGGTGATGAAATTTGAAGAAATAAAAACTCTTTGTACGAAGTCAAAACCGAAAAGCTCAACCGCTAATGGTGAGTTTTTGCCTTCAACGAGTGCATCAGAAGGCGTTGCATAGTCGAAAGAAGAACCATCTGGCACTAATTCAAAGTTCAAAACAAACTTCATTGAATTAGGATTGGGCGTTGATTCTGTATAAATAAGTATTTGGGGCTTCAACATAATTTCTTGGATAATATTACTTGTTTGAGTCGATATAACAGTAAAATTACAAAATAAGTTTGGTCTTGATAGAATATAACAAGGATTCTATCATTTGAAAACTGAATAATTTAACGGAATTATCTACAATTTGTCGCAAGACAAAATTAGACCACGGATAGAACAGATAAAACAGATTTACACTGATTTTTCTTTAAATTTATCCGTTGAATCAGTACAATCTGTGGTCTAATTTTATTCTGCGACAAATTGTAGATAGTTCCGTAATTTAATAACAGAATGAAACGTGAAACGGTATTGCTCAAAACCTAAAAGCTAACACACATATATACTGCTGACAGTTTGTATAAAAAGTGTAACCATATTGAAAGTCAGATTGTTATGGAGTTATCCACGTATTATCAACATCAAACTTGTTTTTTTTATTGCCAATCGTCTGATTTATAGCGAACTTAGGGGCAGTAAACAGTTATCAGTAAACAGTTATCAGTAAAAATTTTCTACTAACTGTTAATTGATAACTATTCACTAATAACTGATTCAAAAATGTTAGATATAATTCAACTTCTTCCTGATTCTATTGCCAACCAAATTGCGGCTGGTGAGGTAGTTCAGCGTCCTGCCTCGGTGGTGAAGGAGTTGTTAGAAAACTCCATTGATGCAGGGGCAAGTACCATTCAATTGATTATTCGGGAGGCTGGAAAAACGCTTATCCAAGTAATTGACGACGGTTTAGGAATGTCAGAAACCGATGCCAGAATGTGCTTTGAGCGTCATGCAACTTCAAAAATTCGTACTTCAGAAGACCTCTTCAAAATCCGTACAATGGGTTTTAGAGGTGAAGCAATGGCATCAATTGCCGCTGTTGCCCAAGTAGAAATGCGTACTCGTAGAAAAACCGATGAATTGGGGATTTTGATAAAAATTGAAGCATCCGAAATCAAAGCCCAAGAAGCCGTTGCAACTGAACAAGGAACAAGTATTCAAGTTAAAAATTTGTTTTATAATGTTCCCGCCAGACGTAACTTCTTGAAATCCAATCCCGTAGAGATGCGTCATATTTTGGATGAATTTCAACGAGTATCTTTGTCAAATCCAGAAATAACCTTTACACTTCATCATAACGATTCGGAAGTTTATAATCTTCCTGCGGGAAAATTGAGCCGCCGAATTGTAGATTTATTCGGGAAGAATTATCGAGAACAATTAGCATCTTGTGAAGAAGAAACGTCCTTCGTGAGTGTGCGTGGATATGTAGGTAAGCCTGAATTTTCTAAAAAGACTCGTGGCGAACAATTTTTCTTCGCCAATAATCGCTACATCAAAAATGGCTATTTGAATCATGCCGTGATGTCAGCTTTTGAAGGGATGATTGCGGAAGGTACGCATCCTTTTTACGTACTTTTTATCGAAATTGACCCCATTCACATAGACATTAACGTTCATCCGACAAAAACGGAAATAAAGTTTGATGATGAACGTACCGTTTACGCTATCGTACAAGCTGCCGTTCGGAAGGCGATGAGCCAGCACAACCTCACTCCTTCTTTGGATTTTGAAACTGACGTAAACTTTACCAATAATATTTTCAATTTCGGAAACTCTCCTTTTCAGACCAAACAACAAAGTGCCGAAACATTTAATGGCGGACCAGCCGTGACAACTGCCATTCGTCATGATAATTCTCCCCGTGAGCGTACCAATCTGACCAATTGGAATAAACTTTATGAAGGTCTAAACAGAACATCGGATGATTTTGAAAGAAAAGAAGTAAGTCAAGCCAATTTTGATTTTGGAAAAGATTTTGAGCCAACGCCTTTCACGATGAAAAGTAAAGCAAACGATATTTCGGATATGCGTTTGCAAAGAGGCTTTAAAGATTCAGAGGCTACGACTTTCCAAATTCATAATCGTTATATTGTCTCGCAAGTAAAATCTGGAATGTTGTTGATTGACCAACGAGCGGCTTATGAGCGTATTTTGTACGAAAAATTCTCGCAACACCTCCAAAAAAATGATGGAGCATCGCAACAGTTACTTTTCCCGACGACCGTAACGCTAACACCCGTAGATTTTCATTTGGTGCTTGAAATTCAAGAAGAAATTCGGAATTTGGGTTTTGTCTTGAGCGTTACAGGACACGATACTTTTGTGGTCAATGGTATTCCTGCCGACTCGCCCGATGAAAATGAGCAAGCGATGATTGAAGGACTTTTGGAGCAATTCAAAGATAACGAAGCGAATTTACATTTAGATAAATCTGAAAATGTGGCTCGTTCGATGGCGAAGCGTTCAGCAGGACGTTTTGGTATTCATGCCCTTACCGTTTTAGAAATGAATGCTTTGGTAGAACAACTTTTCGCATCCTCAAACCCAAGTTACACACCAAGCGGTGAATTGACGATGAAGATTTTATCTTTAGAAGAAATGGCTGGGGTGTTTTTGCGATAGCAATAACTGTGACCATATAAACAAGTACGGCTTCGTTTAAAACGAAGCCGTACTTAAAATCTATTAGAAAGTAATCTTAAATGCCTTTCCATTTAATAGCACATCCCACCGACTTCGTGATATTTACCACCACGGGCTTTCCTACTAATAAACTATTTACGGCATCTTCAACATAGCGTTTAGTTACACCGTTAGCATCTTGCGTGTTGTCGTCAATTCCGCCAATGTATTGCATAATAAACTTGTCGCCTTCACGCTTAACCACATAAACAGAAGGTGTACGAGCTGCCCCAAAAGCACGAGCTACATTTTGCGTTTCATCTTGTAAATACTCAAAAGTATAACCTTTAGACTTGGCTACGGCTTGCATATTTTCGAAAGAATCCTCTTCGTAAGCTGTTGGGTCATTGGGATTTATGGCTAAAACAGGATAGCCTTGTGACGCATATTTTTTGTCCAACGCCATGATACGACTCTCATAAGCCTTTGAAAATGGACAGTGATTACACGTAAAAACGATTATATAACCCTTTGTCGAACGATTTTCTGCCATTGAGGTCACTCCACCTGAGGTACTTTTTAGCTTAAAATCAGCAACAACGTCGCCGATACCATAGCCTTTGTCAGTAATAGTAGTTGATTTATTTTTGAAAGCAAACAGTATCGTAAATCCCATCAGTAACACTCCGACAGAACTTAAAATGTATATTTTTTTCATGATTTTTTTCATTTTTAATACTTTTAATGTGTTATTATTCAGACGTTTAAAGTTTATAAAGTAACAAGGTCGAATGGTGAATCAGTGAGTTATGATTTAGCGATTATAAAAAAAGCAGATAAAACTTAATTACGCATTCACAAATATAAAGCTAATTAGCCCCGTCAGCAGGTGTCATTTTTTTTAACTCTTCCAAAAAATGTTCCATGTTTACTTGTCCTTCAAAGAAAACACGTTTTTGCATGGTTAAATTTACCAACAAAGTAGCGGGAATAGTACCCGACCAATCTTTATCAATATCATCAATCCAAGCATTGTAATCGGGTTCGTCTAATAAAACAACGTCCGACTCAATGCTATTTTTATTGACAAAAGAATGAACCTTTTCCTGTAAATCTTTTGGAAAATCCATACTAACCATCAAAAATCGAACTTTTTTGCTTGAATATTCTTGACTTAGTTTTTCAAGACTCGGTAGTTCTTCTATGCAAGGACGGCACCAAGTAGCCCAAAAATGCACAACTAAAGTTGTATCTGTGGCATGATTTATCAGTTGTTGCAAATGTTCAAATTTGACAATTTCTATTTTCTGATTTTGACCAACAACTTGAAAAACAGACAAATACAGTCCTAAAAACAGTATTTTGGGCATTCTATTCCAAGACATAATTATTTGTTTTTGGATTGTTTATTCAAGGTTATGATTAGATTTCAAACAATTGCTCGTTAATGAATCTTATAACGTTCTATTATACAGAGTGTTATAAAAAAAGAAATGAATAAAATTAATCATAAAATTTGAAATAAAAGTAGTCGATAACTTTTAGATTTCAAAACAAAAGCTGTACCTTTGCAACCCAAATTAAATTTTCATTACTAAATAATTTACAAATGTACGCAATCGTAGAAATCGCTGGTCAGCAATTTAAAGTTGAGAAAGACCGTTACCTCTACACCCACCGTTTGGCGGGAGAGGAAGGCGCTGCACTGGTTTTCGATAAGGTTCTTCTTGTCGATAATGACGGGGACATCAAAGTAGGTCTTCCGACAGTAGCAGGTGCAACAGTTTCAGGTAAAATTTTAGCTCACGTTCGTGGGGAAAAAGTTCTTGTTTTCAAGAAAAAACGTCGTAAAGGCTATCAAAAGCAAAACGGCCACCGTCAAGATTTGACGAAAGTATTAATCGAAGGAATCACATTGTAGGAGTTAGGTATTATGGGTTAGGTTTAAGAGTTATTCAACTCATAAACAATAACTCAAAAACTTATCACTTCTTACTCATAAACTCATTCAAAAGAAATGGCACACAAAAAAGGTGCGGGTAGTTCGAAGAACGGCCGTGAGTCACACAGTAAACGCCTCGGCGTTAAAATTTTCGGAGGTCAGCCAGCAATTGCAGGAAATATCATTGTTCGTCAAAGAGGAACAGCTCATAATCCTGGCGTAAACGTAGGTCTTGGAAAAGACCATACTTTATTTGCTTTAGCTGATGGTTTAGTAACTTTCAAAAAAGGATTTAAAGGACGTTCTATCGTGGATGTATTGCCTTTCAGCACTGTTGTAGTTGCTGCTCCAGCTGCGAAAGCGGTAGAAGTTGCTGCTCCAGTTGAAGTTGTTGCTGAAGAAGCTCCAAAAAAAGCTAAAAAAGCTAAGAAAGAAGATAAAATCGAAGAGTAGTCTTCTATTTGTCATCAATCTTGAAAAGGCTCGTTCTATTATTGAACGAGCCTTTTTGTTTTTTTAGGCAAGTTCTTTCTCGTAAATTCGTTCTAAAGAAAAACCTATTGCTCTATGCAAAAAATCTATACATTTCTAATCATTCTCATTTTTGCTTATTCTGCTACAAAAGCTCAAGATAATCAACGGTACATGGCATTATCGTTGGTAAATGTTGATTATCGTAATTCTCACATTGACCAAATCCAAAAGGCTTCAGAAATTGGAATGAATGCCGTTATCATTACGGTTCGGTGGGATGTTATCAATCAGTTTAAGGTGAATTCTCCTAATCCTTGGGAACAATACGACTTACAGGTTCAATACGCCCAAAGCAGAGGAATGAAAATTTGCTTGCGGGTATGTATGTACACGTGGTGCAATACAAAGGTAATTGGAGCGGCAGATGATAATTCTGTAACTCCATGCGACGGACTGTCAAATGCCGATAGAATGGTTGGCTATGATGTTTCAGGTAAAAATAAGCGAGTGCAACAACAAGCAACAGGATATAACGGTTGTGATTTAATTGATGATTGCGGACACGTACTTTCTTATAGTTTTGCATCCAAACCTTTTCAAGAACGAAGTCAAAATTTTGCTCGGTTAGTGGCTAATCGCTACAAATATTTGTTAGATACCAATGACTTGCTTTATATGAGTGTGGTAACAACGGCTGAACAAGAATTTGGTTTTCCTTACAAAACAACCAAAGGCAATGATGGGGGTTTTAATGCAATTTTCGATTATTCGCCAACGGCTATTGCTGGTTTCAGAGAATTTCTAAAGAATAAATACGGTAATGATTTTAAGAAGTTTCAATTAATTTGGGGAGCAAGAGGAAAAGATTTCAATAGTTTTGATACCGTTGAACCTACCGCACCCGCTGGCTCTTTTGCATGGGGTGTTTTTATCGGTAACGGAAAACATACACAAGATTGGTATATGTACCGCCACACTTTATTGAAAAATTATTCCATGAATTTTATAAAAGCCGTAAAAGGAGTGGACAACAGAATAAAAGTCATTAACGATTATGGTTCAATCGTGGAAACTCGGATGGGAGCTTACGGTTTTAAAGATATTGGAGAAGGTACAGATGGCATAAAAGTAAATAATGCTCCTTTATCCGACCACCGACATATTACGGATATTTGCCGAAGTAGTTTTCCTGATAAATGGGTAATGAATGAAGCAGAAGGTCCTTTTGCCACACAGCAACAATTTGAAGAATGTTATACGCACGGAGCAAAATTGATGAGTGCTTTCAACTACAATTTAGAAGAACCCGCTCAGAAAAAAATGCTTACCGAAATGGTTAATAAATACGTAAAAGGCACAAATGGAATTATGAAACCTATTGAAACCTGTGGCGTTGCTCTTTACAGCGTTGAGGATATGCTCACGAATGATGGTTGTAATAATGCCGACAGAACTAATATTACCAATACTTGTAGGTCGTATAAAAACTGGCGAAGCGTTTATGATGCCAATGGAAACAAACCCGTTAGGATATTGTTGAATGAAGAATACGCCACTGATATTCGTTACACTCAACCAAGTTCAGACTATTCAACTTGTGGTTCAATTCCTGATTTTAAGGATACTTATAATAATGCCTGTATAAAATTAACGACCTTACCAAATGCTCCAGATACGTATCGTGGGGGCGTTGAAAGTGTTGATTGTCAAGAAATAACAGGTTGGGCTTTAGACAGTAAAAATCTTGAAAATATCTTAACCGTTGATATTTATGTTGATAGCGTAAAAATTGGCACAACTCAGGCAAATTTGGGAAATCGTCCAGATTTAGCTACCACCTTTAATAATAAACAAGCGTATTTTCGTTCATTCAGATATATTCTTCCTGATACTGCTTGGTTTAAAAGTAGCACTCGGCATAAGATTATGGTAAAATTTGGAGGAACAAATAAGTCCTTAGAGTCACAATCCGAAACAGAAAAAACATTACGTTGTTCTGGAAGTGGTTCTGGAATGTGTGGTGTCCGTTTTAGATTGGGCATTAATCCAGATTCTTTAGCCAATGTTTTCCCGACGGGAGCAGAGTTTGAAGTAAAAGTTAGTTCAAATTTGAAATGGAAAGTAGAAAAATCAGCAACTTGGTTGACAGTAAGTGCGGATACAGGTTCTTTTGATAACACCTTTCGGTTAAAGATTTTAGCATCTTCAGAAAAAGATACTCGGACAGCCAAAGTTACAGTTTCGGGAGAAGGCATCACCAAAACCATTTTTATCACTCAAAAAGGAGTAGGAGAGAAGTGCGACGATTGTAGCGATAAACCCATTATTACTAACCCAATTGATATTGAGAATGGTCCTGTGGCTTCACTGGCTTATCGTGGATTTGTGGAAAGTGGCAATTGTTGTTCGTTGAATGGTTGGGCTTTTAATTCAGATAATTATGATGATATTTTAACCTTAGATTTATATTTTGACAAACAGAAAATAGGGACAACGCAAGCCAATAAAGGTTATCGTTTTGACTTAGTGAATACCTTAGGTTCGGAAAAATTGTTTTATAAAAGCTTTTGCTTTGATATTCCTGCGAGTGCTTGGGCATTGTTTAAAGATGGAAAATCCAGACGTTTAAGCGTGCGATATGCAGGAACAATAACAACATTGCCAGAGGCTGAAATTTTTGTATTAGCTTGTCAGGAAAAAAATATTTGTCAAGATAGAGATTTGTGCATTAATCAGAATGATTATGACAAAGAAATAACTGTTTATCCCAACCCTAATACTGGAAAATTTAGAGCTGAAATATTCTCAACTGCCAGTCAACCAAGTATATTCAGATTTGTAACTGCCAATGGGCATATCCTAAAAACAGAAAATGTTTATTTGAATCAAGGTTTAAATAAAATCAATTTAGATATTTCTGATTTACAAAACGGGACAGTTTTATTGTCGATTGAAATGGAAAATGGAAGAAAATTATTAGGCAAAGTTGTGAAAGTGAACTAAGTTTTGTTGATGATTTGTTAATAAATCAATAACCGTTAATTGATTTATTAAAGCTAATTTTGAAACAAAAACATGAAACAACACAGAGCAATTTTCCAGCAAAATAACTGGAGAGAATTTCAAAGTAAAAGAAAGGCGAGACCTTCATCAACTCGAAAAGAAAAAGAAAGTATCCACCCCGAATTTGATAAAGTATCCTTCGATTGGATAAATTAAAAAAGCCATCCCAAATGTATTTGAGATGGCTTTTTTAATTATTAGAGCTAAGTAAATATCAATTTTGCACAAGCAATGACTAAACCCAAAGCGAGCATATACCGTAAAGTTGGTAAATTAAATTTCTGACTACCGAAATATGAACCCAATAATCCACCTAAAATAGTCGCTAAAATTGCCCATTGCAGATTTTCAGGAATTTGGAAACCACCTTTTGAAATTTGTCCGTACAAACCCGAAAGAGAATTCACAAAGATAAAAAGTGCCGAAACCGCAGCGGTTTCTTTGAGTTTTGCCCACTTCATCAAAAGCATAACTGGACTCAAAATAATACCGCCTCCAATGCCAATCATGCCAGATAATAAGCCAATTACACCGCCCGTAGTGAGTCCTGCCCAAGTTGGGATTTCTTGATTTTCGGATTCTTCATTTCTAAATTGATATAATAAGCGAGCGATAGAAATAAGAATACATACGGCTAAAATTTTCTTATAGATAGAATCTGAAAGCGTCATTGTTCCCCCAAAATATGCCATTGGAATGCTGGCGATGGCAAAGGGTAAAAATAATTTGAGTTTAAAAAAACCTGCTCGATAAAATCCAATAAATGAAAATAACGAAACGGCAAGGTTCATTAGCAATGCCGAAGATTTCATGAGGGGAGGAGCAATACCCATAATTGCCATAACTGCCAAATAGCCACTCGCCCCACCATGACCAACCGAAGAGTATAAAAAAGCTACAATCGCTAAAAGTGGGAGAAGAAGTAAGAAATGTGAATCCATAAATTCGTTATGTTTTTGCAAATATAACGAATGGTAAAACAGGTTTCCAACCTGTTTGTCAAATTTGTAATCTATTTCTTGTGTATTGACAGGTTGGAAACCTGTCCTACTTGAAGTGTTGCTTTTTGAATAAAGTAAAACAGTTTCCAACCTGTTTGTCAAATTTGTAATCTATTTCTTGTGTATTGACAGGTTTGAAACCTGTCCTACTTGAAGTGTTGCTTTTTGAATAAAGTAAAACAGGTTTGTAACCTGTTTGTCAAATTTGTAATCTATTTCTTGTGTATTGACAGGTTTGAAACCTGTCCTACTGGAAACATTGATTTTCCTGTAAAAGAAATGCTTGAAAACGAGCTTGAAGGGCTTTATAATCTTCAATGGCTTGAAGACCTTCTTCGGTCACGATTGTTCCACCCCCACTTTTGCCGCCAGTTTGTGTAATAACGAAAGGTTTTTGTGCTTGAGAGTTCATAGAATTGACTAAATCCCAAGCTCTTTTGTAAGACATTTCCATCGCTTTGGCGGCTTTGGAAATAGAACCGTGTTCGATAATAAGTTGTAATAATTGAATTCTTCCTTTTCCCAAAAAGCGTTCAGAACCATCTTGGCGTTCAATCCAGATAGCCCCTGTAATTTTGACTTCGTGAGGAGAGGCAAGAAGATTCTTCATTGGTTTTACTATTTAATGTTATAACATAAAAGCCGTTTCAAAGTTTTGAGACGGCTTTTATATTGAATAATCGTTTTAACGGATTCGTTGTTTGTATCCTACAAAGAAATAAATGTATGTTCCAAAAGGAACAAAAATCACAATGAGTAACCATAGCAATTGCTGATTTTTCTCAAACTTACTGGTTGCTACACTGAAAACTGCAATAATTGTTGGTACAATTATGCCAATGATTAAAAATAATTGCCAAGCCATAATGGCGAAAGATGGCTCAAGAATGCTTAGAACTTCCATGATTAAATTTGTGTAAGAGTTAATATTTAGAATACAAATTTAATGTTTTCTAATAATGCTCGTGAACAAATTGTATGTATGGTTTTAAATCTAAGCTGTTACAGACTTCAGTCTGTATTAACTAATAAACAAACTCTCCAAATTCAGATTTGATGGTAACTTGCTTACTTTCAGAACCTTCTACTCGACCAATAATTTGAGCATTGATACCAAATGACTGTGCAATATCAATAACCGTTTGAGCATATTGAGGATTAAGATAAACCTCCAAACGGTGTCCCATATTGAAAACTTTATACATTTCCTTATAATCTGTTCCGCTTTCCGCCTGAATCATTTTGAAAAGAGGAGGCAAAGCAAACATATTATCTTTGATGATATGAACATTATCAACAAAATGTAAAACCTTCGTTTGGGCTCCACCCGAACAATGAACCATTCCATGAATGACAGGGCGCAATTCATTTAAAAGTGTTTTTACCACAGGAGCATACGTGCGAGTAGGAGAGAGGATTAATTGCCCTACGTTTAAAGGTGTTCCTTCAACGCTATCCGTTAAACTTTTTGAGCCACTATAAACTAAACTTTCAGGAACGGCAGGGTCAAAACTTTCAGAATATTTTGTGGCTAAATAATGCCCTAAAACATCATGACGAGCCGAAGTAAGTCCATTTGAACCCATTCCTCCGTTGTAAGTATTCTCGTAATTTGCTTGTCCGTCAGAAGCTAAACCAACAATTACATCACCCGCTTGAATGGTATGATTTGAAATTACATCAGCACGTTTCATTCTCGCAATTACCGTAGAATCCACGATGATGGTACGCACTAAATCGCCTACATCAGCAGTTTCACCGCCTGTACTCCAAATACCGATGCCATTATCACGGAGCATTTCTAAAACATCTTCCGTTCCGTTGATGATTTCAGCGATAACTTCCCCTGGAATTAGGTTTTTGTTACGCCCAATGGTGCTTGAAAGGAGCATATTATCGGTTGCACCAACACAAATTAAATCGTCGGTATTCATCACAACGGCATCTTGAGCGATTCCACGCCAAACCGAAATATCGCCCGTTTCTTTCCAATAAAGGTAAGCTAATGATGATTTTGTACCCGCACCATCGGCGTGCATGATATTACAGAAAGCATCATCTCCGCCCAACATATCGGGAGAGATTTTACAAAATGCTTTTGGGAAAAGCCCTTTATCAAGTTTTTCGATGGCTTTGTGGACATCTTCTTTGGAGGCAGAAACGCCTCTTTGCATATAGCGGTCGGTCATTTTATTTATCGAAAGAGTCTGAGATTTTTACAAACTCATCAAATATTTGGGTTCTGAAAGGATTATCTTTTTTGATAATTAGGGAAGATGGAATACGTTTGCCTTGCGTATCCGTAAAAACAGTATCAATTTTTAAGAACATATTTTCGTGAAATTCTTCAAACCAAATATTGAATTTACGGTGACGAACCATTTGCCTATTATCGGATGATTCACAAATATAAATAGTTACGGTATTATTGAATTTTTGATAAAAATCTTCAAAAATTTTAGCAATTGTTCGTGATGTATTGCCATCAAGTGGAGGACGACCTTGAATGGGATTATGAAGAACAGCAATTATAAATTCAAAAGAGAACTTAGCATATTCTTTGCTTGAATCGAAAAGATAAGGAGTTGGTTTGAACTGTATTTCGTAAATAATTTTTGAGGAAGTTTCAAAAACGTATGAATTATAGTCAGCACCGACAAATTCAAATTTATACTCCAACGATAGCTGTTCTTCTTTCTTCATTTCTAAGTCTTAATCTTTGCAAAGCTGCTTGATATTCAGGTTTTTGTAAGTTTTTTTTAGCATCTTTAATAGCTTGTTTTTTATCCTCAACAAGTCTATCTATTATTGATTTTTCCATCATAATGAATGTTAAATATCTTTTATTTATACAAATTTAAAAACCTTCCTTGACTTCCTCCTTCTTTTTCTCTTCTTTTTTCACTTCGTCCTTTTTTGTAACCTTTTTCCCTTTCTCAGTTTTGGTTCTGTATGCGTCAGTAAAACGGTCGGTGAAGGCAAATTTTTCTTCTGCTCCAACGCCCAAGAAAGTGTACGCATTTTTGCCACTTCCTTTTTTCACACCTTTTGATTTGGCAGTTACCGCATTGTTAAATTCTCCGTCGGAAGAGATTACCCCCATTTCGTTTTTCAAATATCCCATAAAATACCAAACATCTGTTGAGGGTTCTAAATACAAGTAAAACTCGTCACCTTCGGCGGTTTTTTTGATTTCTACCATCCCTTCAATTTCTGAATTAATATCTGTTCCTCCGATACTGGCAATGCTCAATTTACCAACGGAATAAAAGCCAGAGGCTTGGTCTGAATACCGCAAATTGGCTTTTGAAATTACCATTGTAGTATTCAGTTTTGAGTTAATACTATGTAAAGGAACGTGTTCATTTTTCAAACGTCTTTCAAATGATTCAACCGTTTTTCCTCCTAATAAATTGGCTAATTTAGACAATAAGTGTTCTTTGTCTTCGGGTTCATCAGCACTTACGTTGTCTCTACTGTCTAAATTGGTTTTCACAATTTTATCAGCCATCGCTTTCAACACTTCCGCAGGCATTGGGAAGTTTAAAACCAACATTTGGTCAAATTTATACTTTCCGCTGTCCACTCGCATTTCGGCAAAACCTGATGATTGAACATAATTTGAAGGATTAAAGAAATTGAAATTACCTTCTAAATTGAGCGTTTTCTTTTCGTCATCATAAGTATAGCGACTTACTTCGTAAGATTTGTTTTTATCATCTGGTCCAATTTCAAAGCGAGCCGTTTTAGGAATATCTTTTAACTGACCATTAACTACAAAAATATCTTCATCTTTTACATCTTCTTTGCTGGTTAAGAAGGTAGTGTATAAACCCGTAGAGGTAGTTCTTGCGTGTAAACCTGCATAAATTGGAGCATTCAAATCTCCTTTCATATTAGGTTGAATTTGGATATTTACATCGTCTGTACTGTTGCCTTTATACACAACCCAATTGATTACATCTGCTCTGTTTTTATATTCTGGACGAACAAATCCATTGAGTGTCAGGTTTTTATCTGTTGCAAGCATTGTGATGTCTCCTCGATAAAGAATTTTTGGGGAGAGGTGAAATTTATCGGTTTGCTCGATGGTTGCCTTTGCCGTAGTGGTATAACCTTTCGTTTTTTTACGGTTATCAACAAGTGATTCCTTAAACTCAAAATTACCCATTTTAATGTTCATGGTGTCCCCAACAAGATTTGGGAATCTATAAGTTGCATCACCTTCAAATTTCACTCTTGAAATAATTCTAATATTTCCATTTACTAAATTGTGATAGCCATTAACGGTATCAATTTGCAATTTAGCATTATAAAATCCACGCATTTCGGCATCTCTTCGAATCGAAACTGCTCCTTTGTCAGGAATAATCTTTGCATCTGCCGACTTGATAAATGGTACGCCATTGATGTTAAGTGATTGTTTATCAATTTCATATAATGCTTCAGAGCCATTAAAGGAAAGCCCTTCTTGTGATGGTTCAAGAGACGTAAAAGTGGTATTTCTTACATCACCTTTCATCGTAATCGTCTTTTTATTGATGTCCCATTCGGCATTATTGATAGATGTTTTATACGCCGTATAAGGGAAATATAAACTGGTAGAGTCTTCAATTTTTAGATTTGTTGGCGTTTTGATACTCACCAAACCTGTCGCCAAATTGAAACTTACATTCATTTTATTTCCTAAAAGAGCAGGTTTTGAAACCTTCAAATTATTGCCAACCGAAAGGTTTGCCATATCAGCGGTAAAGGCTTCTTTGCCAAATTTGATATTATCCGAAACCGTTTCCGAATCTTGTCTTTTTACTTTACCAAAGCCAAATAAACCCGTCTGACGAACTAATAATTTTCCTTCTAATTTTGAACTGGCAGCATAAAAATCAAAAGAATTTCCTTTGGTTTCAATCAACATACTATCGGCTTTGGGTTGCCATTTCAAAGAATAGTTTTTAATATCCACCTTCGTAAAGTACGCTTGTCCGACTGTTCCTTCATTAATAATCCCCGTTGTTCCATAAGCCGTTACTGAATCGGCAGTAAAAAGGGCATCTTTTGCTTGAATTTGTGCCGTTAGGTGATTGATTTCACTTTCTGCATGAAGCCCTTGTCTATCCATTAACAAAGGCTTTGTAAATTTTACGAAGGTTTTACTATTATAAACATTATATTTTCCTTCAATAACCTTATGGCTAAAACCTAAAGTATTATCAGGCATCGAAATCAGCGTTTCTTTGAATGGAGGGAAAATACCGTCTGAATTAAATGTTCCTACAAAATCAATATCCTTGATATTCAAACTGTCAAAATCAATGCTTGGTACTTTGAAAAATATCTTTTTGCTATAAGCTCCATTGGCACGATAAGGGTGGTCGAAATACGCCGTTACGCCCGTAGGCACAACCAAACGAGGATATTCAACCAAACGCTGACGACCCGATTTGTTGTCTGGTTTGTTGATATAAATTACCCCTGCTTCATATTTTAAGTCTCCCCCAATTTCTGTTCGTCCTTTCTTGGCTAATTCTTTTTGAGGAATGAAAGTAATCGAATCAATTTTATTCAATTTTACACTAAATTCACCGTAATTGAATGACAAATCTTTTCCTCTAAAACGGAAATTACCCGTTTTCAACTCACCACTAATACCAAAATTTCGGTCTTTATTTACACGGATTACATTATCGTAAGGAGCCATATAAACATTCAGCGAATCCGAAAGATAAAATTGCTTTACTCCTCTGACAATCAATTGATTATCTTTTAAATTTAAGGAGGCGTTCGATGTTGTATCCTTTGTGCTTGATGAATAAAACGAAGGAATCAAGAAGTTGTCATAATCTTTTTTAGCACCAAAAACCGCTAAATTGTGCATTCCTTTTCTGGATAACTTCAACACTTCCACATCGGGGTCGTACTCAAAATACCCCTTTTGCATCATTTCTAAAAATACAGGTTTTAAAGCATTAGCATCTTTTTGGAAAGCTCTGGCTAATTCAGAAAGTGTGGTAAATGGAAGATTATTTTTCTTGATATAATTTGAAACAACCAATAGAGGGTTAAAACTATAATTGGCTGAAATTTGGGAGAATCTTTCAGGATTATAATAATCAAAAGACTCAAAAAGGGCAGGAACAACATTCTTAGCGGTCAGAATAGAAAAGTCCATTCTTTGGTCATTTAAACCCCAACGCATGGCATCGGCGGTAATGTCTAATTTATGGTAACTGTCTGAATAAGCCGTTTCTCTAAAGCCACCATTATCTACTTTATTTAAACGTAAGGTGAAATTTTTACGGTTATAATTTAGTTTTACCGAAGGATGATATAAAGAATCTTGTGCCGCAAAATATCCCGTAAAAATAGCGGATGGTGACGTAATTAAGGAGTCGCCCACTTCAAAGCGTTTACTAATCACTCTGAAGGCTACTTTCCCATCTTTTTTCACAATAATAGTTGCTAATTTTGACTGCAAAGATGAACTCGAAATTCTATTTCCAACCATCGTAAAACCGCCTTTGTATTCAATGTCAGCACTATTTTTCAAGACAACATCATTTTCCATAGACATAAATCTTGGATAATTTGTTGGAGCATTTTTTGCTCTTTTTTTACTCTGAAATTCAAAAATTCCTTTAATCGGGCTATTCAGTCGTTGATTATGGGTAATAACCGCCAATTCTGAAACAATTTTTGGATTTCTAATTTCCATACTGTAATTATTCAGCGTTACAAAAACGTCAGGTAATCCCACATTTTCCCAAGTAAAAGTGCCACCTGTTCCCAACAAAATTCCATCTTTCAAACTTAGGGTTGATGACGTATTTCTTAAGGTTACTGAATCATTAGCAGTCACAATATTTAAGTCGATACCCTTAAATTCCATCACAGGGCCTGGGTTTAAAACTTGTGATATTGGTTCATCAGCGATGGCAGGAGTTGTAGCATTGTTGGCGTTTGCCGTTGGGAGAGGAGCGTCCCAATCTTCCCAAGCATTAGCTTTTTTGATTGGCTCGGGAGTAGCATTTGTAGGTTGATTGCTCACTGGAGGCTTTTCTGCCTTATTGATTTCTATTTTTTGCTCATTGAATTTAAACGAAACGGAGCCATTTAATGTGTATAAGCGGTTAAAATTTGTAAAATAAACGGCTCTATTATTGAAAAATAAACGACTAACATCAATATACCTCAAAGTCGTTTTAGTATCTCCCGTTTCCACCGATTTACGAAGCGTTTCTAAATAATTGTCCAATGATGTTTGAGGCATCAAAGCACTATTTATACCTAAAATTACGGCATCGAAAAGCCCAACAAATTGAGGCGGTTTGTAGCCTTTTTTAAACATGAAATTAGAAACACTTGCTAATTTTCCCTTTTGTGGTTCGGTAAGTTTTCCCGAATTCCAAAGTTTGTCAAAATTGATAGCAATCGTTTCTGCTTGTGGATTGCCAGAAAGAGCCAAAAAGTTTTTAGCATCTGCCAAAAACTCTTCGGGTTTATCCGATAGTTTTAGACCTTGTGCGTTTGAAAACGAGTAAACAAGTACGAGTGTTAGACTAATTAAAAATGATTTGATGTTCATAGATTTCACGTATTATCTTATGTAAAATTAACGAATGTTTTGGATTGATATTTCATTTGTTTAAATGACAAATCAGTTTTGGATATGAAGTTACACAGAGAGCCACAGAGATTAAAATGAGAACCTTAGAGTATGTCATTGTATCTCTGTGGCTCTCTAATTTTTCTCTGTGGCTCTGTGTGTAACTTCATACCCGAAATGAAAATATTGATTTATACTCGCTCAAAAACAACCGCAGCCCAATTATTTTTATTTTCAGTTTGAACTTTCCTTAAACCGACTTCTTTGGCTACGTTTTCAATGTCCTCAATGTCATGTTGATAGAAACCACTGACTACTAATTGAGCAGGTGCAGGTTTCATGAACTCAACATATTTTGGAATATCACGCATCAGGATATTTCGGTTAATGTTAGCCAAAATGATGTCATATTGTTCGGCAGGCTCATCTTCAATCGTTCCTTGACGAATAATGATATTGTCGCAATTGTTCAATTGACAGTTTTCTCTCGAATTTTCAGCCGCCCATTCTTCAATGTCAAAACCTGCAACGTAAGATGCTCCTAATTTTGAAGCGAAAATTGCCAAAATACCCGTTCCACAACCTACATCAAGCACTTTTTTACCTTCGTGATTAACGTTCATTTGCAAACTCAAAACCATAGAAGTTGTTTCGTGATGTCCCGTTCCGAAAGACATTTTAGGATTTATCAACAAATCATACTGAATATTTGGGTCTGCTTCGTGGAAACTGGCACGTACACGCACACGTCCATCAGCGGTTAAAATGGGTTCATAATTTTTTTCCCATTCTTCGTTCCAATTCTTTTTTTCAAGCGTTTTGTATGAATAACTGATTGGAGTCATGCCCAAATAACGCTCCATAATTTCATCTACCGCATTTTCTGAAAATAAATCATCGGTAATGTAGGCGTTTAGTCCATCGTTTTCTTCGGTGAAAGTCTCATATCCAATTTCGCCTAATTCAGCCATGAAAATATCGGAAAATTCAGGATTGATGGTTAGTTTTAATTCTATATAGTTCATGGTTGAATCTGTATTTTAATTTTTGAATCCTCAAAGATAGGAAGTTTTACACGATTCAGAATCAAATAAAAGAAGGATTGGATACATTTTGGCAAAGCTTTTTCGTTAAAGTTATTCAAGTATTATTAAATTTGAACTTATGAAAAAGCTAATTCTTTTAACGGTTATAATTGCGTCTTTTCAAGTAGAAACAGAGGCTTCGAGTAATACTAATTTAACAAAGACAACTATTTCGGCTACTTCGTCGGAAGTTAACATGGTCGTAAAGCGTCGTCGTAAAAAAGGTTTTCTTTGGGGGATTTTCAAAAAGAAAGACTGCGGTTGTCCTAAACATTGAGTAACGCAGGTTTTAATCTGTTTAAGTAGGATACAGGTTAAAACCTGTTTAAGATAAGATACAGGTTAAAACCTGTTTAAGATAAGATACAGGTTAAAACCTGTGTTACAAAATAAGAAAAATTCAAAATTGAGCTTTTATTGGAAGCCCACAAGAGTAGTAAAAGAAGTATTTTAGATTATTTTGGAAGGTTGAAAAAAGTAATTTCAATAAATTTTGGATACTTTTTGTCATTTTTGCTAATAATTGTGCATTTTTACCATAACTACTTTGTTTTCAATCAATTTGATGAATTTTTCCGCAAATGAAAGCCTCCCTCGAACAATTAGACAACACTAAGGACGGTTCTTTTTTATTCCGCCAATTTACGCTTCCTTATTTTGATGCCCCTTACCATTTTCATCCCGAATTTGAGCTAACACTTATACTGAAAAGCGAAGGAAAACGCTTTGTTGGTAATCAGGTGGCTGATTTTCAAGAAGGAGATTTGGTTTTATTAGGTCCAAATGTACCTCATTGTTGGAAAAATGATGGGATTGGGGTAGAAAACTCTGCTCGCTCAATCGTTGTTCAATTTAAGGACGGTTTTTTGGGAGAAGCATTTTTTAAAAATCCAGAGACACAACCTGTAAAATTGTTGTTGGAAAAGGCAAAAGCAGGAATTCGCATTACAGGAAAAACTCGTGATAGAGTTGCCCGAGAAATGATTTTTTTGTTAACCGTTCCGCCTTTTCAAAAACTTTTGGGATTGTTGGACTTATTGAATACGATAGCTATTTCTAAAGACTTTGAAATTATTGATGATGAGTCAGAAAAGTATGATTTGTCGCCAGTAGATTTAGAACGTATCAATAAAGTTTATGCTTATGTGATTGAGCATTATACTCAGGAAGTACATCTGGAAACGGCAGCTCACCTGACCAATATGACAGAAACGGCTTTTTGTAGGTATTTTAAAAAGATAACAAAGAAGACATTTTTAGATTTAGTAACCGAATTCAGAATTAAACACGCTTGTAATTTGTTAACCAGTACCGACAAACAAGTAGCAGAAGTTTGTTTTGAAAGTGGATTTGGAAATATCTCACATTTTAATAAGCAATTTAAAGTTGTAACAGGATACAGTCCTTTACATTACCGAAAGATGTTTTTAGCCACGATTTGAGGATGTTTTAATATTTTGTAGTTTTGTGTAAATCAAAAAATAAAGTCATGATAGAAATTACAGTTTCACCCAATGATAGACCAAGTAGCAAGAGGGCTATTGCATTTGCAAAAGAATTGATGGCTAATAAAAAGGAAATGATGCGAGAGGCGAAGGAAGATTTTAAAAAGCCTGAATTTCAAGAAATGTTGAAAAAATTAAGAGAAATCAATGAAAGATAACGAATTAGTTCTACCATATAAAAAATTATTTTTAGGAGGAAGTGACAATGTTTATGGTTTTGAAACAGTAAATTCAATTGTATATGAAGTAAAATTCAAACCTACATCTTATATTTTTGAATCTTATTTGGCTTTCCCAATTGATGCGTTTGAGTTTGTTATTTCAGTGGCGTTAAATCCCACAGGAAAAAATCCACCACTTGATGCCAAAATACCTTTTACGATTGCCTCCATTTTTATGGACTTTTTCCAGAGAATCCCAGAACAAGTAATTATTTATATTTGTGATTCTGCTGATACCAGACAATCTGCTCGTAAAAGAAAGTTTGACCAATGGGTTGAGTTTTTTAAAGGAAATGAATTTGTAAAAGTAAATACAACCATTATTGATATAGATGGGACTCGTTACCACAATTCCCTAATAATAAGAAAAGATAATCCTAATCGTTTAGCCATAACCGAAGCATTCATTAATCTTGCCGAAGAGCAGGATAAGTGATTTTAACAAAATAATAAAGCAACAAACCCATGAAATCATTAAGTATTACCTTTATTCTTGCCTTTTTTATTACGCTTACCTTATCTTCTTTCAAGTCCAAAACTAAAAATGTTACCGATAATGGAGATTATGATACACTCAATTTTCATTCAATGACTATTTCAGGAGTAAAATTAGGAGCAAATTATGGGGTTATTTTGGAGAAATTTGGTTCGCCAGATTCTGTACGTAAAGAGGAAACTCCCGATGCTCAGAGTGCCAATCATTTTGAAATGTATCGTTATGGTAAAGATGCTTTCTATGTGATGGACGACAATGTGAGTGGTTTTGAATTGGAAACTGCTCGTTTCAACCTTGAAAACTTAGGAGGTTTAAAAGTGGGTGACCCAATGTCGAAAGTAAAAAAGCGTTTTCCCAAATCGTATAAACTTCGTGATGTGGATAATACAGAAGAAGAATGGGTGACAATTATAAGTGTGCAATTTGGGACAAGTGATTCATTCTTAGAAATTACTGTTCAAAATGATAAAATCGTTGGTTTGGCAACAGTAACTGATGACGGAACAGACGAACAGTAAGATAGAGATTTGGAACTATAAACATATTGCAGACAAATTTAGACCACAGATTGAACTGATTTTACACAGATAAAACAAAGAATAATCAGCGAAAATCAGTATAATCTGTTGTATCTGTGGGATATCATTTGTCGTGTGACAAACCCTTTATCGTTCCGCAGAGATTTGATTTTAGGAGTTAGGTAATTGGTAACTTTTTCGATTACCTGACTCCCAATACCTAAAACCTGCTTTTAAAATCAAAAGCATATTCACTCGCTCCATTTTTTTGTAAAAACTCCAAACGTTCACGAGCTTCTTCTACGCTTGGAGTCTGCCCTTCGTCGATATACCAAAGTACCATTGACGGCTTCCCAAATTTTTCAAACCATTTACTTCGGTCTTTCATCACTGATGAATGAGCTGATTTATAAGCATATTCCATCAAATCTTCAATTGACTCCCAAACCGACATATTTACAATAATTCGTTCATCATCGAAAGGATGTATATTCGTAGCGTTTCCAGCATCATCTTTTAGTCTCCAAACAAACCCTTTACTATTTTCAGCTAAAGTATTTATGGTATCAATTTGTGAAACAAAGTCAGCCATTAAAGGGTCATCTATTGTTTCAGAAAGCATTCTGGCAATGTTTAATTGAGCTAATTGTTTTTTCATAAATCTAATTTTACGTACTTCGTACAAGATAAGAAATGTTTCGAAATAAATCCTAAATCAAGATATATGGATATTCTTTTATTAATCGCTTCAATAATATGTTTGCTTGTTGGGTTAGCAGGTGCGGTGCTTCCATTACCTGGTCCACCAATAAGTTTGATTGGACTTTTTATCTTGAATGCTTCAAAATATGCAGATTTCGATCGTAAAACATTGATTTTCTTTACCTTATTGACTATTGCAATGAGCGTATTTGATTATTATGCACCGATTTGGGGAACAAAGAAATTTGGAGGTACAGCATACGGCTCTTGGGGTTCAACAATTGGGCTTTTACTGGGACTTTTTTTTACGCCAATTGGAATGTTTTTAGGAGCATTTTTAGGGGCATTTTTGGGCGAAATAATCGGAAAAACTAAACCAGATAAAGCCTTAAAAGCAGCAATTGGTTCAATGATTGGACTGATTACGGGAATTATCGGAAAGGTAATTTTATGTTTAATAATGCTGATTTATGCAGGAATGGCAATTGGGGAATATATTTTTATAATGAATACTTAGATTATAGAGGATAGATTTTAGAGCGTGGTGTTTCTCTAAAATCTATCCTCTATAATCTAAACTCTACTTTTTCTTCCCTGCTAATTGTCCACAAGCCGCATCAATATCTTTTCCACGTGAGCGACGTACATTTACCACCATATTTTTGGCTTCTAAGAAATTGGCAAATTTCGCCAATGTTTGTGGGTCAGTATTGGTATAATTAGCTTCTGCAATTGGGTTGTATTCTATAATATTGATTTTGCAAGGAAACTGTTTCGCAAACTCCCAAAGTTCTTTTGCATCGTCTAAAGTATCATTAAACTTATAAAATAGAATATATTCAAGGGTGATTCTACTACCCGTTTTTTTATAAAAATGTAATAAAGACTCCTTCAACGCCTCCAAAGTATTTGACTCATTGATAGGCATAATTTCGTTGCGTTTTGTATCATTGGCAGCGTGTAAAGAAAGTGCCAAATTGAATTTTACTTCATCATCGCCCAATTTTGTAATCATTTTGGCAATACCTGCCGTTGAAACTGTAATACGCTTTGGCGACATTCCCAAGCCTTCGGGAGAGGTAATGTAATTAACTGATTCTAAAACATTTGCGTAATTCAACAACGGCTCGCCCATGCCCATATATACGATGTTAGTAAGAGGCGTTTGGTAATGAGATTCCGCTTGGTCACGGATACGAACTACTTGGTCGTAGATTTCGGCAGGGTCAAGATTCCGTTTTCTATCCATATAACCCGTTGCACAAAACTTACAAGTCAGAGAGCAACCCACTTGCGACGACACACAAGCCGTCATACGGTCATCGGCAGGAATTAGTACGCCTTCTACCAAATTTTTATCGTATAATTCAAACGAAGACTTAATGGTACGGTCGGAGCTAACTTGTTTTTCAGCTACTTTCACCGCACGAATTTCAAAATGTTCGGCTAATAATTCACGAGTTTTTAAAGAAAGATTGGTCATTTCCTCAAAACTCTGAACGGACTTTTTCCAAAGCCATTCATAAACTTGTTTAGCTCTAAATGCTTGTTCTTTATGTTCAGCCAAAAAATCTTTAATTTGAGCGATTGACTGCTTGCGTATATCTTTTTTTACGATGGTTTCCATGATGACAAAAAAAGAGCAAAGATTTTATCTTGGCTCTTTTAGGGTTTATTTTCTACAAAATTACGAAGAAATGTCTGTGGAATCAATAAATGTTGTATTTTATTGATAATCAATCATTTGCGACTTTTTAACCTTTGATTTCTATGTAACCTATCTTTTCAATGTAGTTCAATGGTTATCACATAGCCTCCAACAACAATTCCGCTAAGTCATAAATCTTCACAGAATCCTCCTTTTCCTTATTTTTTACACCATCAGACATCATTGTCATGCAAAAAGGACACGCTACCGCAATGGTTGTTGCACCCGTTTCGAGAGCATCTTCAATGCGTTCAATATTTACTTCCTTCGTTCCTTTTTCAGCATCTTTAAACATTTGTCCACCGCCTGCACCGCAACAAAGCCCTTTGGTTTTACAACGCTTCATTTCTACCAAATCAGCGTCTAATGCTTCTAAAACTGCTCTCGGAGCTTCATAAATATCATTGGCACGTCCCAAATAGCAAGAATCGTGGTAAGTAATTTTTTTGCCTTTAAACTCTCCACCGCCTGCTAATTTTACTTTTCCAGCGTTGATTAATTCTTGTAAGAAAGTAGAATGGTGAATTACATCATAATTTCCTCCTAAAGCTGGATATTCATTTTTCAAAGTATTAAAACAATGGGGGCAAGCCGTCACGATTTTTTTTACGCCATAGCCATCCAACACTTGAATATTCATGGTTGCCTGCATTTGGAACAAAAACTCATTCCCTGCTCTACGTGCGGGGTCGCCAGTACATGATTCTTCCGTGCCGAGAACGGCAAACTTTATTCCAACGTGATTCAGAATTTTACAAAAAGCAATGGTTACTTTTTTATAACGGTCATCAAATGAGCCTGCACAACCAACCCAAAAAAGCACTTCGGGCGTTTCGCCAGAAGCCATCATTTCTGCCATCGTTGGCACTTTATATTCTATTTCTTGTGTCATTTTATTGTTGATTTAAATCTCCTTTTTCATTTCTTGAGCCGTTTTTCTTGACCCGTCGTGGCTCCATCCTGGTTTTCCAAAAATATAGCCCAAAGCATATTTAGGATTAGCAAAAACGTCTTTTCCAATGGCAATCCATTCGCCAAATGCAATTTTTACGGGATTATAAGTATTTACATTTTCAACTAATCCATATTTTGGACGATGCGTTTCTTCGACAAATGTCCCAAATATTCTATCCCAAATAATCAAAATTCCTGCGTAGTTACAATCTAAATACTCAACGTCCGAGCCATGATGTACTCGATGGTGCGAAGGCGTATTGAAAATGTATTCAAATGGTCGCCACATTTTGCCAATCGTTTCTGTATGAATCCAATATTGGTACAACAAACTGATTTGTTGCATGATAATTATGACGATTGGATGAAAACCTACAATGGGCATCCAAAGATAAAAAACGTAGGAGAAAGTAATATTGCCAGTCCAAGTTTGACGTAAAGCCGAAGCCAAGTTGTACTTTTCAGACGAGTGATGCACTTTATGCGATGCCCAAAAATAACGTATCAAATGAGCTTCACGATGAAACCAATAATAACTTAAATCATCCGCAAAAAATGCCAAAACCCACATCCACCAAGCCGAACCATCAAGCGTAAAAATGTTGAAATTTTCGTAGAGATACCAAAATATTCCCGCCATGATGGTTTTGGTAATTAAGCCCGAAGCCAAATTTCCCAAACCCAAAGCAATAGATGTGAACGAATCCTTAATTTCAATTCTATCACATTGTTCTCGATACAAAAAATAGCCTTCTATCAATACTGAAATAAGAAAGAATGGCACAGCGTAAAGGATTAAGTTCGGTGGCATGGGAATACAATTAACAGTTAAGAATTAATAGTTTGAAATTGTAATCAAAATTCACTCAATTAATATTTTATCTAAAAATTTCTCCGTTTTTTTCTGAATATTGTCAACATCTTTTGATAAAATTGGTGATGCCAACACATGATTTCCTGCATTTGGAAAAACCATTTTTTGCTTATTGCTTGAACCTAATTCGTCAAACATTTTCAACATCGCAGGTACAGAAACCACTTTGTCTTGTTCTTCTTCATTTTTGTAATAATAACCCATAAAAACAGGACATTTTACCTTTGCAAAAGTCTCAGGTTTCATTGCGTGCGTTAAGAAGTTTTGTAGAGCAATTACACCATTTAAGTGATAATGACGACACCAATATTTGGCGTGGTCTGGATTGGCAGGAGGGAAATCCCTAATCTCAGTACCTGTAACGGCTTTTCCTAAAGCTAATCCCCAATGATTATCCAATAATTCAGCATTGTCATCATAAATCTTGATACATGGCGAATAAATAACGATTGCCTTAATTTCTGGGTGTTGCGAAGCTAAATAAGTCGTCAATGCTCCACCGAAAGACGTTGCTACGACCACTACTTCATCTCCCAAATTTTTCGCAATTGCCAACGCTTTTTCTGCCGAAATAATAAAGTCATCTGTCGTAACTTTTGCCATCGTTGAATCTCCTAAATCAATACCATGTCCAGCCAAGCGGGCTAAATACAGATTGGCACCGTATTTTTTTGCTAAATTTCTATGAACTGGATTTCCTTCTTCTTGCGTAGCCGAAAAGCCGTGAATGTAGAGAATCGCTAATTTTGTTTTCTCTTTTTTGGTAGAATCAGCCCAAACAATACGTGCCTGACAATTGGGACGAATCCCTTTTTCAGTGGCTTCACCTTCGTTAATTTGGCTCTCTAAAGTTGGTAAATCTCCTGTGAGTTTAAACATAGGAACTTCCAATTTGGGTGCTTCGGGTTTTGGACCCGACAAGTAGCCTACTGTTCCCACGCCAATGATTGCGAGGAGGATTTTTAAGAATGTTTTCATTTTGTTTTATTTTTAGTAACACAGACTTTAGTCTGTTTTTAACATTACAGACTGAAGTCTGTGTTACTTCACTCCCTCAACCCAATTAAATCTATCCGTTGGTGAGAATTTCCACGGAGCTTGGTTATTTTCTAAATTCGAGAACATAGCATTCCAAGAAGCAGGTGCATCCGATTCTTCCATAATTTGGTAGCGACGTAACTGTAAAATGATATCCAAAGGAGAAATGTTGATTGGGCATTCCTGCACACAGGCGTTGCAAGTAGTACAAGCACGTAGTTCTTCGGCAGAAATATGGTCACCGTAGAGAGATTTCCCATCGTCCACAAAATTTCCTCCATTTGCAGCCATATTTGCCCCTACAATTTCCAAACGGTCACGGGTATCCATCATAATTTTACGTGGAGAAAGTTGTTTTCCTGTCATATTCGCAGGACAAGCCGATGTACAACGCCCACATTCCGTACATGAATACGCATCCATGAGGTTTTTCCAAGTCAAATCTTTTACGTCTTTCGCTCCAAAACGAGCAATTTCAGTAGAAGCATTGGCATCTGGTTGAGCTGTTCCCAGCATAATTTGTACTTCCTTCGTTACATCAGGCATATTTGGAATTTCACCTTTAGGTTTCAAATTTGAAAAATAGGTATTCGGAAAAGCCAAAAAGATGTGCAAATGTTTTGAATATGTAACATAAAGAGCAAAAGCTAAAATGCCTAAAATATGCAACCACCAAGTAATTCGCTCGTAAGCAACCAAAGCTCCTTCCGACCAAGAACTAAACAGAGGTTTCAGAAATCCAGAGAAGGCAAAATCTCCTACTTTATGATAATGTTCATTTCCCATGTCTTGCAAAACGCTATCTGCCGCATTCATGGTCAATAAAGCCGTCATCAAAATAATTTCTGCCAAAAGAATCGTATTAGCATCAATTACAGGAAACCCATTTAATTCACGATGGCGAGTAGGTTGTAAGCGTTCAACTTTAACAATATTTCTACGAATCAAGAAAATCACACAAACCACCAATACACCCACAGCCAGAAATTCAAAGAAATTTATTAAAGTACCATAAAAATCACCCAATAGCGGGGCGAATAAACGGTGCGTACCTAAAATGCCATCTAAGACAATTTCGAGAACTTCAACATTAATTAAAATGAATCCTGCGTAAACTACAAAGTGCAAAATTCCCACGATAGGACGGTCGAACATCTTTTTTTGTCCAAAGGCAATTCGAATCATCGTTGCCAATCGTTCCGAAGGATTATCCGAACGGTCTTCAGCACGTCCCAACAGAATAGTGCTTTTGATGATACCGATACGTTTGCTAATCATAAAACCAGCACCACCCAGTGCCAGTACAAAAAGAATTTGTTGAAGAATGTGCATGATATTTATTCGATATTTGAAATTCGGTATTTAATTTTCAATGTTTGTAATCGTACATCGAAAATCAAGCATTAAACTTTCACAATTTACAGATAAAACTAAACGATACAAAGATTATTAATTTCAAAATGTTATGCAAGCATACTAATTTATATTTTTTTAATTTTTTTTTTGCTTTTAGTTTTGGATTTAAAAAAAACATTCCTACCTTTGCAGTCCCAAATGACACATCGGGAAGTACCAAAAAGTAATGGTGAAATAGCTCAGTTGGTAGAGCATCGGACTGAAAATCCGTGTGTCGGCGGTTCGAGTCCGCCTTTTACCACAAAAAACCCCTTAAAACATTGTTTTAAGGGGTTTTTTATTGTGAGATATATGGAAAGAGATATGGAGACTTATTAGTTTCTTCTTGAAACTGTTTTATTCGTAGAATGTTTATTGTCTGCTGCACTCTATTAAATTAATTTTCAGAACAACATGCTTATTAATGAAAAATAGCCGTCAGAATCTTATGATGTAACTCTGATTGCTGTCTTGCCCGCTTCGAAGGTTAATTATGTTGATTTAAAAATATTCACAGAACCCAATTTGTGATAGTTTAGGGTTTTTGACAACTTTTTTAAATTTGACGAATTTAGGAATTTCAAGCAAACCTGCAATTTTTTCTTGAAACTTTTAGAGGTGACAAACAAGTCTTGTTTTTTGGTAGGCTGTTCCACTGCTTACTGTTGTTGCTTCAATTTGAATACTTTGAAACGTAGGCTTGTTACTTTTTTGGTTATCATAAGATGAGACTAATACAAAATACCCAAGAGTGAACTACCCAATATTTGGTGATTTTTTACGTCAAATTGTCAATGTCATCTTGAAATACATGTTTCCTGTGATAGTCTAAATATGCTTCTCTATTCTCAGGGAAAATACGCATTTTATTTTTTGCAGTTGGATTAATATTTAGTTTGTCCCAAGTGTATGAACTTAATTGTGTTCCACATATTAATTCTCCATTATCCAAAAATGTAATATAACCTTGGTCAAAAAGTTTATCATAAGTAGGTGATAGAGCAAGGCCATTTAGATAATCTAAAGCTTCATCTTCTTTTTTTTCTTTAATACAAACGTTGTAAGGTTTGATGTGACTTGCAATTAAGAGTCTTTCGTCAGTTATCTTCGAGAAAGGGCATTGGGGCATGTGTTCTAAAACTGCTTTTCTATATTTTTCTTGCCCAATTCTATATGATTTCTTAAGTTCTTCAATTTTTGGAATATCTACATTTACTTCTTCAATTACTTGTAAAGCACTTGGATGTACAAAAGTTCGAAATTGATAATCTAATAAAATTCTAAAATAAAATATTGGTTTATCATTCCCTGTCGTTGGCAAAACAGGTACCAATTTTAAAATGGATAGGTAACTTATTTTGGGAAGAATCAATTCCCGCCAAAGTTTCCAAATATAGTCATCTGATCTAATGTAGCCTCTATTTTGTCTTTGAGACAAATTATCAGAAGCATCATAAATTGAAAATGGTATATGTTCCGTTTTGATATTCTGTACTTCCTTATACCTCTCGTTGTAGTAAACGCTTATGTCATTGTGGTAAATTTGTTCTTGAGCATAATACTCAGCTTTGGCATCGTCTAAATATTTGAGTAAGTTGGTTTTGCTGAAAAAACAAGTATTATTTTGAATTATAGCACCACTTTCCTTTGCTGAATCGATAGTTTTTCGTTTCTTTTCTTTGTCGATATGTTCTAAACCCCAAGAAGAATATTCAAAAAAGTTAGAAATTCTTTGCCCAAGTTCTCCACTGTAAGTACCTATGTGCTTTTTACTTTCTCCATTACCATCAAATTGTGCTAACTTATTGGAACGATGAATAAAGCTATCTTCTGCTCTAAAATCTTGTATAGCATCAATAATGTTGTACTCGATGTTATCTATTTTTATTTTTTGATATTCAGGCATTATAAATAATTTATTTGTTCTTTAATTCTTTCAAAATAGAGATAGCATTTTTTATGTGTGAATTTTGCTCTTTTGTTAGTCTATCCTTAAGAGGCTTATCTTCAAGAGAAGCTAAATAATATATTCCATCTATCTCTTTAAAATACAATCTTTTCGCGATGGGGTCTCTCATTTTTAATTCCTTAATTGTTTCATTTTTGTGAGTAACATCTCTTAGTAAAGTTTCAGGAATATTAAACCCGTTTTTTTTATAATTAATGATTGTTTCAAAACCCTCAATTATTAAGTCTTGAATCTCTTTTGACATTTTACTGAACGTGTTGTCAAACTTCTTAGATGATGTTGGATTATTTAATATTGTTTTTAGCTTATCTAAATTACCTAATTTGGATAATTCCTCATTTTTAATAGTTTCTTCGATAATATCAGTATTAGACTTTAAGCCATATAAATTATCAACTGAGAAGCTTGTAGTATTACTTGAATTGATAACTAATGAATCTTTTGCTAAATCGCTATGAAGATTTAAACTAAACAGAATACCATTTTCATTTGATATGATTTTAATAAATAGAGCGTCTTCTTGATTTGTATTCAAAACAAAATGATAATTGTTTTCTTCTGTTAATACGGTTTCAATATCTAAAAAATTTTCTATTGGATATTTTGTAAAAATGCTAAATGAATAATCTTTTATTTCTTTATTGTCTATTAATTCTAAAGAATCTGCTAAAGTTAAATCTTTAGTAAGGTTAATATTGTTTAATTGTGTACTGCATATAATACCGTCAATATAATTAGGGAATTTCTCTTTTAAACTTTTATATTCAACAATAGTGTTTTTAAAAGCATTAATGATTTCTGCATTAGAGATTGGATTGGGAGTGATGTCATTAAATAAAAATTGTTTCATATCAAATCAGTTTAGAGTGATTTAATTCAAATTGGTCAAAAAAACCTTTTGGCCAATTATTTACACGACCATCATTATCAATAAAAATTGTTGTTACATCTGTATTTCGGTATTCGTTTAATTCAAACCAATGTACTAATGTTTTGTCAGCAAAGTTGTTTTCCTTTATAAACAATCTAATTCCAGTAAATATGTGGTCGCTATGAGTTTCTATAATTACTTGTGTGCCTAATTTAGAGCATAAGCAAATTAGTTTTGCAAGCTCCGTTTGCCCCTTTGGATGTAAATGTGCTTCAGGATTTTCAATAATGACTACATTATTCTTTTCAATTGTTGCAACTAATAACGTTGTAATTACTGGTAATATATAACTTAATCCAAAACCAACATTGGTTGCTCTATGTCCGTCATAAGTTGCATAAGAAGAATCGCTTATGTCTTGTACTTCGTAATCAAAAGTAACATTTGGCGAAATTACTTTTAGCCAAGTACGAATATTTTCTAATAGAGTGTAAGACGTAGCGTCTGGATGTTTAATTAATTCATCTAAAGAAACTGGATTAATTGAATCATAATACCTGATACATTGTAATACATTTTCTCCGTTTTTTCCAATCATATTTTTTGTTTCTTCATCATTTGAGATTGGAATAGATAATTGCGGTCCAAATCTATTTGCAGATATATGCCAAACTTTTGGAAAAAGATCTGCAATTAATTCTTTTTTATTATTAGGAAAGTCTATTGAATATTCGGAGCCATTAATTTCAATACTTAACACAATCGAATCTTTAGCGTTTTTATTTTTTAAATCCAATTCTGTACCGTGTCCATCCAATAATAAATTTTTTTCATTTTTAAATGCTTTCTCAAGGATTAGTAAAGATTGAATTATTGAACTTTTTCCACTACTATTCAATCCTGTAAGAATAGTCAAATTTTCTAAATCTAATTCTCTGTATAAAAAAGATTTGAAAGCTGTTAAGGTGATACTATTGATCATACGCTGTATCTATTTAGTAAATAATTTATTTTAGTGTACCTCTCAATTACTGAACTATGTTTTAAAGCATTTCTTGAAATGATTTCATCAAACTTGTAATCTTTTAAAAAGTTGATTTTGTAATCATTTAAAAACTCATTCTTATTACCTTTTAAATTTTCAAATTGAGTTTCCGACATTTCAGATAATAATACACCCCAAACTTCAAAAAGTGTTTTATTAATAGGTGTTTTTCTTTTGCCATGATAACTCTTTCTAAATGCATGTTCTCCAAAAATAATTGATGAACGTATTATCCCTGAAGCGAACCTATTTTTAAGTATTTCTGGGTCACTAATTTTTACTTCTGAAATAATATTTTCTGAAATCTTCTTTACTTCTTTAGAATTCATCTCAGGCATTGAATTTAATATTTTAAGTGTATCACTTAAGAATCCGTCCATATTTCCACTCTTGGGATATAAAACATAGTCACGTATCATAAATGATAGAAGTCTTAAAATAAATTCTCTATCAAGCATTCTATTTGCCTTTATTGAACTATTTGTAACTTTTAAAAATTCATTTGTTGAAGCAAGTTCTTTTAATAAGACGGTTGATTTTCCGCTATACAATGCATGACGTATTTCTTGGTCTGTTAAAGGAGCACCTCCCCGGTTGACTCTTTTGAAGATATTTCTTTTAACTATTTCGGGTGTACCAGGATTTATGACTGTAAATGTAAATTCCGTTTCTAAGATTCTATTCTCAATAAATGTTGGTAAGTTTTCAAATGCAACATTATTAAATTGGTCACCCCAAAATTCTAATTTTTGAAGCTTAAATTTTTTATCAATAATATAGTCTCTAATTGTAGAAAGCCTTTGTAAACCATCTACAACGGTATAATTTCCTTTTTCGTCTGCTGAAACATAGAACATTGGAAGTGGGATTTTAAGCATTAATGATTCAATAAGTTGGCACTTTTTATCCATTGTCCAAACATAGTTTCTTTGAAAATCAGGATTCAGATTTATTGTACCTTGCTTTAATCTTCTCAGTAGTGTGTCCATTGTTATTTTTTTTGTGTCAATGGATATTAATTCAGGGTTAAAAGGTTCGAATTCAGCATCATCAACAGTGAGTTCTTCCTCTTCGAGAATTTCATTTGTATAATCTGAAAATAAATAAAAATAGTATCTTATTGTGTCATTATTGATGCTTTTTATCTTTGTTATCTCAAGATGCGAAATAACAGGAAGAGAAATTTCTCGAATTAATTTATACCCTTCTGAATTAGAATTAACATAAACTCGAGGGCCTTGTAAATTATTTTGGTCTTTAATCTTAAATTCTATTGTTTCATCTAACTGTAGAACCTTGCTATATTTGATACTCCATAATTCTTCAAATGTGTCTTTTTCTCGGTACTCCTGTGTAGGTGCAATATGCTCTTTCCTAATTTCATCTAAATATTGAATTAAATCTTCTTTTAATAAAAAACAGTTAGCCTCAAACCCTCGTTCTCCGAAAAAATCTATCAGTTTCTCTCCAACTTGTCCAACGTAAAGTTTGGCCTCTCCATTTCCATCTCCAATTTTATTTGACTGAGCGACAAAAGAATCAGCAATATTTATGCTCTTCAATGTTCCTAAAACTTCAAACTCTTGTTCTAATATTTCAATTCGATTCATGTGCGTGCATATTTAGTAATGTCCATTTGTTTAAGTAAAGCAATAAGAACATCAACTACGATACTGTTTCCTGCTTGTCTGTACATTTGAGTATCACTTACAACTTGTGTAAAATCATCTCGAAAACCCATTAAACGCAAACATTCTTTTGGGGTTAGTTTTCGGATTTTTCCAGTATGCGTAACGTAGTTGTCAACTCCAGCTCTATGCATTTTATGCATACTTTGCAAAAGAGGCCTTGCTACTTCAAGGTCTGTTTTAATAGACGTTTTAAAGGTTTTAGTTCCACTACTCAAAACGTAATCACGAACTTTGTCTGATAGATAATATTTCTCTTCAACATTATTCACGTCAAAAATAAATTCATCAAATTCACTTTCTCCTTGCTCAAACACAAAGTCTCCGTGCCAATTAAATTGCTGGTTAGCTTTTTGGCAAAGAGCAATTTCTCCGTTTATTTGGGTATAGCGTTTGTTTCTATTTTTTGAACTTGTGACAAATTTTACACCTTTTTCTTTCAGATAATATTTGCTATCCGTATAATCCTCCAAGAAGTCTTGCATTTTGTGTTCCAATGCAATAGGCTCAGGGAATGTAAATTTTGTGGTTTTATCTTTGAAGCCAACAACAAAAATTCGTTCTCTGTGTTGTGGTATTCCATAGTTTTTAGCATTCAAAACTTGGAAATAGTATTTGTATCCTAATTCGTCAAATGTTGCTTTTATAGTTTCAAAAGTATTGCCACTATCGTGATTTAACAAGCCTTTTACATTTTCAAAAATGAAAACATTGGGTTGACTCTCTTTTACAACCCTTGCAAATTCATAAAAAAGAGTCCCTCTTGTGTCTTCAAATCCTTTTCTTTTTCCAACCATAGAAAACGACTGGCAAGGACTTCCTCCAACTAATAAGTCTAATTTCCCCTTGTATTTATTACCGTTTATCTCGCAAACATCTTTATACCAATTACTCGCTCCGATTTCGTAATTTGCGAAATAACTTTGCTTTACAAAATCGTCAATGTCACACGCGAATTGGATTTCGGTGGTTAGGTTTAAGCGTTTTAAAGCGTATTCTATTGCTCCAATTCCAGAGAACATTGTTCCAATTTTTATTGTTGCATTAGGGTTTGAAAATTCTTTTTCTCGCCAATCTTTTTCAAACTTGATAGTTTGTTGGACTGTTGAGTGATATTGTAAATGTTCGCTAACAATACTTAAAACTTCTTTATATTGAGGATATTCTTTTAATTCTTCCACGATTTTAGTTGAATAATGATAATTTAAAAGAGTTTTTTTATCTGTTTGTAAAATTAAAGAAAGACTATCTAAATGCTCCAAATTAAAGCATCTTTCATCCTTTTCAATTTTTCCAAGTGTTGAAGGGTCAATATTGATGTGTGCAGCAACTTTACGTAGTGGAAAACCTAATTCTCCTCTTCTTTGCTTAATGTATTCTCCAAATGTTGCTTCCATAATTTTCTTTTTTTTGGACGACTTTTGTCCAAAAGTACGGAATATGAAATAAAGTCCCAAATTCCTTTATAAAATGTTGGATTTTATAATTTAGGAAGTTTTACTTGCCTTCATTGCATCATCAATGATACAAGCAATTCGCTTTTTATGGTTTGTTCTTGCTTGTTGCTCAGGTGTCATTTTCGCTAATAAATTATCTAAAAGGGTCATTTTAGAATTTTGCTAAAATACTATTTAAACTCTACATCAAAAAAGAGCATTGTGCCTACAATGCTCTTTTTTGTGCCTGCAATTTGGGGTGTTGTTGTGCCTACTTGGTGTTTATGCTGAGTTTACTAAAGTATTTTGACTTTACTGTAATTCCTTCCGATAGTTCCCGATTGACTGAGCCTAAGTAGAGACGTTTTTTTTGAAGTTTTCCCTCTGTATTGCGAATATACCTGGTTGCATAATGAAACCTACCGTTACTCCTCATTTCGGTTTTTAGAGACCATCCACGCATTGATAAATAAACAATTTTGTCTTGTTTGGTTGGCAAAGCTGAAAATTCATCCCAATTCAAGTCATCGTGCGTAACACGTTGTTTCTCTTTTCTCGATAATCTTTTAAATTTTTGCTCAATGACAGGCTTATTAGAATCACTACTATTCTCAATAGTTGGTACAACATTAGTCATTGGTGTAAATGCTGTGTTGTCAATCTCTAACTTTTGAAATGTTGGAACAGGATTGGTTGGTTCCATTTGTATTGTTTTTGGCTGAGGAGTAGTTTCAATAATCGACTCAGTTGGTTGAACAGCATTACCAGTTGGGATTTGTAAGCCATTGTTGATTTCCTCTAATTTCTTGAAGACGAAACCGTTTAGTTTGCTTTTCGTTGCCATACTTTCTTATTTTTTGATGTTCATTGTGTAGCGACTGCCAATTATCTCTCCTGTATTTCGTGCGTATTGCCAAGTTTCGGCTAAACTCTTGTATTCCAAAGCTACTTTTGTACGTGAGTTGGCTATGATTGTCGGAATACCTGTGTAACCATCTTCAACCACTTTTAACTGTCTTGGTATCCTCTCTTTTAGCATAATTCCCATACCCAATTCTTTACTATCTTCAACTGAATCAATGAGTTCTTTGTGGAGATTGGTATTTTTCTGAAACATGGTAAAAAGAATACTTTTCGGTTTTTGTTTGAAGACTTTACTAATCTCTCTATCATGCCATTTGTCGAGAACAGAAACTAAAATTTGAACCCCTGTCATACTTGCTTTAGAAAAGTCAGTTACCAACATCAAATTGTCCGAAGCGTAAACAGCATTGATAGCATCTAAACCCAAATAGGGGGGAGTGTCAATTATAATTTGGTCGTAATTGTGCTTTACTTTATCAATAATCTGTTTTAAAAGCCTGTAATCACTTAGTCCGTTGGTTCGTTGATAGGCATACAAATTATTGGGTATATAATCGAAATAAGGAGTAGTTATGATAGCCCTTTGAGGGTCGATTCGTCGGTCTTGATAAAGACTACTAATTGTCAATGCTTTTGCGTCTAAAACGGCATCTTCACTGCCTTGTAAATTTATCCCTACGTTTCCCTGTGGGTCAGTGTCAATCACTAAAACTCGTTCTTTGAGTTTATTTAGTCCTGCACCTAAATTGATGGTTGTGGTAGTTTTAGCAACACCACCTTTAAAGTTTATAATTGCTGTAATTAGTGTCATTTTATTGAAAAATTGTGCCTGCAATGGCGTAAAAATCGTTGTGCCTGTTTTGTTATTTTGTTGTGCCTACAATACGTTATGCTATTGTGCCTACAATGTATATACGTTGTGCCTACATTGTGTTAAGGTGGCTTTGTGCCTGCAATTAAGAATTCGTTAAAATCGTTGTAACCTTCATAGATAAAAGACTGGTCAATTAAGTTTGGGTTTACTTGTTTCAACTTTTCAAAAGCTTTGCGTCCTGCATCATCATTATCCAAAAAGCAGAATACCTTTTTGTATTCGCTAATGATGGGTAATGCTTTGTTTAGATTACTTGTGGAATTTAGAATAATAGCCGTCATTGTGGGGTTTCGTCCAAAATGCTCAATAGCAGACAGAAAATTAAAGAACCCTTCAAATATCATCACTGATTCACTATTGGGTATTTCTACGGAGGAATAGAATTGACATCCAATGTTGATTTTTCCGCCCTTTAATTTGCTTCTAATCGCATAACCTCCTTTATCGTTGGTAAATCCTATGCCAAAGTATCTCTTCTCGTTATTTACAGAGTATTCCACTTCTTTTAAGTATTGATAGGCAACTTTAAAACTAATACCTCTAAGTTGGCAGTATTCAATGAGTGCGTAATGTTGTAGTGGTTTTACCGCTATGATTTGGACTTGGCTATTGGATTTGTTATTAAGGTTTTGACTTGTTGAAAGAGAAATAATTTCCTTTTCTTTTACCAAGTCAAAATCCTCTAAGAGTTTGCAAGCTTCATTAAAGTTTAGACTTTCCATGAGCATTACTAACTCAATAATATTTCCCTTGTCACCGCTTCCTAAATCATTAAAAATATTCTTAGTAGGGTTTACACCGAAAGAAGGTTTTGAATCATCACGTATTGGGGAATGATACATAAACCAACTACCACTTTTTGAGGTAGGATTTATTCCTTTATTTGCCAAATAATCCATGATAGATATTTGTTTTAGTGTCTTTATTTGGTCTTGATTTCTCATTGGTTTTAAAACGGTTTTGACTTCGTGAAAGAAAAATAAACTCCTTCTTTTTCATAAAGTCGAATGGTCAAGGATGTGGACGGACAGACGGACGGACAAATGGACACATATGCAAAATGTCCGTTTGTCCAGACTGTCCATGTTCTCCATTTTATCTGATTTCTTGAAAGATTTCAGCCACAAAGTGTGGACGGACAAAATGCGGACGGACGGACAAGGGGGCATATATGTAAAATGTCCGTCCGTCCATATTTGTCCATTTTATCGCATTTCTTGGAATTTTACATCTAAAAAATGCGGACGGACGGACATTGGACACCTTTACATATATTTTGTCCGTCCGTCCATATAGATAAGTGGACGGACACTTAAAAAAATGAAACTCAAAACCCAATTTTGAGATTAGGGTTGTCGTAGTGGTAAATTGTCCGTTTAATATTGTCCCTAACGTCTTCCTCAACCCGAAGAAGTCGGCTGTTTATAATTGCTTTGAAATACCTATCATTTCGTTTTCTGATAGCATCTTTTGATGAATTTTGTTTAGCTGGTGGAGCATAAAGCACTACCCTTTGTTTGAGAATGTCACTTGTTAAGCCTGTTCCATTTACATTCTTAAAAACCTTTTCAAGAACTTTAGCAATCTCTATGTTTTTGCTATGGTCTTTATCTTCTGCAATCTTTTTGATATTATCCAGCGTTTCATTGTCACATGAAACAGGTTTTCCATTCTCATTAAACTGCCAATAAATTGGTTCTATCCGTTTTGACCCTCTGAAATAGGTTGATTTAATGGAGTGAACACCCTTATCTTCTTCATAAGAAACAGAAATAGCCCCCTGACATTTTCGGGCGGCTTCACTTCCAATGTGTCCTCTCATCTTTCCATTACTATTTCCACTATTTTCATGGATTAAACATACTATACAGGTATCATTGATAGAACTCATTTTCATTAAATATCTAATAATCTCATTTCCTGCTGTTTCATCATTGGCACTTGGTAGAAAGTCTGTAACGCCGTCAATTATCCACAAATAGGCATCGTTGTAATGATGAAACAGACTTTTGAGATAGTCCAAATTTTCGGAGTGGCTATATTCTCGAAGATTTAATGCGATGAAGTTTTCGGGTTGTTCACTCAGTCCTGCAATATCGAGTATTGAAGTAATCATTTTTTGAGTATCAGCTGGGTTTTGCTCTGTATCTAAGTAGATAACCTTTCTACCTTGACAATATTCAGAACGAATTGATATAGTATCATGCTCTTGCGGAATGTGTGGCATTAGAGCTGTGGCAATCATAAACCTTGTGATAGTTGATTTTCCTGCTTTGGGTAATCCAGAAGTAAATGAAATATCCCCATTGACCGCAAATACAGCTTCACTGATTCGGATAACAGGTTTCATTTCTTTGTATTGATTGAAGAGAGTTATAGAAAGGTTCTTTATTTGTTCCAAACTATGCTTAATTTCCTCTTGTTTTTCTCCTGCCATTTTTGTAGTTTTGCCTTTGTCTTAAAGAATTTAAAAATTGATTTTTAAGCCATTGTGTTGTCGCACAATGGCTTTTTTTGTGCATAGTTATTTGAGCATCATATAAATATGATGCTCAAAACCAATAGTGCAATTTTAAGGTTTTTGCTTTTTAATTGTACGGGAATTAATGTACTCGACCAAATCAGAGCGTTTGAATAGGATACGTCTTTCTGATATTTGGACAGCTTTTATTTTTCCATCGCCCACTAATTTTTGGAAAGTGGGTCGAGAAATCTGTAAAAACTCTATCGTCTTGGTAGCGTTCAAATATTCCTCCTGTGGGAGATTTATGGGATTAGATTTTAGGTTAGTCAAGGCTGTACTAACAATGCTTTGCACCATCTCTGAAACTTGCTCCAATGTCAAAACAACTAAATTTGTTTTGGGAATTTCACTTGTATAGTCTAAATTTGCTATAAGGGTATGCGACTTTTTCATCGAAGGGGATTGATTTAATTTCAAACTACTATCGGTTAAATGTTGAGATTTTGAGTGAACATTTTTGTTTTTTTCATTCAGCAAAGAAAAACGCTTCCCTGCACGTGTCGTTTTCGCCATGTGTTATTTGTTAAGGGCTTAATTCAGTCGTCAGGTCGCCAAACTTTTCGGGCTGATTTAAGCTTTTTTTATTTATTTACAGACAAATATTGTATATTTTAAGTAAAAAAAAAATTGTATTTTAATAATATTTTCTTTTGTCAAAAAAGAGCTTTTAAGGTATTTTTGAATTTTAGTAATAATCTCTTCACACTTCAAACTGTACACATTGTTATACATTTTAACTATTTTTTTGGGGGAAAAGCAATTAGGTTGTACAATTAAATAGTTTTTAATGAAAAAATAATGACTGCGTATCTATACAGGAAACTTATACACGAAATCAAATAACAATTGTACTGTACTAATATTTTACTAAATTAAAAATGTCTAAAAAAAATATTTTCAATTGCTGTTAATCTTCCCATTTAGTCATTTCATTATCTAAATCCTTGTCAGTTAATTTTATATACTTCTGAAAGCTCTTCAAATCCTTGTGTCCAGTCATTTTTCTAATTGCGGGCAAAGGTATTCCTCTTGTGATAGACTGCGTTATAAATGTACGCCTTGCTGTGTGGCTTGTCATTAGTTCGTATTTAGGTACAGTTTCTTCTATTCGTTGGGCTTTGCGGTGTGTGACAACTTGTTCTGGAGTGTCTATCCCTGCTACCTTACCTACTTCCTTTAAGTATTTATTAAATTTTTGTTGTGTAAACATTGGGAGGATAAAATTGTATTTCTCTAAAATACTACGTGAAAATGAATTGAGAGGGATAATAAGGTGGTCGCCTGTCTTGATAGTAACTATATCTAATTTGCCATTCTTGATATTTTCAGGCTTTATATTAGAATAGTCAGATTCTCGTAAACCTGTTGAGCAACCGAAAACAAATAGGTCTGCAACCTTTTGAAGTGTCTCACTTGCAAATTCATGAGTGTACAGTTTTTGAAGTTCTTCTTTGGTGATGTAGATAGAATTCGTTTCATATTCTTTCAGTCTTTTACCCTTATTGAGTTTTTCAATATTATAAACACCCATATCCGCACAAAACTTTAAAAAACCTGTTAGGTAATCAAGGCGTTTATTTACGGTGCTATTTGCAAGTTTACAATCGTCAAGTAAGTAGTTTACAAAATTATTGAAAAACTCAAAGTTCATCATTTCAAAAGTAGGTACTTTCTTTCCAAAATAGTCGCTTAAATTGTTTCCTACAGTACAAATATGTTTGATAGTTTCAGTGGACATTTTGTTTTTGCTATCATTAAGGTAGACTTGAAACCACTCGTAAAAATCTCTATAAGGTGCTTCAATTTTTTTAATAGGATTTTCGAGTTCTTCTAATTTCTGATTGATGAACTCATAGGTAATTAACTTATCTTCACGTCTTGCAGTATCAATTATAGAATCAATCTTACGTTTATAATCTTGAGCTTTAGCATTCATTTTTTCAAAGCCATATCCATAAGTCTTTCTTACTTTTTGATTATCATTATCCCAAAATTCAGGAGCAAATTTTGCAGGGGTTTTATAATATTTTTGTTGATTATTAATTACAACTTGTACGCACAAGGTTGCCATTTTAGGCTGAGGTTTTGAGTACCTAACTTTTGGGAGGAAAGTTAATTTTGTCGAAACTGCCATATATCTTTTTATTTTAATGCCTTAAACTCTATACAAATATAATGGGTAATATTAAAGATATATGGAAAATATAAGAAATTATTTAAAAATACAGAGAAGATTTTATAGGAAAATGCTTTTAAATGACATTTAAAAGCATTTTCCTATAAAAATAGGAACGGTGAGATATTAATATTTGTGATACGCCTTTTACCACAAAAAACCCCTTAGAACATCGTTTTAAGGGGTTTTTATTTTAAGAGCATTTTGTGACAATTTAGAAATACAAAATGCTCTTAAACTTCAAATAAATTTAAAATTTACTCTTCAAATAGTTAATTGCTAAAGAATAAGCATCTTCCGAAGCTACTTTATCAAATTTTGGATTTGAAGGATTAGCAAAAGCATGTTCTGCATCATAGTTTTTTACTTTTACTTTTTTTCCTGCAGCTGACATATCCTTTTCGAACTGAGCTACTACTGCTGGAGAAATCCATTGTTCTTTAGCTGCAAAAAGACCTAAAACGTCACAATGAAGCGTTTTTAATTTCTCAACGTCTTTCTCAGGCATTCCATAGTACATCACGCAACCAACGGCTTGTTTCCCTTCAAGAAGTGCAGATTTTAACGACAACCCACCACCAAAACACCAGCCTACTGAGGCAATTTTTGCTTTAGGGCCTACATAGGCTACTGCTCCTTGAATAATCGACTGTAAACGCTTAGGATCAGCTCCTGACATATATTTCCCTGCATCTTCTGCCGTAGTGGCTATTTTGCCATCATACATATCAATCGCAATCACATTTACATCTTTGAGGTCATTATAAAAAATTTCCGCCTGTTTTTTGATGTGGTCATTAAGTCCCCACCATTCCTGATAAACAAAAAGATATTTGTTTGATTTGGTGGTAGCTTTAATCAAAAACGCATTTGCCGTCTGTCCGTCTGGCGTTTTGAATTGAATCATTTCTCCACCTACCAAACTTACGTGTGTGTAAGGCAGTGGTTCGGCATGGGCTTTTTGGAATTCTTTTGTGGAAGCCATCAACTGCATATCATCTTTTTTGAGACTGCTTGTTGGCGAGCAACAGCTTTGTGAAAAACCGAAATAGCTTACGGTTGATACGAGAAGGGTTAAAAGTAATTTGTTCATGAGATTTATTAAATGTTTATACATTAATTATAACTAAATGGATTGATTAAAAGTTTTGAAAGGAGTAAAAACAAAAAAGAGGCGTGAAGCCTCTTTTTTGAAATAATAATAAATCTATGAATGTTATTTATTCAATAACTCATCAAAAACAATTGAAACGTAATATGACGAACCAACAGAAGCACTTCCGTATGCTTGTATGTAAGGATTGCCAAATAAATTTGTTCCACCTACTTTGATAATTGATTTTATACTTGGTACTTTATAGCTAAACTGAGCATCAAAATTATTGATAGTAGGTACTTCTGTATTTGTAAACAAAGCTACCCCAGAAGTTGTAGGTACTGGGAAGCTCGACTCCCAAGTGAAAGCATCTTGATGACGAAATGATACGTTATATCCCCAATTGCTTCCAGAAATAATACGTTTTCCAAAACTGAACTTATATGTGTATTTTGGAGAATTAAAACCAGCATAAGGTACTTCTGAGCTTACTTTAAAGTCGCTCAAAGTATTGTTTGTGATGTTTGCTCCTAAGTTATATCCTTTTGCCAAAGAATAAGTTAAGCCTAAGCCCCATCCTGAAATGGTAATATCCTCAGTAGAGTTAGCAGGTCTTTGATAGCCTTCACGAGTGGTAGCACTTGCTAAGCCAGATTCTATTGGTAAGCCTGGTGCTAAAGCTGCCGTAGGTACAACGATAGAAGTTCCTCCAAGGAAGTTTTTATAAATACTCATGTAATAAGAAGCGTCAACAAATAAGCGTTTAGCGATTAATGTTTTATAGCCAATTTCATAAGATTGGATTTTTTCTGGCTGTAAAGCTTTGGCTTGATACTTTGGTAATGTTGCTAAAGCATAAGCAGGTGCAACTTGAGTAGCTGTTTCTGTGATTTTTTGGGTAAGCGTAGCAGTTACATTACTACTAATTGTTGCTTGGATTGCTGGAGAAGCTAATGTTGTTGCTACTCCTTGACTAATAGCCGCCGCCGCATTGGCAGCAGGAATTTGTCCAGCAGCAACTGCTGCATTAACTTGTGCTGTAACTCCTGCTGTAACTTGTGCTGTAACTGCTGCCAAAACTCCCGCTTGAATAGCAGGTAACTGAGCTGTAACTGCTGCTGTTGCGTATGCTTTAGCTTTTGCAAGCACATCAGCCGTCACATATTTAGCAGGGTTTTTTGAGAAATCTTCTAATACATCACGAGTTACGCCTGTTGCCAAATTGTATCTTGCGTCAAATTCAGGAAGCCCACCAATAAGTGTTCCAGAAGGGGTTCTTAGGTCGATATATTGGTTTTGAGTTGTTGGAATACGGAACCCTGTTTGGTAAGACAATCTAATATTGTGTTCTCCAAAAGTAGTAACTGCTGAAATACGTGGCGTAAATTGCCCTTCAAAATTTTGGTTTTTATCATATCTCAATGAACCTGATAACTTTACATGATTGTCAAATAAAGATTTTGATACTTGTGCAAATGCACCATATTCTTCAATGCCAATAGTTCCTGTACGAGCGTATTTAGGGTCAGTTGTTGAGGTTTTACTATTTGGAGTATCAGCAAATAGAGTTCCGTTTGAACGTAACTGATAATTACGATAATTTGCTCCTACAATAAAATCTACAAATTTGATTTGGTTTTTAAAATTATAAATACCTTCTAAATGATACATATTACTTGCATCACCAAAAAGTCCACCGCCATTTGTGATAGTTGTTGTTCTATATTTATTGAGTAAGTTATTAAATGCTGTCGAACCAGGTGCAGGCATATTAGCATCAGCTACTTTACGAGCCGCCAAATCTGCTTGTTCCTGTGTTGAACCTGTTGCTAAAGCTGCTCCAAAAGTTCCTGCGTATTCAGTAAACCATTGTTTGTTAGATTTTATTTCCTGAAGCATTCCTACGGCAGTTAAGCCCGCTACGTATGAGTCTCCCGAACGTTCTTGAGTTGTATATCCACGAATCGTAAAGTTATCTCCACGTAGTTCTAATTTTGCCTGAGTAATAGCAAAGTTTCTCAATGAATATTTACCAGTACCAGTATATACCGTAGTTCCTTCGCCATAATTCAATTGTGCAATCGCTTCTACTTTTTCAGACAAACGATAGTGTAAAGCCGCATTAAATTTTAAAGATTTAGTGTTATAATCTACTAAATCTTTTTCTAAATAACCTGTACGGCTAACATTAACTTTTGGTAATGCGGCATTTAATGAATTTAAGTTTGCCTGAATTTCATCACCATAAGAGTTCATTCCGTCATAATCTGTATTAGTGCCAAGTCCACGTGTTGGGTCGGCTTTTCCTCCGATATTCAAATTGGTATAATTGGTAGATTGCCAGTCTGTTGCTTTTACGTAAGAAAAATTCATTTTAAATGCCAATTTATTATTGAAGGCTTTGGCATATCTAATAGAAAAATCCCCTAAAGGAGTTGTTGCTTCTGTACGATTACTCGCTGACATCACTCCTGCTTTTACAGAAGCACTTAATCCTTGATATAAAAATGGACTTTTTGAGTTCATCAATACCAAACCATTGATAGCATTAGGGCCATAAAGAGCAGAAGCCGCTCCTGGAAGAACCTCTACATTTTCAACGTCCAATTCTGGCATACCAATAATATTATCTACCGCAAAGTTCAAACCTGGTGCTTGATTATCCATACCATCAATCATTTGTACAATACGTGGATTACCTGTCGAGCCAAAACCACGCATATTGATAGATTTGAATAATAAGCCTTGAGTTGTCATGTCAATTCCTTTTAAATTAGCTAAACCATCATAAAAAGAGGCAGAAGGCGTACTTTGAATGGCACGAATATCCATTTTTTCAACAGAAACAGGAGACTTCATTACGCTTTCTTCAATACGAGATGCAGACACAACAACTTCTTGACCCAAAATTGTTTGTTCTGCCAATTTAATGTCAAAATCTGTTTTGCTTTCGGTAACAGTAAATTCTTGACTTTGATAGCCCACACTTGAAACTAAAATAACAAACGGAGGAGCTGTTGTTGTTGAAAGAGAGAAATTACCTTTGGAGTCTGTGATTGTCCCGATAACCTTTCCTTTAACCGCAATACTCACGCCAATGAGGGTTTCTTTCGTTCCTCCATCGCTAACTTTACCCGCAATTTTTGTTTGGGCAAACGTGGATGCCGCAAGTAACACGATAGAGGCAATGAAGCCTAATCGTAGTTTTGTGAAAAAATTCTTCATACAATGCCTTTTTAGTGAATTAAGGTTAAAATATAGTAATTTTGTAATACAAAATTGCAAATTATTATGCAAAAATTGGGATTAATTTTGAATTTATTATGCAAGCAGAGTAAATATTTTACAATTTTTTAATAAAATTATCCAAATAGCAGGGTTATGGTTCTTAAAAAAAGTATATTTTTTGTTCTAATTGTCTCATTTTCAGGGTGTAATAGGCTACCATTCAAATTGAGTAGTCATTTCTCTGAGAATGCAATTCCTGTTAAGCCCGACTACTCAAAAATAGAATATTGGGCGGCTCTACCTAATAAAGTTGACCAAGCAGACCAAGTTCCTCTAAAATCAAACTTAACCGATGGGCAATCAGAGGCTAAAGTGGATGTGTTTTTCTTGCATCCAACTATCTTTACTGGCAAACCCGAAAATCAATATGAATGGAATGCAGATGTTAATGATTTGAAAATGAATGAATCGGTGGATAATTCAACTATCTTGAACCAAGCAACCGCTTTTAATGGTTCGGGTAAAATTTATGCACCCCGTTATCGTCAAGCTCATTATCACGCTTTTGTTACGACAGATAAAAATGATAAAAAACGGTCGCTTGATGTGGCTTATTCAGATATTAAAGATGCTTTTGATTATTATTTGAAAAATTATAATCAAGGTCGCCCCATCGTGATAGCATCACATAGTCAAGGAACGGTTCATGCTACGAGACTGATGAAAGAATATTTTGATAATAAACCACTCCAAAACCAATTAGTAGCTGCATATTTGGTGGGAATTACAACTCAACCAACAGTTTTTGAGAATATCATGCCCTGTAAAACGGGAGAAGAGATTGGGTGTTTTGTTTCTTGGAATACTTATGCAAAATATTATTATCCAACATGGTACAAAGCAGGGTTGAATACTGCCGTAAGTACCAATCCACTTACATGGACTTTGGATGAAAATTACGCTCCTGCTTCTTTAAACAAAGGTGGTGTTGGTTTGAAATTTACGATGTACCCAAATTTAGTAGATGCTCAAAATCATCAGGGTATGTTATGGATAAATAAGCCTAATATTGCAGGAAGTTTTCTATTAAAAACAAAAATTTGGCACCGTGCCGATATTAACTTTTTTTACACAAATATCAGAGAGAATGTCGCTCTTAAAGTCGACAAATATTTATTAAAAAGTAAAGGAAAATGAATCTGTTTCAACCTCTTCATTTTTTAGACTTACAGACAACATGAATAATAACAATTATGTAGTGATTATGGCAGGAGGCGTAGGAACTCGTTTCTGGCCTTTTAGTAGAACCAAAAATCCAAAGCAATTTCACGATGTTCTTGGAACTGGCAGAACGCTTCTACAACAAACAGCCGACCGTTTTGAAGATATTTGCCCCAAAGAAAATATCTATATCGTAACCAGTAATGATTATATTGGTCTGATAAAAGAACAACTGCCTTTTTTGGCAGATAGTCAGATTTTAGCAGAACCATCACGTAGAAATACCGCTCCTTGTGTAGCGTATGCTTGTTACAAAATTGCTGTACAAAATCCAGAAGCAAATATTGTAGTAGCACCTGCTGACCACATTATTCTTAGAGAAAAAGAATTTGAAAAAAGGATAAACCTTGCCCTTGATGCATCTGCGAAAGACGATATTTTAGTTACTTTGGGAATAACGCCTACTCGTCCTGACACGGGTTATGGATATATTCAGTATGTAAAATCTGAAGATGATGTAAAGCAAGTAAAAACCTTTCGTGAGAAACCCAACTTGGAGTTAGCTAAGTTGTTTGTAACCAGTGGTGAATATGTTTGGAACGCAGGTATTTTTATCTGGAATGCCCAAGCAATTAAAAAGGCTTTTGCCAAAAATTGCCCTAAATTACACGATATTTTTTCATCTGGCGACAGTCAATATTTTACGGAAAAAGAAGGTAATTTTATCAATGAAATTTACCAAACTTGCGAGAGCATTTCTATTGATTATGCCGTAATGGAAAAAGCTGATAACGTCCATATCGTTTTGGGAGATATTGGTTGGTCAGATTTGGGAACTTGGAAATCGTTATATGAAGTTTCTGGAAAAGACGAAAATGAGAATGTCATTGATGGTTCAACCATGCTCTATGGCGTAACTAATAGTATTATAAAAACACCAAAGGACCGTTTAGTTGTAGTGCAAGGTCTTGATGGTTATATCATTGCGGAATATGATAACGTACTAATGATTTGTGAAAAAGAACAAGAACAATTTGTAAAAAACTTCGTAGCTGATGCGGGGAAAAAAGATAATAAATTTGTCTAAATTTTTAGAGCCGAGGCATTGCCTCGGCTCTAAAAATATTATTCTGATGCAATTTCCATTAGGTGCTTAATTTGAGTTATGATTTGCACATTATCAGGACAATCAATGTCTTGACCTACGATTTGATACCCCGTCAGTAAAACCTTTGAATCTGGAAACTCCTTCGCCAGCTTATAAACATACTTTTGAATTTCGTTTTGTCCAGGAACAGAGGTAATAACCGAGAAAATAATATCTGGTTTATGAACATCATAAGCAAAGGCAAGCTCATTGAAAGGCAAACTTTGACCTAAATAAACCACCTTGTTTTGTCTTGAACGAATAATATAATTAGCAAAAAGAAGACTGATTTCGTGCATCTCTCCTTCTGGCAAATACAAAAGATACTTCTTCGCACCCTGTCTCAAAGATGGCAACTGTCCGTCAATGGCTACAATCAACTTCTGACGTATCAGGTTTGAAATAAAATGTTCTTGAGCTGGGCCAATTGACCCTGTAATCCACAGTGTACCAATTCTACTTAAAAATGGATAAATGATGTTGACCATCATATTCTCAAAACCAAATTGGAGTGTATTGGTACTAACAATTTTCTCAAAACGTTCCTCATCCAAATCAAGCATGGCAATGGTCAAGGCATGAATTTGGTCTGGGTAATTCAACTGTTTATCAGAAATCAACATTACTTCCTTCGACATTTGGTCAGAGGACATTTTGGAAATTTCTGAAATTTTATATCCGTGGTCTTTCAGCAAGGAAATATTTAAAACCAATTTTAAATCCTTGTCATCATACGTGCGAATATTCGTATCAGTGCGGTCTGGCTTCAGGATATCATATCGCTGCTCCCAGATTCGAAGAGTATGAGCCTTAATGCCCGAAAGCTGTTCAAGGTCTTTAATTGAATAATTGCTCATGGTTTGTTTTTATCGTCAGATTTCTCCACAGGTCTTTTAAAAATCAAGCTTTTTAATAAAAACTTAAAATCGTTATCGTCTGAATAAACTGAAAACTAAATACACAATATAGGGCTTACTAATAACTTAACAAAAAGAGTCAAATTTATGTTCTTTAAGTTGACAACATTATGTTTAATGAAAAGTTTTAAAAATTAAACAAATTTTGTATTGTTCCCAAAGTTGAATAGCACAAATATAGGAAAATAAAAAAAAGTAATTGGAGGATAAAGAGTAGTTGTGCTAATAAATTGGTTTTCAGGAAATTGCCCTTTAAAAAGACAAATGCTAATACAAATGCAATCAAAAACCATGCTTGAAAGTTTTGAGACGGTATTTGTTCATTTTTCCAATGCCAAAAATCCAACCGAATAGCTACTGGTTCAATCAAAAAATCCAATGAAACCATTAAACTCGCTGATAAAAAAGCCCTAAAAAATAGAGAAGAAAAGACAGGATTGGTAGGGAATATTTTTTTTAAATATAAACTGATATTTTGTGTAACAATACTTGAACAATAAATCAGTAAGAGCCAATTTGCTCCAATTACTAAAGGCACGCCAAATAATTGAGTTCCTAATGTTTGTCCATACCAATATTGTCCAAAAATTAGCCCTGTGTGAACTCCAACAACTTCGACCAAAAATCCAGCTAAGAAGATAGAGATTGAAATTAAAATAAAATTTCGATTAAAATCTTGATGGAAAAGCAAAAGTAAAATTAAGGAAACCCAAAGGTTGAGAGGAGATAGAAGTTTGAAATATGGTTGAGTATAAGGAATAATCAAGCCAATTGTTCCTGCAAGATACATTAGTATAATCACTACAAAGGTAGTTTTGCGATAATGTTCCGAAACAGACGATTTGATTTGTATGAGATTCATATACTTAAAACAAGGTAATAGCTATTAGGTTTGAAATAATTGACAACAAAAAAGCCTTGTCTATTCGACAAGGCTTTTGGCAGGAAGATGGGGCTCGAACCCACGACCTCCGGCACCACAAACCAGCGCTCTAACCAACTGAGCTACATCCTGCATATGTAATTTGGAAGTGCAAAAGTAGGAAAAAAATTGGCACTTCCAAAATTTTAGAATCTAAAAAAATGAAATAATTTAGTTTGGAATGATATTTTGAGCTTGACTTATTTTTAATTACTTCTTAACCGTTTGATTGTCAAAATATTAAAAATAAATACATCCAAATAAATATTTTATATTTTTTTAAATAAAAATTACTTCGCTGCTGCATAACGAGCCTCTGCACCGTTCCAATCTACTACATTCCAAAATGCGTCGATGAAATCTGGACGTTTATTTTGGTATTTTAAGTAATATGCGTGTTCCCAAACATCCAATGCAAGAATTGGCGTTCCTTTCACTTCTGCCACGTCCATTAATGGATTATCTTGATTTGGTGTTGATGTTATTGCTAAAGAACCGTCTTCTTTTACGATTAACCATGCCCAACCTGAACCGAAACGTCCAATACCTGCTTTTTTGAATTCTGCTTTTAAGTTATCAAATGAACCAAATGTCGAATCGATAGCTGTTGCTAAAGTTCCAATTGGAGCTCCACCTGCATTTGGTGCAAGGATATTCCAGAAGAAAGTATGATTCCAGTGTCCACCGCCATTATTACGAACTGGTGCAGGAAGTTTACTGATTCCAGCCAATAGTTCTTCGATAGTTTTTCCTTCTAAATCTGTTCCAGCAACTGCTGCGTTAAGATTTGTTACATAAGCATTATGATGACGGTCATGGTGGATTTCCATTGTTAGTGCATCAAAATGTGGTTCTAACGCATCATTTGCGTAAGGTAATGGGTCTAATACGAATGCCATTTTCTTGAAGTTTTAAATTGATATTAGCTATAAGCAAGGCTTTAAGCTTCTAAAGTTAAATATGATACCAGATATCAGTTGAAATACTGAAATTTGGCAAGAATTGAGATAAGCTTATTGTTTAGAATATGAAGCCTATCGCAAAAAAAACTATAAAAACACTAATTAAGTTCTTAGTCGGGCGAAAAAACGTTTTAAAATTTCTTCACAATCATCTTCTAAAACCCCGAAAGTAATTTGAGTTTTTGGATGTATAATTTTAGATGGAATTTTCTGAAAGCCTCGCTTTTCATCTGAAGCTCCCCAAACAACTCTCCCAATTTGTGACCAAAAAATTGCACCAGCACACATTACGCAAGGTTCGAGAGTCACGTAAAGGGTGCAATCTTTGAGATATTTTGCCCCTAATTTTTGAGATGCAGCGGTCAGGGCTAACATTTCGGCATGAGCAGTTACATCTTTGAGTTTTTCGGTTTGGTTGTAACCTTTAGCAATAATTTGATTCTGACAAACGACAATTGCCCCTACTGGAATTTCTTCTTCATCAAAAGCATTTTCTGCTTGTTGAAGGGCAAGTTGCATAAAGTATTCGTCAGAAAACATTTTTATAAATTTATATTTTTTGCCACGAAGGCTCAAAGTCACTAAGTTTTATTATTTTGAGTCTTCGTGTCTTTGTGGCAAACATCAAAGTCACTAAGTTTTACTATTGGAATATTTACAGTAAAAATACTATCAGAGTCTTCGTGTCTTTGTGGCAAACATCAATTTACTTTGAATATGCTTTATTTCTCAAATAAAAATCCACTAAAACCAATGCTGCCATTGCTTCAACGATAGGTACGGCTCTTGGCACAACGCATGGGTCGTGGCGACCTTTTCCCGAAACAACGACTGAATTTCCTTCTGCATCAACGCTTTCTTGGTCTTGCATGATGGTTGCCACAGGTTTGAATGCTACTCTAAAATAAATATCTTCACCGTTTGAAATTCCACCTTGAATCCCACCCGAATAATTAGTTTTTGTTCTAACTTTTCCGTTTTCATCCACATACATTTCATCATTATGTTCTGAACCGTACATTTCTACACCATCAAAACCACTTCCGTATTCAAAACCTTTGACCGCATTTATGCTTAACATAGCTTTCCCTAATTCAGCGTGGAGTTTATCAAAAACGGGTTCTCCTAAGCCTACGGGCGTTCCTGTGATGACACAATTAACCACGCCACCGATTGAATCTCCTTTTTTACGAGTTTCATCAATCAAATCAAACATTTGTTGAGCCATTGCTTGGTCTGGACAACGAACAGCATTTTCTTCAGCATCAGCAATGTTCAATTGTTGGTACGGCGTTGTCAATTTCAATTTTCCAACTTGCGATACATACGATTGAATTTCTACACCGTGTTGTTTTAATACCAATTTGGCTATTGCTCCAGCCGCAACACGAGCGATGGTTTCACGGGCAGAACTACGTCCACCACCACGATAATCACGATTGCCATACTTAGCGGTATAAGTATAATCAGCGTGCGAAGGACGGAATTGTTGAGCAATATGCGTATAATCTTTTGAACGTTGGTCGCCATTTCTAACGATTAAAGAAATAGGCGTTCCCGTAGTTTTTCCTTCAAAAATTCCTGAAAGCACCTCAAATTCATCAGCCTCTCGGCGTTGTGTTGTGATGCGAGATTGCCCAGGTTTACGACGGTCTAATTCTGATTGAATAAAAGACGAGTCAAAGTCGATGCCCGATGGACAACCATCTATAATGACACCCACGCCAACTCCGTGAGATTCTCCGAATGTACTGATTTTAAATAATTTGCCGTAGGTACTGCTCATGCTGTTTATGAGTGGCGAGTTGTAATTAATTTCAACTCAAACCGTCACTTTATTTGAATGAATAAAAACTATATTTTACCTTTAATTTAAGGCTTTTCTGAAATCGATTTTAATGTTATTGGGAAAAATAATTAGGTTTTTCCCAATGCCCAAATGCTAATTATTAACTATTTTTTATTCTTCCGATTGGGGAGAAAAATATAAATAATGCCAATTAACATTATCACAATCAAGATGTTAGCTTCATCTTTTAGTATTTTTTTGAAATTACTTGCTTCTTCCGAAGAGTCAGTTTGTTCAAGTCCATCATAAACTGATGTTTGCGTTAAAGGAGAATCTGCTGTTTGAATAGATTGTCCAGAAACCTCCAATTTTAAAACTGATTTTAATGTATCATATTTTGCAGTTTTGGTATTGAAATACACCCATTCAAAATATTTATTTAGTGCAAAGTTACCAGCCCGCTTTGGAATAATCTGAAAAGTGAAAGATTTTGTGCTAATAATTTTATTGTTTTGAGGCGTATTGATGGCATCGACTTCGGGAGGGAAGAAGTCAAAAACACTATCATTTTTAATTTGAGGTAGTTTAACATTATAGCCATCACCCATAATTTGGAGACTATATTCTACAGATTTCCCTGTAATGACTTTATGTTTGTTAAGAGCCTCTCGCCATGTAAACTCCCCAACAGAAACTTCATTTTTTAGCGGATGTGGAGGTAATTCTTTCGCTTTTACAGTAAAAGCATTTGTCTGAAAAGTAACGTAGGTAGATTTTTTACTACCGTTCTTTTCTGGAATAAACTTTAACAAACGCAAACTCACGGATGGAAATACGATTTTTTTATCGTTCAAAGGATAAAATGTAGATTGGTAGAGTTTGTATTGGGTGTATTGTTTCCCATTTATACTCACTTGGGCTTCTTGAACTTCAGTTATTCCAAAAGATTCTTCCCAGCAGTTTTCAGGCTTAATTTTTTTCGTAATAATTGGAATTTGAGTCCCATTTTGGTCAAACTCTATCTCAGCAGTATTGTTTTTGGCAACATAGAAAGCCAGCGTAACAGTAAATCCTTCTCCGACATAAGGCGTAGATTTTGAAGAACTTAAAGATAAAAACGCATCTTCTTTTGTGTTTAAATTGGCTAATTCAGGGCTATTCCCTTCGATGAAATCAGTAAAGTCTTCTTGATTATCTGTTGTTTTTGCCGTTGTAGATTCTGTATTATTAGCATCTTTTTTGCCAGAAGTAAGAGGTTTTGTGACTTTTATCACAAAAGCTTCTTGTTTCAAATCCGTTCCATTGATATTGACCTTAAAAGCAGGTATTTTGAAAACCCCTTCTTTTTTGGCGGCATAGTTTTGGGTAATCGTACAAGTAGCAACAGGCTGACCACTCACAAATGAGCGAGCAATTGATTTAGAAATACCTCTTTTTGAAAAATTAGGCAATTCTGGAAATTTATATTCTGGATTTGGAGATTCGCCAAGAAATTTCAAAACTACCGTCACGACGAATGGGTCTTCGAGGGAAATATTTTTCTCGCCAATAATCAGAGATACATCGCTGTTTTGTTGTGCTTTTGTCGAAAAACACAATAAAAGGCAAAAAAATATTAAAATATTTATGTAATAATTTCTAAATTTCACCGTTGTTTCTGATGTTCATTCAAATAGAGTAAATACGTTTGTTTAATTTATCGGAAATGGATTTATGAAAATTTAACACTAAAATATTCATTAGTGCTTGATTATCAGAATTTTATGTTTTATTTTTAAACTGTTAAACAAAAATAATCCTTCCCCTCTTAAAAACACATTTAAAGCTATGACAACTTTAAATTACGTCAAAGTTATACTGGAAAAAGTTAGCTTCGATGCAAAATTATTCGAGAAAGAGTTAAGAAAAGCAATTAAGACCTTAGTAGTTGAAGAAATTAAAGAATTACGGGCTTGGTGTTCGGAACAATTTGGCAAAATGTATAATCAAGTAATTGATAAATGCTTTAGTCGAATTCGTAGGAAAAAGGTTGCAATTGCCAATTAGAGATTTACTTTCTCCTCAAAATTTATTTTAATCGCTCAGAATAAGCAGAAAAGACCTTCATTTGTTTGAAGGTCTTTTTTTATGCTCGTTTCACACATAATGGAGTATTTAATTCACTTTCATAAGTATTACAATAATCTTCTGATTAACAAAAGATTAAGCAAAACAAAAATGTTTATCCTTGCGTTATTTCTAAAAGATTTATCAGTAATTTAGTTAGATAATAAATTGAATATTTTGAAACGATTTGAGTAAGAGAAATAATGAATAAGCGGTAACATTAACCTGTGCTTTGGCACTTAAATTACTACATTATGGGTCGGAAAGTTTTAGTTTTAAATCAAGATTATAGTGCCTTAACGGTTTGTTCTATTCCCAAAGCGTTTTTGTTGGTCTTTCTGAAAAAAGCTGATTTAGTGGCTGAGTCTGCTACGGAACAACTACGCAGTGTTTCACAATCCTTTCCGATGCCTTCTGTAATTCGTCTTCATCGTTATGTTTATTTGCCATATAAAGGAGTGATGTTGTCTCGACAAAATATTTTTAGGCGAGACGGCGGACAATGCCAATATTGTGGAAAAACCGAAGATTTAACGCTCGACCATGTTTTGCCGAAGTCAAGAGGAGGGAGGACTTCTTGGGATAATCTTACAACGGCTTGTAAACGCTGTAATTCACGTAAAGGCGACCTAACTCCCGAAGAAGCAAATATGCCCCTGAAAGTAAAACCATACAAACCTTCTTTTGTGATGTTTTTGAGAGATTTCGGTGGAAGTATTGAAAATAGTTGGGTGCCGTTTTTGGGGAAAAAGAAAGAAAAAACGTTGGTAGAATAGTGGTTTAGTAGTGGCCAATAGCATTCGCCACTACTAAACCACTACAAATTATCAAATCTAAATTTTCTTCTTATACAAAGGAACAGTGCTACATGGTTCGCCAAACATTAACGACTGAACGACAGGTTGTAAAAGTCGAGTAATTTCAACGTAAGCCGCTGTTGGAACTGGCACTTTTGAACATCCTTTCACCACAACTCTCGCACCACGATATTCTTCTGGATTCACTTTTTGAAGAGCATCAAAGAAAAGTTTGTTTTCTAATTCTTCCAATGTCCCGAAAACCACTGAATTGGCAACAGGTTGTAATTTTATCGTCAAAAGCATGTATGCCCAAGTAGGAATGATGGCATCTTCAGAACAAGTGATGGCAATGTTTTTCCCTGCGTATTGCGCCCAATCGTGACTTTTTAGAAATTCTCGGAAATCTTTTTCCTTTAAAATCATACCCATAAATAGGTTGTCTTTCAAGTCATAAACAACCCGTTCACCTTTGTCGTAAAGGTCTTCTAAGTCAAAAGTGATAAGTCCACTGTTTGTGACTTTATTGATGATTGATTCTTCTTCCATTGTTGTAATCCGATGCTTTTGCATCGAATTTATTATTATACTCACAACCGATACACAAGCATCGGGCTACACTTTTTTCTGTGTTCCTACAAAGTCCTTCAAGTAAAAAGGCTCAAAAGTCACAACGTTTTCAAATAACGATTTTTCAAAAGAATTGGTTGCCAAAGTACCAACGGTTTTTGCCGAAGGCGTAATGTCAGTTTTCAAGAAAATAGCATTTTGATGAGTGATTTTTTCTTGACATTTGGCTGCTCCATCGCCAAAGAAAACAATTTTCTTCTCCTCAAAAATATCATTAAATGATTCTTCATCAATAATTTTCGCTTCTGTTTCTGAAATTGTATTCATTTGATTATCAATTGTTTGACAATAAACTTCCATTCTCCGTGCATCAATCATTGGACAAAGTAAATGCGTTTCGTCATAGAAATCTTTTACTTGAAATGCCATTGCTTCTAAGGTATTAATAGAAATTAAAGGCTTATCCAAAGCAAAGCAAAAACCTTTGGCAGTGGACACGCCAATGCGTAAACCTGTGTAAGAACCAGGCCCTTTTGCCACGGCGATAGCATCTAATTGATGAAGTGAAAACCCTCCATGGTTTACGACATTTTCGCACAAAGTTGTGAGCATTCCAGAATGAGATTTTTCAGTAAACAATTCGCTGATAGCCAATAAATTGCCATTTTGATGAAGAGCTACGGAACAAACTTTTGTGGAGGTATCTATGCTGAGAATTAAGGACATATTTTGATTTCGGATTGTTTGTTTGTAAGATTTTTGTCTGAACTTGGATTCGTAGAATTGGAAGTTTTTAGGATTGAATTTGAAAAGACATAATCCTAAAAATCTCTTAATCTTATTAATCCAAGTTTAGATAAAATGTCCAAACAAAAATATTTCACAAAATTAAGCCTAAACCTTTCAAACAAAAAATAGCGACCAATTTCTTAGTCGCTATTTCGTTTATTTTCTGTTCTTCTTATTTTCCTCCCTTCAAAATGGCATTGTAACGATTCATATCTCCGAACAATTTTAAAGCCGCTTGAATCTCTGGGTCTTTGGCAAAAGATTGCTCACGAGTACCTTTTTGTAAGTAATAATGAACGATAATTTCTTGTTCCAAAGTCGTTTTGATTTCGTCTTTAAACTTCATCATATCTGCTTCTTTATTATGCGATAATTTTGAACGGAGTGCCTTCAATTGTTCCGAAACATTATCGTAATATCTTTCCTTTTTGGCAGATGCTTCTAAGAGATTCAAGTCCTTTTCGGCTTGTGTTGTATAGTCGAAATCTTGTGCCGCAGCCCATTTTACAAACTCACTGTATTCAGTATCTGACAATTCAAAATCTTTTGCTGCCTTGATAGTTGGGTGGTCAAAATGATATTTGATAGCGTAATCAAATAATACATATTTATTTGATAATGAAAGTGTTACTGCTGCTGGGGCAGGTTTGTCAACTTCAATGTCTGGTAAAACACCGCCACCATCATAAACTGTTCTTCCACTCTTTTTAGTTTTGAATGGACGTTTTAGAGAATCAGGTAATTTACCAACACTACCGTCTGAATTACGGTGAGCATAATCAATTGCTTGAATACAACGTCCACTCGGAATGTAGTATTTTGCGGTAGTAACTTTCAATTTGGTATTATATGTTAAGTCACGAGTAACTTGTACCAAACCTTTGCCATAAGTACGTTGACCAATCAAAACGCCACGGTCATAATCTTGAATTACACCCGATACAATTTCTGCCGCCGAAGCACTACGAGAGTTTGTTAAAACAGTGATTGGCATTTCGGTATCCATCGCAGGATTTAGCCCTGTATAAGTCTTATTCCATTCTTGAACCTTTCCTTTGGTTGAAACAATTTCTGATTCTTTTGGCAAGAAAACATTACAAATATCCACCGCCATATTCAATAGTCCACCTGGGTTTTCACGAAGATCAAGCACTAATTTCTTCATGCCTTTCGCTTTTAAATCAGTAAAAGCCTGACGCACCTCTTTGGAGGCAGTTCCTGTAAAATCCTTCAAATCAATGTATCCAACTTCGTCATTAATCATGCCGTAGTAAGGAACATTTTTCATTTTTACGACATCACGGGTAACTGAAATATCCTCTAATTTATCCGTTCCGTACCGTTTTACGGTCAATTTTACGGAAGTTCCCGTTTGCCCTTTAATCAATTTGCCAGGGTCGATACCTTTTTTAGACTTCAAATCAACGCCATCTACTTTTACGATTTCATCGCCAATTTTTATACCAGATTTTTCGGCAGGAGTACCTTCGTCAATCAACATCACCACGATACGTCCATTGCGGTTTCCCGTTACGATACCGATACCGTTGTATTTGCCCGTAGTCATGGTCATATAATCCTCGATATCGTCTTCTGCGTAATAGACGGTATAAGGGTCAAACGACTTCAACATGGCATCAATAGACGTTTTGATAGTCTTATTCGGATTGATTTCATCCACATAATAACGATTCAACTCCTTGAAAAGCGTAGCGTAAATATCCAAATTTTTGGCAATATCAAAGAAGCGTTCTCCTGGGTCAGAGAAAGATGCTAAGGATAAACCAGTAATCGTTATCCCGCTGATTATTAATGATTTTGTGTATTTTTTTATGTTCATTTTATTGAGAAAAGTGCCAATGTTACACTTCATATTTTAAAAGTTCATCATAAGGATTACCTTCCAATCCTAATAATTTTGCAAATGCTGGTTCTGTCTTTAAACCCTGTTTTTTCAGTTGAATAATTGCCTGTCTAAATGTTGAGTCATTTGTCTCTAACAAATTATACTCTATCATCATGTGCCTAAAGCCATTTTGTGATTTTGTGGGAATATTTTGCCCAAATATTTCTATCTCGAATTCATCAAAAGTAAAATTGGCGATTACAGACACTTTTCCTCCAATGGTCTTTTCTGAGAGTTTAAATCCTTTTTCTTGATGAAATATATTGTGAATGGTATCAATAAATACGTCTTTATTTTGCCAATAACAAATAATATCAAGGTCAGAAGATTCTATGTTTATGCCAATCGGAATAGTACCAACAAGAATAGGAGTGAATACGCTTAGTTCTGTAAAAATATTCGTTTTTAGAAGAATCTTATATGCTTTCCTCTGAATATCATTTCCAGATTTTATATATTCTATATTGTCAAAGTTTATCAAGAGCAAATAATTATTTCGACCATTTTTATTAACGCAAAATCAAACACGATATTTCAATCAAAAACTAAACCATTTTCTTGAAAATCCCTTTCATTGATTTTTCTATCTTGGCGTAATCTTCAATTGTCTTCGCAATATACACAAAAGCGATGTAAGCAGGAATCTGATTGGTGGGTTTTTGCATCAAAAGATGCTTATTGAGGCGGTATGCCTCTCGGGTGCGGCGTTTCACTAAGTTTCTATCAACGGCGTGTTTGAATGAACGCTTCGAAACGGAAATGAGAATTTGGGGAGTGGTAGGAGTTTTAAGTTTTAAGTCATAAGTCATAAGTTGTTCTGAATCAATTTCATTCGAGTCTTCACTTATGACTTGCGACTTATCATTTATAACTTCGTGTATATAAGTAACACGAAAAGGGTAGAGAAAAACCGATGGGTTTGTTTCTCTACCCTTTTTATCAAAGAGTCTTTCAATAACTTTTTTGGAATTGAGTCTTTCTGACTTTTTAAAAGTAAATTTCACGTAATTTAGTTAATAGTTAAAAATTAACAATCAACAGTTGAAGCTGTTACATTGTTTTGATATGGAGAATTAAATAACTATTCTCTATTAATTATTAACTATTCTCTAAAATCTATTTACCTCTTTTCTCGTCTGAAACAGTCAATTTATGTCTGCCTTTTGCACGACGAGCCGCTAATGTACGACGACCGTTTGGTGTTGACATTCTCTCACGGAAACCGTGCTTATTTTTTCTCTTTCTTACCGATGGTTGAAACGTTCTTTTCATGACTATATCTTAATAAAAATCTTTGAGTTCTAAAAACAGGACTGCAAAGGTACATAAGTTTTTTTTATTTGCAAATTGTTTTAAAAAAGTTTCTGGTTTTATATGATTGATTATGAGTAAATTGGATGCTCAATAATGCTCAATTAGTATTTTGAACTGTACGAAATATAGTTTTTTGTATGGTCAAATTACAATCTAAAACAAAAGAATTAAAAGCTATACATACAATATGATAAAGTATAAAATTTCATCTGAAAATCCCCAAAGTCACTACCTGAATATTGAGATGGTGATTGATAATATTGATACAAATACGATTGAATTACAACTCCCCGCATGGCGACCAGGACGCTATGAATTACAAAATTTTGCTAAAAATATTCAACGATTTGAGGTGAGTTCTTCTCAAAAAAATATCCCTTTTTCTAAGATAACAAAGGATAGGTGGGTGTTAGAAGTATCTGATTTTAAGGAAGTTGTGGTTAGTTTGACTTATTTTTCAAATGTTCAAAATGCAGGGAGTTCCTTTGTGGATGAGTCGGTGATGTATGTTAATTTTGTCAACTGTTTGCCTTACGTAGAAGGGCGAATGGATGAGCCTTGCGAGTTGGAAGTGACTTTGCCAAGCGACTATAAAATTGCTTGCGGAATGGCACACGAAAATTTTGTCTTTTCTCCCAAAGATTATCATCAATTAGTAGATTCTCCGATGCTTGCGAGTCCGTATTTGCAATGTCAAAAGTACCAAGTTGATGAAGTTGATTTTTATGTTTGGTTTTTAGGAAATTATATTCCGAATTGGGGAAAATTATTATCAGATTTTCAGAAATTTTCCGAAAAACAGGTAAAAGTGATGGGTGATTTTCCCGAAAAAGACTATCATTTCATCAATTGGATTCTGCCAACGTCCTTTTATCATGGCGTAGAACATCGAAATTCAACCATGATTGTGTTAGGTCCAGACTCAGAAGGCGACGGACTTTATACTGACCTTTTGGGTGTGTCCTCGCACGAGTTGTATCACGCTTGGAATATCTGTAAAATTCGTCCCGTTGAGATGATGCCTTATGATTTTACGAAGGAAAACTACTTTCCAACGGGTTTTGTGGCGGAAGGCGTTACGACTTATTACGGAGATTTATTTTTGGTACAGTCGGGTGTTTTTACACAAGAACAATATTTAAAAGAGTTAGAAACCGTCTTGAAACGCCATTTTGAGCAAGATGGAAAGGCTTTTCAGTCATTGGTAGAATCCTCTTTTGATTTGTGGTTGGATGGTTACGTGCAAGCCATTCCGCACCGTAGAGTTTCGATTTATCAGAAAGGGGCGGTTGTTTCCTTAATTTTGGATTTAATGATTCGCTTGCGTTTTGGACATCAAAAATCATTAGAAACTGTCATGCAAATTTTGTGGGAACGCTTCGGAAAAACGGGGGTCGGATATTCATTAGAAGATTATCAGCGGGTTTGTGAAGAAGTTTACGGACGTTCGTTGTCAAGTTATTTTAAAGATTGCATCAATGGAAATATGCCACTCGAAAGCATGGTCAATGAGTTATTAGATGCTTTTGGGTTGCAGATGCAGTGGAATGAGGAAGGAAAGATTCATTTGGAAATAATGGAAGCGGATAATGAGAATCTGAAATTGTGGTTAAATTTGTAGGGAAATTAGACACAGATGACCATTTCAAACATTTTACCAAATAAATCATTGTGTCGTCTTTGGAGACACAGATAATGGCAAAAATAATAAATTCTATGATGTCTTTTAATAACTTTTCGATTAAAATCCCAAAAGGAAATGATATTATAGTTAAATTAATTCCATTTGAAGAACATAGTAACTATGTAAATTCTTCTGAATGGACAGAATTTAACAATGACATTTCAGATATAGCTAAGTCGTATGTGAATAAAAAAAAAGAAATTGTAGTATTCGAATTAAGAGAAAAATTTGGAGTTATTTTCAAAAACATGGATGATTATAATATGGTTTTTAAACTACCTTCAAAAGTATATTTAAGCCATGATAATGTACATGGTTTTATCTATTTCGTTTCAATCCAAGATGAAGAAATCATATTCTTGTTAGATCAAAACTCTCAACGAAAAAAAATAAGTTCTTTATCTGTAAAAGATGATTACGATGTTTTTGAATTAGAAGATGGCTCTATTCTACAAATCTTTTTAGATGATTTTGATAAAAAATATAGAATTGGCACTACTGGTGCATATTTCCCCAATAAAATATCTTTTGATTTAATCAATCCACCAGATAACAATTATCCAATTGGAGTTATGGTTTATGGTTATTAATCATTAACCTATATTTTACAGTATTTTGCCCTTGTCTGTGTTGTCCACAGATAGCCTTTTAGGTAAGAAAAACGAAATCATCGTATTCGTTAATAGAATTGCCGTTTTAACCAAATAAATGAAAGAAAAAATAAAACAATTAGCCCATGCCCATGCAGGCGAATTTGTGGCTAACCGCAGACATTTACATCAAAATCCTGAGTTGTCGTATCAGGAATACAATACGCAGAAATACGTTGCCGAACGTCTGAAAGAAATTGGTATCACGCCAACGTCCATTGCCAATACGGGTTTGGTGGCCACGATTGAAGGGAGAAATCCATCTTCAAAAGTGGTGGCTTTGCGAGCGGATATGGATGCGTTGCCTATTGTGGAGGCAAATGATGTGTCGTACAAATCTCGTAATCAGGGAGTTATGCACGCTTGTGGACACGATGTTCACACGGCTTCGTTGTTGGGCGTTTCTAAAATTTTATATAATTTACGCAACGAATTTGAGGGAACGGTGAAATTAGTTTTCCAACCTGCCGAAGAAAAAGCCCCCGGTGGTGCCTCAGTGATGATTGCGGAAGGTGCTTTGTTGAACCCTACGCCCAATAAAATGTTAGGTCAGCATGTGGCTCCGAATATTCCAGTTGGTAAAATTGGTTTTCGTGAAGGAATGTACATGGCAAGTGCCGATGAATTGTATTTTACCGTGAAAGGCAAAGGCGGACACGGTGCCATGCCCGAATTAGGCATCGACCCTGTGTTAATTACTTCGCATATAATTGTGGCTTTACAGCAAATTATCAGTCGTAATCGTAACCCACGTTATCCTTCAGTATTGACTTTCGGAAAAGTGATTGCGAATGGAGCTACCAACGTAATTCCAAATGAAGTTTATGTAGAAGGAACTTTCCGTGCAATGGACGAAGAATGGCGTGCCGATGCTTTGGGACGTATCAAAAAAATGGCGGAAGGAATTGCTGAATCAATGGGAGGCGTTTGTGAGGTTTTTATTCAGAAAGGTTATCCGTTCTTGAAAAATGAACCCGAATTGACTCGCAGAATGAAAGGGGCAGCCATTGATTTTATGGGTCAAGAAAATGTGATTGATTTGGATATTTGGCTCGCTGCCGAAGATTTTGCCTATTATACGCACCATGTAGATTCGTGTTTTTATCGTTTGGGAACACGTAATGAAGCAAGAGGAATTATCTCGGGTGTGCATACCCCAACGTTTGATATTGACGAAAGTGCTTTGGAAATCGGAGCGGGATTAATGTCTTGGTTGGCAGTTAGTGAGTTGAGCTTGTAAGACAGGTTTCTAACCTGTCTTAGACAAATAGTAACATTAATGGACAGGTTGAAAACGGATTGATAATTAGTGGTGTTATCGCATGGCTTTTAAGTTTCCAACCTGTCTTAGACAAATAGTAACATTAACGGACAGGTTGAATACCTGTCCTACAATAACCAAAAATATGAAAAGAATATTTACCTTCTTGCTTTTAACATTTATGATAAGTTGTAAATCTGTTCCAGAAAACCAGCAAATTACCGTTGCTTCGGGCGGTGGTTTTACGGGCGTTTGGCATGAATACACACTAAATCCCGACGGACAAATTCTCCATAAAGCCAGCAATGTGGATACGGTGGAAGTGGTAAAAACGCTTTCTAAATCGAAAACGAAGAAATTTTTCAAGGAAATAGAAGCCTTGAAATTGGAGGAAAAGAAAATGGACGAAGCTGGAAATATGTCGTATTTCGTACAGTTTTCAGAACGTAAAAAGTTTAGCCACAAAGTACAATGGGGTGATAAAACCATGCCTGCTGATTCGGTAAAGACCTTTTATAATACTTTTATGGAGTTGTTGAAGTAGGTTTCGTTTGAGCGTGAACGCTCAAGGTAGTTCAAGTCTTGAGACTTAAACCAGTACAAAATTCAGTCAGACGATAGTCGGACGGAAAGATAAATGGTGTTTTACTCTTTATCTGACCTCCGTTTATTACTAATAATCAGTAACCACATCAGTCTTTCCTGAAATACATTCAGTAGATTGATTGTATCATCCATAATATGCCCGAAATGGGGTTTGTTAATTATGAAAAAACTATTCCTTCTTGCAATCACCGTCATTTGTGGAAACGCATTGATGGCTCAAAACAAATTCAAAACCATTAAAAGGTCTGGGGTTGAAATTGAAAACTCTTCAAAGTCTGCCGTAGAAGTCATTGATAATTCTGCTCAGGGAAAAACACTTTCTCGTCAGGTATATTTATCGAAACCTACCGACAGTCAAACGTACCTAAATCTGATTGCCAAAAAATCAGGGGTAAAAGTTATTGCCGATGAAAATGGTATGCCTTCGATGATTGAGGGTATTCCGACGAATCTCAAAACAAATAGCACTCGTAATGGTAGAATGAGTGCCGTAGCAGCGGCAGCTTATAATTATTTAGAAGCGGTAAAACCATTTTTGAAATTAGCTAATCCTGATGATGAGTTAAATATCATCAAAAGTGAGGAAGATGAAATTCAAACCACTCACGTGCGTATGCAACAAATGTACAAAGGTGTTCCTGTATATGGTGGTGAGATGATTTTACACCAAAAATCCGCCGAAGCCGTGTCTTTATTGAACGGACACATTTATCCAACGCCAAGTTTGGAAGACGTAAAGCCTGCATTAACGGCTGAAAATGTTGGAACAATCGCTTTGGGTGATGTTGCAAAAGTGTCTATCGTAAAAACAATGACCGCTACCGAGCGAGTTATGTTGAAATACGAAAAACCCAAAACTGACCTTGTTATTTATCACCAAAACGAAAAAGCTGATGCCGAGCGTTTGGCATATCAAGTTGTTGTTCGTCCCAATTTCTTGGAACGTTGGGTTTATGTGATTGATGCAAAATCGGGTGAAATATTGGATAAATATAATCATACTTGTACGCTTGATGGTGTTGCGAAAGCTACTGCAACGGACTTGAATGGACTTAGCAGAAGTATTAATACATATCAATCTGGAACGAGTTATAACTTGATTGATGCCACTAAATCGATGTTTAAAGGTGGAACTGTAAAAGCAGACGACCCACAAGGTGTTATTTGGACAATTGATGCGACCAATTCTAAAGTGAATGAAGATTTAACGGTTAGACAAATTTCGTCAACCAATAATACATGGAATAATGCAAATGGTGTTTCGGCACATTTTAATGCAGGAAAAGCTTATGATTATTACACACAATATCATGGCAGACTTTCTTTAAATGGTAAAGGTGGAACAATTGTTTCCATCATTAACATCACAGATGAAAACGGAAAAGGTTTTGATAATGCTTTTTGGAATGGTGAATACATGGGTTATGGTAGTGGAGGAACGTATTTTAAGCCATTAGCAGGCGGTTTGGATGTAGCAGGTCACGAAATGACACACGGAGTAGTTGAAAACACCGCTAACTTAGATTATAACGGACAATCGGGAGCAATCAATGAATCAATGGCTGACTGTTTTGGAGCAATGGTAGAACGTAAAACAGGAGCAGATTTATGGCGTTTGGGTGAAGACGTAATGAAAGGGAGTTTTTATCCAACAGGAGCATTGAGGGATTTATCTAACCCAAATAATGGCGGTAAAAACTTAAATGACGATGGTTATCAACCTGCCACAATGACTCAATATTACACAGGTTCGCAAGATAATTATGGGGTACATATCAACTCTGGAATTCCTAATAACGCATTTTATCGTTTTGCTACGGCAAGTGGAATGACCAAAGAAAAAGCCGAAATAGTGTATTATCGTGCTTTGACAATTTACTTAACTCGTACTTCAAAATTCCTTGACCTTCGTCGTGCCGTGATTCAATCAGCCACAGATTTGAAATCAAAAGGAATTACAGATTCGGATATTGCAGCCGCAAAAGCCGCTTTTGAAGCCGTAGGTATTTCTGACCCGAATGCTCCAAATCCTTCAACAACACCAGCAACCACGCCAACCACAACGCCCAAAGCAGATATTCCTGTAAATAATACGGGTACCGAAGGTTTATTAACTTATGACCCTGTGGCTAAAAAACTGTATCGGTCAAGTGTAAAAGGTGAAGCTGAACAAACGAGTTTTGTTGAATTAGCCACTAATATTGTGATTGACCATAAGCCGTCTGTACCCGATGACGGTACGTATGCGTATTTTGTGGCAGGTGATGGATTTATCAAAAGAGTAAATTTAGCAGGAACTCCAAAAGTAGAAAATGTTTCGGCTTCAGGTGTTTGGAGAAATGTTTCAGTATCCAAAGATGGTAAAAAATTGGCAGCACTCAGAACTTTGGGTAAAACAGTAGCCACGACAGACAAACAAATTACAGTATTTGATTTAGTGGGTAATAAAAGTGTTGCCTTTACGCTTTATAATCCAACTTATACACAAGGTGTAAGCACAGGACAAGTACAAAATGCAGATGCTTTAGAATGGGATTATCAAAGTGAAAACATTGTATATGATGCCTTCAACATCATTAAAAGTGCCACTGGAACAGAATCTGATTATTGGGACGTAGGTTTTATTAATGTTTGGAGTGCCGCTAAAAATACCTTCGGAACTGGAAGTGTTAGTAAATTATTTACAAGTTTAGAACAAGGAGAAAATATTGGAAATCCATCATTTTCAAAAACTTCAACAAATATTATTGCCTTCGATTATTTCATTCAAACAGATGATATTTATTATGTAATTGGAGTAAATACAGAACGTACTGACGGTTTGGACTTTATCTATGAAAATAATACGCTTGGTTATCCAGAATATTCAAGAACGGACGAATTTGTACTTTATAATTACGAAGACACGAAGAAAATTTTGAATACCTATCAAATCTCGATGGATAAAAGTCGAATCAAAAGTATCGCTAATTCAGAAAAATATTTGGTAGGTCAATCAGCTTATGCCGTTTGGTACACCGTTGGAACACGTGTTTTGCCAACTAAAACCGCTCAATCCATCAGTTTATCTAAAACTCCAGATAAAAGCCTCACTGCCTCATCTTTTGACGTAACAGCAACGGCAAGCTCTGGTTTGGCTGTAGTGGTAAATATTGCATCTGGGCCAGCAACCGTTTCGGGCAAACGTATTACGCTTAAAGGAACGGCAGGACGAGTAAAAGTATTAGCCGACCAAGTTGGGAATTCAACTTATTATGCTGTTTCAGCGGTTGATTCTTTCTGTGTAAATCCTGCAAAACCAACGATTTCAGTTGTTAAAAAGACCGATGCGAATGGTGATTATTGGGAATATACTTCAAGTTCGGCAACTGGCAATATTTGGTATCGTGACGACGTAATTTTTGAACCATTGCGTGGTGCTCAAATTGCACAAATTGTATCAGGTTCAAAATTTAATGTGCAAGTAGTTACGACTGACGGTTGTGCCAGTGCCTTGTCAGATGCTCGCCAAGATGCAGCCTTAGTAAAACCACTTGCTAACGACCCAGAATTAACGGCAAATGTATCAGTTTCACCCAATCCTTCGAGTGATGAAGTAAGAATTGTAACACCTAAAAATGTGAAAATTGAATCGGCTTCATTATCGTCAATATCGGGTGGACAAGTTGTTGAAAAACAAGGAGACAAGACAAATACAATGACTATTGATATTCGTAATTTGAATCAAGGAACATATATTTTGCAGATAAAAACCAGTGAAGGTACAGTAGGCAAGAAAATATTTAAGCAATAAAATGTAACCTGATACTTCCGCATCGAAGTTTATTCCGATGCGGAAGCGTCGGGTTACATTTCAATTCCAATGCCTTTCATCAATAAACTGGCATTAAAACTATGACAAACACCTGCTCGAAGTTTATAATCAAAAACTAAATCACCATTTACTACTTCCGAAGAAAAGCTATAATTCGCTACAAAACCTTGCTTTTCAAATTCATCCCCCAATTCCACATCATGCGTTGAAATAAAGCCCGAAGCCCTTGTTTTGTGTAATTGCAACATCAAAGCTTTTGCTCCATCATGGCGGTCTTTTGAGTTCGTTCCCTTCAAAATCTCATCTAAAAAGTAAAAAACAGGGAACTGATAACTGTTAACTGCTAACTGCTGACTGTTAACCGCCTGAATCAACGTCTTTAAACGTTTCAATTCTGCATAAAAAGAGGAGGTATCTTCTTCCAAAGAATCTTGAGTACGCATACTCGTAAAAACCTGTACGCACGAACACGCAAACGCATCTGCACACACCACCGAACCCGCCAAAGCCAAGATAAGATTTACGCCCACAGTTCGCTGAAAGGTACTTTTTCCTGACATATTTGAGCCTGTAATGATGACCGTTTTTCCTTCGCCTTCTATCTCAATACTATTCGTAATTCGCTTCGCTTTCCGTATCATCGGATGACCCAAATTTGTCGCTTTTAAAGTAATGGAATCATCCAAAATTTCGGGTTTTACAAAATCTGGATTGGCAAAATGTAAGCCCGCTAAACTGTTTAAGGCTTCAAATTCTGCAATGACCAAAAGCCATTTTGAGAGGTTTTCTCGGTGTTGACGTTTCCAATTTTCCAGTTTGATAAAATATTGAATATCCCACAAAGTAGGAATTCCCACAATAAACATAAAAAATGGATTGGCTCTATTTCCTAATTTGTTCAAAATATCTTCCAAAGCCTTAATCGCTGGACTTGCTTCTGATAATTCTGATTGTAATTGAGTAAGTTTTGGATACGTAAATTGCTCATTTACAATGATTTCAGAGAGATTCGCATAAGCTTTTAAAGCTCCCGTTATTCGCATTGTTTGGTCGAGAGCATTGGAAACTGTCTCATAAATTTGCTTGCCAATAAACCCATGAATTATCAACATCAAAAGCGGATAACCGATGGGTAGAAAATCAAATGCCCAAGCTAAAATTAATGGAATAGTAAGGTAAGGAAGGTATTTGCCATACTGAAAAATAGGCTTTTTAATTTCCTCATTTTCAGGAGATTGACTCCATTGTAGTAGTTTGTCTGTTGGTTCTGCAACTTCTTCAATCAAGATAGCGGAGGCTTCTAAATTTTGTCTAAAATCAATTTTAGAAGACAATTCTGCAATCATTTCCTGTCGGATTAAAATCTCTGATTTTTCAGCAGGACATTTCAACCATTCTGCCAACATACCCGCACCTGTATAAGTATGAGTACGATTGAGAAGTTTGAAAACGGATTGTTTTCCGAAAATATCTAAATCTGAACTATAAAAATGGTTGGTTTCGTTAAATTGTTCACCTGTTTCTGAACGAGTAAAAATATTATCTAACCGCTTTAATTCGTCTTCATTAAGCAATGACAATGCTTTGTTTTTGTCACGCAAGTGTTTTATTTTTAGATGATTAGATACAGAAGCTAAGAAAATAGAAATGCCAATAATTACGACAGGAATTACATAGTTTCCACCCCAAAATTGATATGTGACATAGCTAATAACGATTGTAGCAAGAAATAAAATGGCTCGAAAAATTGCCCATTGATTATACTTTTTTTGGAAATTATCAGCGAGATTTTGGAAGGTGTTTTGTCTATTTTGAAAGGTTTGGATTGGAGACATTTTGATTAGATATTGCTACTATTTACTATGGATTAATTGGGGATTTTCCCGTAACACAGACTTCAGTCTGTAAGTTTTGATAATATTCACAGACTAACTTCTGTAAGTTTTGATAATATTCACAGGTTAAATACAGTGTTTAATAAGTTTTCTGAATAATTTTCACCCTAAAATGTTTGATTGGAGAACTTCCCGAAAGTTCTAAAACTTTCGGGAAGTTTAAATAACTTATTAAACAGTGTACTAAAGTCTGTGTTACTAAATTTTATCGGATTCAATAAAATGAACCCCACTAATGCCTTGATTTGCCAGTTTTTGCATAGACTCAGCCACTTTTGATGCTTCTACGCCACGATATTTTTTGAGTCCACCAAGCAGAAAAGGCGATAATATTGTCATTAAAACAGTTCCAACTTTCTCGCCAAAACGAATATCTTTTCTGTTGCCAAGTAGTAAAGAAGGACGGAGACTAACAAAGTTTTCAAAGCCTAAACTTTTAATTTTCTGTTCCAAATCGCCTTTTGTTTTTAGATAAAAACTGTATGAATTGGCATCTGCCCCGATTGATGAAACCAAAATGTATTGCTTTATTCCATTAGCTTTGGCAATTTTTCCAATCTCGTAAGGATAAGTACAATCAATTTTATATTGAGCATCTTTAGAACCAGCCTTTGCCAAAGTTGTTCCAATAGCACAAAATAAATCATCCCCGACAATCTTTGAAGCATCGAGTTTGTCAAAATTAATGACTTCTTGTACAAGTTTAGGGTGGCTGATTTCCAGAGGTTTACGCAAAAGTAAAACTACTTTTGAATAATGAGGATTTTCCAAAATCTGCTCAACTAATTCACCTCCGATGAGTCCAGTTGCCCCAATAATAATTGCTATTTTCATATTTTACAATAAATTCCAACCAATTCCCATTTTTGCCAAACGGTAGCGGAGGGAAACTCTTAACACACCCAAGCCATATTTTGAACTTCGGGCAAAATTGATAGAAGATGCTTCATCAAAATATTTAGTCGGACAAGTAATTTCTGCTATCTCGAAGCCTTTCCAGAAAATCTGAGCAATCATTTCATTATCGAAAACAAAATCATCATCGCATTTCATAAAAGGGACTTTTTCTAATACTTCTTTTGAAAATGCACGGTAACCTGTATGATATTCCGATAATTTTTGAGAAAGCATTATATTTTGAAAAAGTGTCAAAAAACGGTTAGCAATATACTTATACATTGGCATTCCGCCTTTCAAAGCTCCTTTTCCTAATATACGAGAACCGAAAACCACAGGATAGAGGTCGTTGCCGATAATAGTAATCATCGCAGGCAGTAGGAGAGGCGTATATTGATAGTCGGGATGAACCATAATAACGATATCAGCCCCCAATTCAAGGGCTTTTGTATAACACGTTTTTTGGTTTCCTCCATATCCTTTATTTTTGTCGTGACGGATAATGTGCTTGATTCCTAAGGATTTAGCTACTTCCGAAGTGTTGTCGGGACTATGGTCATCAACTAAAATAACATCATCAACAAGGTCGAAAGGAATTTCACGATAGGTTTTTTCGAGCGTGAGAGCAGCCTTATACGCAGGCATTACAACAATAACTTTTTTATTATTATACATTTCAGGAATTGATTTCTATGGTTTTCTGATGCTAAATATTTAAACAGGGTCTATATATTACAAAGACCTACACAAAATGAATGCCATTTATATTTGATATGCAATTGATGCTATTTATTAGTAAATTTGACTATACACAATGTTGAAAATAATGAAAATGCTTGGAAAAATAACATTTTTTTTCGGTAAAGAATCGTCTCTTTCTACAATTCTTTGGTTTGGGATTGTACAGAGAATCCTAATTTTTATAGCGATGAATCCACAAAATCCAGACCCGCACCACGAAGTTTTGGAATTTATCGTTAAAAATGAACGATTGCCTTTATCCAATGAGCTTTTCTTGGCTTGTCATCCACCACTTTATTATTTGTTGGCTTTACCTTTTTATATTTTGGGAGGATTAAAATGTGTAGAGTTTTTTGGACTAATAACTTCGTGTATAAATCTTTGGGTGATGTCAAAATTGCTCAAAATGACAATTGAGGATGTTCTAATACGTAATGTAAGTTTTCTATTAGCGACATTTTTAGGAACTTACGTTATTTATTCCTTATTTGTTTCAAATGATACACTTTCTGTTTTGATGGGAACTTGGTTTTTTTATAATCTTGCAAAATATCTCAAAAATCAGACATTGAAAAATGAAGTAATTCTTTCATTATCAGCAGGTTTGTCTCTTTTGACAAAATTAACGTTGCTTCCTTTTATACCCATAACCTTACTCATGATTTTCTTGGTGAGAGTGCGAGGGGCGTTTATGAAAATGCTTTTTACGATGATTTTATGTGGAGCAATTATTGGCATAACTGGAACGTACAAACAATTTCAAAACTATCGAACACAACGTCAATTTTTTATCCATAATCTTGATATTTTTCCACTTCCGAGCAATTCCATTTTTTATCAAGGACCTAAAAGTTGGTATGATGTTAATATCTTGACACTCATAAAAGACCCCAATTTATCCTCTCGAAATCCCAGTATTCATTCTGCCCCGCTATTGTTGTATGGTACATTTTGGTACAAACATATCTATTTTGAAAATAACCTAACTTTTGGAAATTATTCGGGTTTTAGGTACATCGGAAGTTTATTTTTTATCATTGGAATATTACCTACACTACTGATTTTGATTGGTTTAGCTTTAATAATTCGGCAAGGGTTTATGTTATTATTTACTTGGTTTAAAAACTTTGGTACGGAAATATTTTGGCAAAATCTCTTCAAAGTAACCTGTACCATTTTGTTATTGGCGAGTCTTGCCACGATGTTTACAGGCATTATTAAGTATAATGATTGGGCATTTATGCACGTTAGATTGTTAGTTCATGTGTTTTATCCAATTGTGTTATTATTGGCTACAGGATTGAGTTTTGTCAAAGCCCATTTTCCTAAATTACTAAAATATACCGTTCTTAATCTTACGCTTTTTGCAGGATTAACGATTGTGTATTTTTCAGTAGAAAGTGGCGTTCTTGTATGGAATTACTTGAATTATGGCAATAAAGATGAAATTCAATGGTACGTGAACAAAAGTTTAGGATTATAAACAATACCCAAATTGGCAGAAAATACGCTACAAACAATTCTAAAATCGTATCAAAAAAGACTGACTAATCTGACTTCAAGAAACAAGTCATTATTGTTGCTCAGTCTTTCTTCGGAACAGTTTTTAGACATCAATGAACTTGATTTTTTACAAAATAAATCTTCATTCAACGTCATTGAGCAACTAATTGCTCAAAAAAATACCATTTCTCTTTGCGATACTCACGACCCACGCTATGAACGTGTCAATGAGGTCAGTAAACGCCTACGCAAAATTGCAAGAACCGAAAAATTTATTGAAGAAGAGCGTGGTTCGGAGGATTTGTACGTGGGTTTTCCGATGGTAAAAGGTAAGTTTTCAGACGGAACAGTAGTGCGTTGTCCGCTGATGTTTTTTCCTGTTCATCTCACGCAAAAAAATGAAACTTGGCAATTAAAAACTCGTGATGAAGCTGTTACGCTCAATCGGAGTTTTTTGTTGGCGTATTCTCATTTCAATCAAGTTCAGATTTCAGATGAATTTTTAGAGCAAAGTTTTGAAGATTTTTCAAAAGATTCGCTTGAGTTTAGAACGCAATTGTATGAATATCTACGAGACTCTCTGCTAAAAATAGATTTTAATAAAGACTTGTTTGTCAGTCAATTAAGCTATTTTGAAAAACTCATAAAAGCTGATTTAGAATTAACTGAACGTAATGGAGAATTAAAATTATTTCCGCAAGCAGTTTTAGGCATTTTCCCACAGGCAGGTTCATTTTTAGTGCCAGATTATGAGGAATTAGTAGGGGAGTTAAGAGTTGATGAGCTGGCAGATGTTGAGGGATTAATGACTCCTCTCGCCAATATTAATAAATATGAGAATAATTTAGAATCTTTATTTCCCAAACCTTTAACCTCAAACTCCCAACTCCCAACCACTATTAAAGAAGAAAACCTTCTAATGCCTTTCGCCGTTGATGCCACTCAAGAATTAGCTTTGCGACAAGTAAAATCGGGGGCTTCGTTGGTGGTTCAAGGACCTCCAGGAACGGGTAAATCTCAACTGATTTGTAATTTGGTGGCAGATTTTACGGCACGAGGCAAAAAAGTTTTGGTCGTTTGTCAGAAACGAGCCGCTCTTGATGTGGTGCAAGAACGCCTTTCACAAGCGGGTATGCGTGCCTTCGTGGGTAATGTGCATGACTTTAAGAATGACCGTAAAGATTTGTACGAGCAGATTTTACATCAAATTGAACAAATTGAAGAATATCAAAAGTTAAATAATAGTCTTGATGCCATTTTTTTAGAGCGAAATTATACCCAAGAAAGTCGTCAAATAGATAAGATTTCGGAGGTTTTACAAGAGTTTAAATACGCACTTTTTGATAGTTCAGAATGTGGAATTTCTGTAAAAGAGCTATATCTGACAAGTTCGCCAAATCAGGTAAGTCTGAATTTAAAAAATGAATATAAAAACTTTAAATTCAATGAAATAGAAGATTTCATAAGAACGTTCATTCAGTATTTGAATTATCAAAATAGACTATCTTTTACAACCGATACTGAAAATATTGAACCCAATGTTTTTTGGCAAAATAGACTTTCCTTCCAAAATCATAAATACTCAAATATTGCCCCAATAAATCAAGTAATAGATGAAGTGTTCAATTTTGTACAAAACCTTGAAAGCTTTTCTTCTAAAAAGTGTGATGACTTTGAAGATTTGAAAGCAATTTCTTGTGAAAAAGAGACTTTACAAGCCATATTGAACCTCTTGAAAAATGAAAAATCTTATCAGCTTTTCACTCGATTAATCAATGAGAAATCAAAAATAAATTCCTCAAAAGTAGTAGAATTAGAAGCACAAATGGGACAGTTTTTTGCAGGGCAAGGCATTGAAATTACGTTGCCAAGTACCAAATTACTACCTATTTTATCCAAAATAAACGAAGCAATTGACACAAAATCTAATGCTTTGGGAGGATTGTTTTGGGGATTTTTCTCAAAAGAAAAAGCTGAAATTAAAGATGTTACAACCGCAAATGGTTTGAGTCTTTCTTTGGAAGATTTACAAAAACTAAGAGAAAGAATCCAGAATAGAATTGGCTTAGAAAAATGGTGGAATGAATGGGCTGATTTATTCGAGAATAAGCAAAATAATGCTGAAGATGAACCTGTTTGGCTTCGAAAAGGCTACCGTTGGTTTGAGCGTAATTTTCAGCAATTATATCAAGTTGTTGATGCCATCAAATATTGGAAATCTTTAATAAAAAAATTGAAAAATAACCGTGAATTGTCGGTTCAAATTCTGGCTGATTCTCTTAATTTATCGTTTTCTGATTTTCAAAAACGTATTAATTATTTTGTCCAAAAATCGAATCAATTGTCTGAAAGTCAAATTGTTTGGAAACAATATTTGTCGCAAGAACAAATGGATTTATTGGCAGATTATACCAATTCAGAGCAAATCAAAACGTACTTGAAAGATAATTTTGAATTGCTCCAAGAATCCGATGAACTGAAAGCTTCGTTTGGCAGAACTGAATGGGAAATTATCGAAAAGTTTCTGCCTGAAAATGAGCCTGTTAACACATTTTTGAACAGTTTGAAATTAGCTTGGATTGAACACATCGAAGAAAAATATCCGATTTTAAGAAGTGTTAGTTCTTTGAAAATCAGTCAATTAGAAAGTGATTTGCAAGAATCGGTTAGAAAAAAACAAGCATTTAGTCAGGAGATTCTATTGCTTAAATTAAGAGAAGAAACGTACCGAAATTTAGAGAAAAATCGGCTTCAAAATGTGGTGACTTATCGAGATTTAAAGCACCAAGTTTCCAAAAAACGCAAACTTTGGTCGGTCAGAAAATTGATTTCCGAATATTCTGAAGAGCTTTTTAAACTCGTTCCGTGTTGGTTGGCATCGCCCGAAACCGTTTCTGCAATTTTTCCTTTACAGACCAATGAAAAAAAAGCATTTTTCGATTTAATCATTTTCGATGAAGCCTCTCAATGCTTTGCTGAACAGGGTATTCCTGCTTTGTTCAGAGGCAAGCAAATTGTCATTGCGGGCGATTCTAAACAGTTGCAACCCAACGATTTATACCGAGTTCGCTTTGAAAATGAAGCAGATGATTTACCCGAATTAGAAATTGATTCGCTCTTGGATTTGGCTTGTCAATACCTTCCGCAAACGCAATTGAAAGGGCATTATCGCAGTCGTTCTTTAGATTTAATTGATTTTTCTAACCGATATTTTTATAAAAATACTTTGTCTTTATTGCCTAATTTTGAGGATATTAATCTTCAAACACCCGCAATAAATTATATAAAAGTTGAGGGTGTTTGGGAAAATAATACAAACCCAACAGAAGCAGAATCCGTAATTAGTTTAGTAGATAAATTGACGGTACAATTTCCCGAAAAATCAATCGGAATAGTTACCTTTAACGCCAAACAACAAGGTTTGATTCAAGATTTATTAGAAGCAAAAACTCGAATTTTCAAGCATTCGCTTTTCGTCAAAAATATTGAAAATGTGCAGGGTGATGAACGAGATTTTATCATTTTTTCGGTAGGTTACGCTCCCGATGCGAAGGGAAAAATGAGTATGCAATTTGGCTCTTTAAACGCACAAGGAGGCGAAAATAGACTAAATGTTGCCGTAACCAGAGCCAAAGAAAAAGTATTTGTGGTGAGTAGCATTTTGCCCAATCAGTTGCGGGTTGAAGATGCTCAGAATGAAGGGCCAAAACTGTTGAAAAGCTATTTAGAATATGCTCTCATGGTGTCGGAAGGGAAATATGAATCAAAGCCTTTTCGTTCTGAAAAATATCAAGCTAACTGGTTATTGAAAGAGCAATTATTGAAAGCTAATTGTCTGTATTACAAAGAATTACCTTTCGCAGATTTAACCGTAAAAAACGCTCAAGAATACGAATCTTTAATCTTGACGGACGATGATTTATATTATGAGAGTTTATCCCCGAAAGAAACTTTTGCGTACATTCCTGCGGGTTTAAAAGCCAAAGGTTGGACTTTTGAAAGGGTTTTTAGTCGACAATTTTGGAAGAAGTAAATTTTGGCACGCAGATGACACAGATGCTTCGCAACGCAGATTTCCACAGATTTCAAAAAGAAATGATTGATTCTTGTATATAATTTTAAATGAATATTTTTTACAGCAGTTATAAAAATCTGTATAAATCTGCGTTGCGTAGCATCTGTGTTATCTGCGTGCCATACTTACAACAACATGAAAAACATCATCCTTCATCTTCGCATTCCATTTTCATTCTTTTTGATGCCTGTATTTTGGTTTGCGTTGAGCCAAAGTCAACATCCTTCGTGGGGTATTGCGGTTGGTCTTTTTATCTTGTTGCACCTGTTTATTTATCCTGCATCCAATGCTTACAATAGCTATTATGATAAAGACGAAGGAGCAATTGGCGGTTTAGAAAATCCCCCGCCCGTGAGTCGTGAGTTGTTTTATGTGGCTTGGATTTTGGACATTATTGCAGTCGTAGCGGCTTATTTTTTGAGTGGTTGGGTTTTGAGTGTTGCCTTATTTGTGTATAGTAGCATCTCAAAAGCATATTCAAATGATAAAATTAGGCTGAAAAAGTATCCCATTTTGAGTTGGTTGACCGTCGGATTATTTCAAGGAGCATTTACGTATTTAACCGTCATTCAAGCAGTTGATAATATTCCTTTGTCGGATTTATGGCAAGAAAAATACCTTTTTCCTTCGGCATTGAGTAGCTTAAATCTTTTAGGTTTTTATCCGATGACGCAAATTTATCAGCACGAAGAAGATGCTAAACGAGGAGATTTGACGATGAGTAGATTATTGGGAATTAAAGGAACGTTTCTTTTTACGGCAAGTATATTCTTGATTGTTACGGTTGGTTTTTTTGTTTATTTTCAAAATGTTCAAATCTTTAATATTCAAGCCTTTTTTGTGTATTTGGCAGTAATGTCTCCCGTTTTGATATACTTTAATCTTTGGTTTTTGAAGGTATTAAAAAACGAAAACCAAGCCGATTTTCACCACACAATGCGTTTAAATATGCTTGGTTCTGTTTGTTTAAACCTGTTTTTTATGCTTTTGTTGGTGTAATGTCTGTTCTTTTAAACTAACCCCTAAATCCCAACTCCTAACCCCTATATCACTTCTTCTGAAACTTAAAAAATAATTCATTTCCCGCTCTTTTGCTGAAAGAATTGTAGCAAGTTTCTAAAATTTTAATATCGAATTTCTCTGAAAATAAACCTTCGTATTCTGCTTTATTGCCTCCAAATGGAGGATTTTCTGGAAATTGAACATTGAAGAGTAAGCCAGCCAAAATCCCCGAAGGATTTAATAATTCATACATTTTTTCAACGTATTGAGGTCTTAATGATGGGTCGATGGCACAAAAAAATGTTTGTTCCAATATCAAATCGTAAGAATTTTCATGAGTAAAAAAATCATCACAAACAATATTGATATTTTCGTAATGGCTCATTGAATTTTTCATTTTTTCAACTACCAAAGGGGCAAAATCAACGACGGTGATACTTTTAAAACCTGCTTTCGCTAAATATTCAGCTTCGTAGCCACTGCCACAGCCTGGAATTAAAATGCTAATGTCTTTATTGGTAAGTTGGTCGATATAAGCTTTTAGTGGCGGAGAAACCATGCGTAAATCCCAACCCGTTTGCTCTGCTTCGTAACGGTTGTTCCAATAATCTTTTGTCAAAAAATCGCTCATAATAGTGCTTAATAATTACAATCACAGTGTTCAATACATTCAATCAATTTTATGACTTCACGCTCTTTTAACGAATAAAATACATTTAAGCCGTCTTTTTCAGAACGTAAAATTCCCTTCAATTTCATATTGATTAAATGATGCGAAAGGAGCGATTGTTCACAATTCAAAACCTCACAAATTTCATTGACCGACAGTTTTTCATTTTGCGAAAGTAAATCCACAATCGCCAAACGAGTAGGATGTGCCACCGTTTTTAAAATGAAAGCTGCTTTTTCGAGTTTATCCTTGTTAATTTGGTAGGCTACCGTTGCCATAGTTTTAAAATTTAATTACGATACAAAGATATGGAGAAGCTTTCACGCATCAATTTTTTAAATAAAAACCTCCCTACTAATTGCAACCGATTGAGCAAAATTCGATTTATCCAACTGTAAATCAATGTGTTGTTCTTCAAAGAATTGAATTAAGTTTTGTGTATTGATATTACCGACTAATTCATCTTCCGCCATCGGACAACCGCCAAAACCGCCAATTGCACCATCAAAACGAGTACAATTAGCCTCAAAAGCCGCTTTGATTTTGCCTTCCCAATTATCAGTTCGTGCATGAAAATGTCCTCCAAACTCAATTGTTGGATAGGCAGGAATTAAGCTTTTGAAAAGTGAAGCAATAATTTCGGGTTCAGCTACGCCAACGGTATCCGAAAGAGCAATGATTTTTATGCCCAAATTATTCATTTTTTCCGCCCAGTCTGCTACAATTCCTACATTATAAGGGTCGCCGTAAGGATTTCCAAAGCCCATAGAAAAGTAAACGACTAATTCTTTTTCATGTTTGAAGCAAAGATTTTGAATAGCTTCCACTGTTTTGAAAGCGTCCGCCACCGAGCTATTCGTATTTCTTTGTTGAAAAGTCTCTGAAATGGAAAAAGGAAAGCCTAAATATTTAATTTTCTCAAAACTAACTGCTGTTTCTGCCCCACGAAGGTTGGCAATTATCGCCAAAAGCTTTGTTTGGGTGTTTTCTAAATCCAGAGCATCATAAACATGGGCAGTATCCGCCATTTGCGGAATTGCTTTTGTGGAAACAAAACTGCCAAAATCAAGCGTATCAAAACCTACTTTTAATAATTGATTTAAGTATGAGATTTTTTTATCAGTCGGAATCCAGTTTACCCAACCCTGCATGGCATCTCGTGGACATTCGACTAATTTTATTTTTGATTGATTAAACATAAAAGGAAATCTTAAGTTTGTTGAATTGATAATTCGTTCAATTTATTGATTATCAGCAAACTATACAATCAAATCTTTCGTAAATACTATAAATAATCTAAAAAAAACGTACAATCGGCATAATTCTTGTACAGGATTAACCAAATAAAATTTTGTAAAATAAGTATTTCCAAATGATAATTTTGAATAATGAGTAAAAACCCCTATTCTGAGATGTCCAAACGAATAATGTATTGTTAATATTTGTTAATGGGTATAATTTTTTTATCATTTTGTTGGGAAATATTAACACAACTACTATCTTTGAATTAACCTTTCAGAAAAACTTCAAGAAAGAACAAGAAACGTCATTAAAAAAAATATAAACCGATACAATTTGAGGAAAAGCTTTACGTTAACTAAATAGATTTATCAGAATGGAAAAAGTCCATGTTAACGACAGTGAACTTGTATCACGTTATATCAAAAATAGTGACGAACACGCATTTGAAACTCTTGTTCGCCGTTACAAATCCAAAGTTTATACCACGATTTATTTGATTGTCAAGGATACTTTCGTAGCCGAAGATTTAATGCAAGATACTTTTATCAAAGCAGTAGATGTTCTTCGGTCTGGCAAGTACAACGATGAAGGTAAATTTTTGCCGTGGGTGCTTAGAATCGCACATAACATGGCAATTGATTATTTTCGTCGTGATAAACGCTATCCAAATGTTGTATTTGAGGATGGAAGTAGTGTATTCAACACATTAGATTTTGCAGAAGACTCGTATGAGGACATTCAAATTCGTGAAGAATCACACGCTCATCTAAGAAGCCTGATTAAAATGCTTCCCGACACGCAGAGAGAGGTTTTAGTGATGCGTCATTACGAAGACATGAGTTTTCAGGAAATTGCTGATGCTACTGGAGTTAGCATCAACACAGCACTTGGTAGAATGCGTTATGCGTTGATAAATCTACGCAAAATGATGAGCAAACATTCTCCAAGCTATGATACAAACCTTTACGCAGCATGACGTTATCCGTTACGTCTATCAAGAAACAACGGAAGAAGAAAACCTTTTGATTCAGGACGGATTAGTCCATGATGCCGAAATGTTAGAATTTTATTTAGATATGCTTGATGTTCAAGCGGGTCTGGATAGGAGTTATCGACAACCTTCCGAAAGAAGCATAGACAAAGTGCTTGCGTATTCGAGAAATACTAACAAAAGTCCCCAATTTCACGCTGTTTAGCGTGGATTTGAGGACTTTTGTTTATTTGAAAGGTTTTTAAAATTAGAGTTTAGAACAAGGAATTAAGAGTGGAGAAGTAAAACTTCTAAAATCTACATTCCTTGTTCTGCATTCTGATTTCAAAATTATTTACAATCTCAGCGTATCATGATGCTCCAAGAAATCTTGGTAGGCTAATGCTATGCCTTGTTCTAAGTCAATCGTGTGTTTCCAACCTTGTGCGTGGAGGCGTGATACGTCCATGAGTTTACGGGGTGTTCCGTCTGGTTTAGTGGTATCCCAAATTAATTCTCCTTCAAATCCTACTGTTTTCTTAACTGTTTCTGCCAATTCTTTGATGGTGACATCTGTTCCAGTTCCAACATTGATGAACTCTGCTTCACTATAATTATCCATTAAATACACACAGGCTTCAGCAAGGTCGTCGGCGTGCAAGAACTCACGCATGGGTGAACCCGTTCCCCAAAGTGTAACAGATTCATTTCCAGAGGTTTTAGCTTCGTGGAATTTACGAATCATTGCTGGTAAAACGTGCGATTTTTGGAGGTCATAATTGTCATTTGGCCCATACAAATTGGTTGGCATTACCGAAATAAAATCGCATCCGTATTGACTTCTGTAAGCTTCACACATCTTAATACCCGCAATTTTGGCAATGGCATAAGGCTCGTTAGTTTCTTCCAAAAAGCCACTTAGTAAATATTCTTCCTTGAGTGGTTGAGGAGCTAATTTTGGATAAATACAAGATGAACCCAAAAACATTAACTTCTGCACACTATTTTCATAAGAGCTATGAATGACGTTATTTTGAATCGCTAAATTTTCGTAAAGAAAGTCTGCACGGTAAGTATTGTTGGCAATAATACCTCCTACTTTTGCGGCAGCCAAGAAAACGTAATCAGGATTTTCTGTCTTGAAAAAATCAGAAACTGCTTGTTGATTGCGTAAATCGAGTTCTTTGGAGGTTTTCAGAACGAAATTGGTAAATCCCTTTTCTTGTAATTTTCTATGAATTGCCGAACCCACCATGCCTCGGTGACCAGCAATATAAATTTTTGAGTCTTTTTCCACGAATAATTGAATATTTGGACGATTTAGCGAAATGGAATGAATATTGTTATCTTTACCTTTAAGAATAAAAATAGTAATCTTTCGTTTTACAAAGGTAATACATTCGCTTTAATCATTCCTGTAATGAAAACTCTTTCGCTTTTATTTTCCATATTTCTACTATTATCTGCTATGACTTCATTGGCTCAGTCTGATGAATTTAAAACAACCGCTAAGCCCCAAACAGATACGTCTGCCAAGAAAAAAGCAGGACTTTTAGGAGGCTTGATTCAAACCGATATTTTGGATAATATCAAGAATGCCAAGAAGACCATTAAAGACGTAAAAGAAGATATTAAAAACAATAAAGAAGAATTTAAAAGACTGAAAGGTGAAGCTGGCGACCTTTCAGCCGATTTAGGTTTGAAAATTGGGAAGTCGAAAAAGAAGGCAAAAGTCAAGAAAAAACCGAAAGATGAATATGAAGATATTAAGTTTGAGCTTCGGATTGGAGAATATGGTTCGGGAACGAGATTGACGGTTGAAGAAATAAATGTTTTGCGTAACCCAGACGAAGCAGAGCCGAGTATTTATGCCAAAGAAATTTGGTGGTATGACCCCAAATTGAGACGTGTTACCAATGTTCCGAGAAAAGATAAAGACTATGGAGAGGTTTGTCATGGCCCGTACAAAAAATATGTAAATGATGAATTAGTTGAAGAAGGAAGTTTTTATGTAGGTGTAAAAGATGGACGTTGGGAGACATACACGCAAGACTATCTTTTATTGTCGAAAGAGAAATACAAGGATGGCTTTTTAGCGGATTCAAAGTTTTTTTATTACGATAAAGAGCAAGTCAAAATTAAAGAGGTCATTCCTGTCAAATTCAATAAAGTAACGGGTGAATATCGGTCATTTTATGATGGCGGACAGTTGAAAGAAGAAGGAAAATTTGATGATAGCGTAAAAGTTGGACGTTGGCGAGAATATCATCAATTTGGTTCTCAGGGGCGTTTAAAAAAGGAAACGATGTACGCCAAAGACAAATTTGATAAGTCAGAACCAGAGATTTTAGTCGAGCGAGATACAAAAGGAAAAATCATCTACGAAGCTCCTAAAAAGGCAAAAAAGAAAGATGATGAAGAAAATTAGTTCAGTGAGCAGTAAACAGTTATCAGTTAATATTAATCTGTGGGTAAAAATTAAAGTAATTAATTGAAACTTTAATTTCAAAATTGCCCTGTTTTAACTGATAACTGATAACTGATAACTGATAACTGATAACTGATAACTGTTTACTTTTCCATAAACTTCACGCCTGCATAATTAGTCTTAATCGTGATTTTCGTGGTTGAACCCTTGCCAATTTTACCTTTATAAGTTTTGGTTGGTTGCATTCCCATTTTACGGTCTTCATCATTGTTATCATCTGGATTAACGGTAAAACTCACTTTTCCCGTCGGGTAACGAAAATTGGCATAAGTCGTAGTTACTTCAAAATCAGCGTTACAATCGCCATTTACGGGTAATTTTACAGCCGTATAATTTGAGCGAATATCTAAAGTTTTGAGGGTTTTAGATAATTCAGAAAGTTGTACGCCGTCGGAGTAACTGATTGATAGTTTTCCTGTCTCATTAATTTTCCCAATTTTCCCACTTGAATACTGAAAAGTACCGTCCAAATGATTGATATTATCTAAGGTAACAGAGCCATAATTGTTTCTAAGAAATAGATTGTCCGCTTTGTCAACATTCAGTTTCGAATAAGAAATTTGGAGGTTTCCATCATCCATTTGCTTAATATCTCCCGAACCATATTGAACAAAAATATCCTTGTCCGTCCCTTTTAGTCGGTCGCAAGTAAAACTACCATAGTTAGATGATACCCTTAGAGGAGCATCGAATTGGGGAATAATGGTTTTCCCATATTTATTTGACACGGTAAGAGCATTGGTACGAGGCATATAAATCATATAGTTTATCTCAACCCCTTTTTTCCCATTAGGGCAGTTACAATCTTCTGCTTTCTTTTTGCTTCCCATCCAATTCCAAGCATTTCCCCAATTGCCGTTATCATCAGAACTTATATTGGTTTGGAAAGAAATATTTTCCCCATTGCCTTTGTTTACACTCGCTGAATAAATAGACACATTGTCAATCAAAGCTTGAGCTTTTTCTTCCGAAGTTCCGTAGCCAATAATCGTAATATCAACTTTGATTTCGTTTTTGTTCCAAAGCTCCACTTTTACATCGCCGTGTTGATTATTAATGGTTAGGCGGTCTTTTGCATCTACGGTAAATGATTTAGAAATAACCTTTTTCTTCTCGATGGGATTATCCTGTGCATTTTCCTGTGTTTCGTCAATACTAAAAGAGAAATTTGTTGGAGGAGTTGGTGGGGTCGGTGGAGTTGGGATTTCAACCGTCCAATTTTCTCTATTGCGAGATGCTTTATTTCTAAAAGTAATTACCCGAGTTTCAACTTGTTTTAATTCCTGAGTTAACTTTTCTAATTCGTGCTTTCCATTAATGATGATTATATCTTCTGTCGAGATTCTATTCTTCAAACTATCTTGTCCAAATGTATGAAACAAGATTAATCCGTTGAAAATTATGATGTTATATATCGTTTTCATGATTTTGCTTTGTTATACCAACCCTAAGTAAGTGGTTATTGGTAACTGGTAGATTTGTAAAGTTTTCATGATTAGTTATTATACTTTAAAATCATCCCGAGTAACTTCTAAATACTTTTCATGGGGTTTTGTTTGTACTCTTTTACTTTTTCAATAATTGTTAATTGGCGGTTTAAAATATCCACTTGAACTTGTAAATTTTGAATCATAGCTTTTACTAAGTCTTCCTGATTGGGCGTTGCAGAAAGTTCTGTTTGAAGGTTGTGATAATCTTTATTTAACTTTTCAATTTCCGTTTCAAACTCATTGTACAAAACTGGGTCGTGTTCTTCAATTTGTTTTATTTCTTCTCTTTTCGACTCAATTAAACTGGCATATTGTACCATTTGATTACCGTATTGTGGAGCAATATTAGCGACAATCTGTTCGGTAGAATTCGTTTTTGATTGAAATAAAAATACCGCAAAACACCCAATTAGTAAAATCAAACTGGCTGCCATTGCCCAAAATTTCATTTTAGAAATAGACGATTTCTTGAATTTGATAATAATTTCATCAGATTCTTCATTGGGGGCAATTCCTTTTTTATCGCTTTCACTAAGGGATTTATCAAGTTTATCCCAAAGTCCAGCAGGAACTTCGTGCATATCAAATTCTGCACGATTTTCTCGGATGAATTGTTCTAATCCTTGTGTATTTTTTTGACTTTTCATTTTTGGTAGCACGGGAATCTTTCCCGTGGGCAGGTACTACAAACACGAGAAAAATTCCCGTGTTACTATTTAATTCTTTAAAATTTCTAATAATCGTTTTTTCGCACGAATATATTGCGTGCGAGACGTTGATTCGGCAATTCCCAAAACCTCAGCGATTTCTTCGTGGTCATAACCTTCCAATAAATACAAACAAATAACCGTTCTGAAACCATCGGGGAGTTGCTGAATGGCGTGTTGCACTCGTTGAATGTCATAATTTAGACTTTCTTCGTCGTAAGATTCTTCATCACTAATATCTAAACTCTCGTCAATATCAACCAATTGTACTTTTCGGTTGCGTAACTGATTCAAAGCTCGATTAATCACAATTTGTTTTAACCATGCTCCAAACGTACTGGTTTGTCTGAAATCATGAATTTTCTGGAAAGCATCCAAGAAAGCGTCCTGTAAAACGTCTTCAGCTTCACCATTATGGTTCACAATTCTGACCGCCACGTTATACATAGACTTTGCATAAAGTCGATAAATCTCATACTGAGCCTTGCGTTCGCCCCGACGGCAAGCCTCTACGAGTGGGAGATGTTTGTCTATGTAAAGCGTTTGTTCCAGAGGAAGTTAGTTGTGATTTAGTGATTGAGTGAATTAACTCAAGTTCAAACAAATGACACAGAATGTTTTTAGAATGTTGCAAAAGTGGAAGAAAACTTAGAATAATTTTGAAAATACGACATTTGTCGTTAAATTTATGACAAATATTCAAAAGGGGGCTTGCGCTACCTTTCCTGTCTTATCTCTATGAATAACTAAATAGCGTTTTAAACTTATGCCTTTACCAAAAGTCCTGCCAATCCCGACACTCGTTGTATTGTTGGGTGGGCAAACTATCATCAATCGTCAAATCAGACATGATTTTGACTTGATTGAGATAGCAAAAGAAGGGCTTCCGAAACAAGCCTTAGACGCTCTGGCTCTGCAAATTTCTTTCTCAAACAAAGAAATGGCAGAGGTGTTGAATGTATCCGAAAGGACAGTTCAACGCTACCGAGACGACCAAAGATTAGACAAAGATGCCTCTGCGAAGCTAATTCGTTTGGCAAAATTGTATGAATTGGGTGAGGAAACTTTCGGAAGTCTTACGAGATTCAAAAGCTGGATGCAGTCTCACATTCCCGCATTGGGTGGAAAACGCCCTATGGATTTGTTGGATACGCCATTAGGCTATGAACTCATCGAAAGAGAGTTAATTTACATTGAGCATGGAATCTTTGCTTAGAAAATTTCATGCTCGCCTAATCCTAATAAGGTAGAAATGGAGGTTTTTAGAATTTGTAAGCACAAAAGAGCAAGAGATTTATCGGGTTATGGAGCAAGCCTAAAAGGTGCAAGGTGGAATCGTAGAGGTACTATGTTACTTTATACGGCATCGCACCGGTCATTGGCATTGTTGGAAGTATTGGTTCACATGGGTGAAACTTATCCAGAAGAGGATTACGCTATTGTTACATTAGAGATTCCCGATGATTCCATTATTTTACTTGATACTTCAAGTTTACCCGATGGTTGGTATAAAATATCAGACCCAGCAAGTCAGGCAATGTTTACGGATGATTGGCTGAAAGAAGAACAATCTATTTCAATGGGTGTTCCATCGGCAATTATTCCACAAGAAATTAATTATCTTATTAACCCTCTTCATCCGAACTTTCAAGATATAAAAATTAAATATATCGAAAGATTTAATTTTGATGAAAGACTATTTAAAGATGTCACAGACTAAGCCCGCTCAATTTTATATCAACGCCTACAATATGCAAAGTCATCCCGAAGGTGGATATTTTGCAGAAACCTACCGTTCGGCGGAAACTATTCCTCAAAATGCCCTTTCAAGCCGTTTTAAAGGCGAGCGTAGTTTTTCTACGGGAATTTATTTCTTGTTAGAAAGTCATCATATTTCAGCTCTTCATCGGATAGAATCTGATGAAATGTGGCATTTTTATACGGGTTGTCCGTTGAATGTTTATGTGATTGATAATCAGGGAGAATTGAACATTATTCGTTTAGGGAATAATCCCGAAAAGGGAGAAGTTTTTCAAGCTGTTGTTCCTGCGGGGATGTGGTTTGGTTCTAAACCTGCTGAACCAGATAGTTATTCTTTGGTGGGCTGTACCGTAGCCCCAGGTTTTGATTTTGAAGATTTTGAAATGAAAAGTAGAGATGAGCTATTGACTATGTTTTCACAACATAGAGAAGTCGTGGAAATGCTTACTTATTGATTGGTTGACTGGTTACTGGTGTATTGGTTATTGGTGTATTGGTTACTGGTAGATTGGTTATTGGTAGATTGGTTATTGGTGTATTGGTTACTGGTAGATTGGTTACTGGTGTATTGGTTACTGGTAGATTGGTTACTGGTGTATTGGTTACTGGTGTATTGGTTATAAGAATGCCACATCTGTCGATAACTAATTGACCAATAACCAATCCACCAATAACCAATACACCAGTAACCACTCTACTTGCTCGCCAAAACCTGCGATGTTACTATCGTTTTACCCGCAATATAATCTTTTGCAAATATTTTATAATTATCGAAAATCTGTCTTGTGGCTACTCTAAGTGCTTTTTCGTCAATTTTACTCGTTTCAGGTTGAGCAATTCCTGCTGCATATCCCATCCAAATTGGACGATTTGAGTCGTTCTCTACAAATTGAAGTAATAACGTCCCTTTTCTAAGTCTAACTCTTCTAAGTTCCTCGTTCATATTTTCTTTTCCCAACCCCCTAAATGAGCGTTGAAGAACCGATAAATTTACATCACTTGGAAAAAGAGCATAAAAAACAATAAGATTTGGGCGTTCTTTAGAGTCTTGATAACCCCGAAGTTTCATCTGGTTGCCAATTTCATCAATAACTGCTTGAAATTGATAGGTTGTATCAATGATGTTAAACTGTTTTTCAACTGTTGTAAATGACTGATAATTAGGTTTAAAGACTTCATCTTCAATTTCTCTATGACAAGCAGTGCCTATCTGGAAACCATTTCTATTGCAAGATGTTATTAAAGCAATGAATGCGACAAAAAATAATAAATAGATTTTTTTCATAATAGAGCTGATTTTAATGAACTAATGATTTAACCATCTGATTTTCAGATTGTTTTACATTGTTCTAATAAATTATGGAATTTAAGTAGCTTGTTGTTTTTTATTCGTAAAATAGATATTCACTTTGGTGAAATGTATTAATAAATTTAAACTATTAAATTGTGGCTTATTCGTTAAAGGTTTTCAGAATTGCCTTCAGCTTATGAAATGACTAAATAATGGGTAAATTAGAATTAATAAATTTTAAGATGAACAAAAAAATAAAAATTCGTGTAGATGTGGTTTCGGACATTGTTTGTCCTTGGTGTTATATTGGTAAGCGTAGGTTAGAAAATGCTATTAAATATACACAAACTTCTGATAATGTGCAAGTTGATGACATAGAAATTGTCTATCATCCTTTTCAACTTGACCCTTCTGTTCCAGCCGAAGGAATGGATTTTCAGCTTTATATGGAAAACCGTTTTGGCGGTAATTTTGTTGAGAAATTTCACCAAGTTGAACAAGCTGCTGCAACCGAGGGCTTGTCGTTTGATTTTGCTAATTTACCCAAAAGTATCAATACATTTACGCTTCACAGAATACTTACGGTGGCAGAGCAAGATGGGATTCAGGCGGAAGTGAAAGAGGCTTTTATGCAAGCTTATTTTGTGGATAAAATCGACCTAACTGTGGAGGAAAATATTATTGAAATAATGGCTAAATACGCTTGGAATGAGGCGAAAACCAAAGAGATTATTCATTCAGACGTAGCTTCGGATGAGGTAAAAGAAGAAATGAATTATTATCGTCAATTGGGCGTTTCGGGTGTTCCTTTCTTTATTTTTAATCAGAAATACGCCATTTCGGGAGCGCAATCATCGGATGTTTTTGTAGAAATTATCGAGAAAGTTGCTCAGGAATTAGAAGTGACAAATGTGGAGGGAGAAGTTTGTGATATTGACGGTGAAAATTGTTGAAATTAATAGCCCACAGATAATACGGATGATACAGATTTTCACAGATTTTTTCTTTATCATGTGAAAATCGGTTAAATCCGTATCATCCGTGGGCTAAAATTTACATATTTACCAAAGAATTACCCCTCAAAACTGGTAAAACATCATATAAATCATGTTGCAAACAATACGCTATATCTTTTTGAATACCAAGACGTTGTAATCTTTTTACGTGTGATGAAGAAGCTACGCAAGCCAATAAATCATCTTTACCCAAATTATAAAGACGTTGAGCCATCAAAGCGGCATCTTCTTCTATCATAAATTCGTCTTGCAAACGCTCAACCAAAGCACCCGCAAATAGCGTATCTTCTAAATTTGGTTTGCCTTTCCAACCCGCACAAAGTACCAAAACATCGTATTGTTGGTCTTTTAAATAGGTTGTTAAAGCTCCTAAATTCAAGAATGAACCCACCATTACTTTTACCGCATTTTTCGATTTTGTAATTGCCAAAGTTCCGTTGGTGGTTGTTACACAAATGGTTGAACCTTGTACTTTTTCAGCCATGTAACTAAATGGTGAATTGTCAAAATCGAAACCTTCGGGCGTTTTTCCGTCACGTTCAGCAGCGGCTAAATAGCCTTTTTGCTGATAAGCTATACATTCGTCAATTGTGGCAACGGGAATAATTGCTTCTACGCCATTGGCAAAAGCCGTTGTCATGCAAGAAGTAGCTCTAAAAATATCAACTACCACAACAATTGAATTTTCAATATCGTGAAGATGTAATAATTCAGGGGTTAAGCAAACGTCAATTTTTTTCATTTTGTAATCCGATGTCTCAGCATCGGGGGATAATTGTTCTTATCCGATGCGGAAGCATCGAGTTACACTTTCAAAAACGGCATTTTTGTTACAACTGCCTTCAAATATTTGTTACGGATATTGATATAAATTTCAGAACCATTTTTGATGTATTCTGTGGCAACATATCCCATTCCGATTCCTTTGCTCATGGATGGCGACTGTGTTCCTGAGGTAACTTCACCAATGATATTTCCTGCGGCATCCATGATTTCATAATGTTGTCTTGGAATACCTCTATCAATCATTTCAAAGCCTACCAATTTCTTAGTTACACCATTTTCTTTGATTTTTTTATGGAAATCAGAATTAATGAACTCTTTGTTGAATTTGGTAATCCAACCCAAACCTGCTTCAATTGGCGACGTTGTGTCGTCTATATCATGTCCGTATAAACAATAACCCATTTCGGTACGTAAAGTATCTCTTGCTCCTAAACCAACAGGTACGATATTGAATTCTGCCCCTGCCTCAAAAATGGCTTTCCAGATGGCTTCGGCGTGTTCGTTTGGTACATAAACTTCCATTCCTCCTGCACCTGTATAACCAGTTGTTGCAATTAAAACATCACTAATACCTGCCACTGTTCCTTCTTTGAAAGTATAATATTCCATCGAACCCAAGTCTAAGTCGGTAAGTTTTTGCATCGTTGCCACACCTTTTGGACCTTGAACCGCAAAAAGACTCATGCCTTCGCTAATGTCCTGCATTTCTACACCAAATGAATTGTGCGATTGCATCCAAGTCCAATCTTTCTCTATATTGGAAGCATTTACGACCAAAAAGTATTCATTGTCGTTACGTTTATAAACCAAAAGGTCGTCAACGATACCACCTTTGTCGTTTGGTAAACATGAATATTGAACTTTGCCATCTACCAAAGCAGAAACATCGTTAGAAGTAACGTACTGTAAAAACTCAGTTGCACGCTCGCCTTTTACCACGAACTCGCCCATGTGTGAGACATCAAAAACGCCCACTGAACTACGTACTGCCAAATGCTCTTGAATCAGGTTTGTGTATAAAACAGGCATTGAATAGCCCGCAAAAGGTACCATTTTCGCTCCAAGAGCAACGTGAAGGTCGTTGAGGTGTACAAATTTTAGTTGTTCAGTTTGTTCCATTGAATGATTTGTTCGTTTTTAATGCTACAAAAGTACAATAAAAAAACCTGATAGTCAGAATTGACCATCAGGTTATGTATTTTATCAATGAATAATTTTTAAATTACTCCTGATACAAAACTGATAAAACTGTTTGTCCAACTGCTTTGAGGGTATTTTTATCAATATTACTCAAATTATCTCCATGCGTGTGGTGATATTTCCAGAAGGTTTCAGGAGAATTTGGATGAAGCTCTACAATGTCAATCATTTGTATTTTACCCACTTCATTCACAGCCGTATGGTCGTCGGTTAATCCTCCGCCGTCAGCATCGATAAAAGTAGTAGAATATCCTAAACGGCTGGCAATGTCCCAAATATTTCTTACAATCATAGGAGCATATTGCATCGAAGTGCCTTCGTGTGGGAAAATCGCACCTTTTCCGCCTACCATATCCAATAAAATTCCGTAATAAGCAGTGTAATTTTGTTTGTGTTTATTCGCTGCCCAATATTGAGAACCTAATCCCCAAGATTCTGGTTTATGTTCGCCTTTGTAATCTTCTGGTTCTCCGTGGTCTTCTACGTCAAAGAAAATAATATCCACACCTACGTTTGGTTTTTGTGTTGCTTGTTGAATAGTACGAGCCAATTCCAATAAAACGCCAACACCACTACCACCGTCGTTTGCTCCGTCGATTGGAGAGTTTTTGTCTTTGGTATCTTTATCTGCTACCGAACGAGAATCCCAGTGAGCAGTTAATAAAATACGCTTTGGAGCAGATGGATTGATACTGCCAATGATATTACGAGCATTCATTTTAGTACCGTCGTATTTTGTTGCTACAAAATCTTGAGAAATGACCTCACAACCAAATTGCTTTAATTTTGCCACTAAATAATCGCCACAAGCTTTGTGTGCCTTTGTATTGGGAACTCTTGGTCCAAAATCTACTTGTGCTTTTACGTAAGCATAAGCTGAGTCAGCCTTGAAATCTGGGGCAGGATTTAGCGTAATGGCAACGTCTTCAACAGGAGTAGATTCTGTTGAAGCGGGTTTTTGGCAAGATTTAAAATAAACTGCCACACCCGAAAAGACGAAAATGGCTAAAAAAATAAGGGAAATGCGTTGTGTTTTCATTTTTGTTTAGTAGGACAGGTTTCTAACCTGTCATCGTCTTTATTTTTGACAGGTTGGAAGCCTGTGTTATTTATATTTATTTTGGAAGAATATCTCCTAAGCACATTTTAGTAGCGGTAAAAAATCGGTCGAATTTGTATGTTGATTTATGGTTGATTTTGCTTCTTAATTCGTTAATAAAATCTCTTCTGTCATTTAGAACAACGCCGTGATTCAAATAAAAAACGTTGTCAATCATGTGCTTTATTTCATTTCTTTTTGTCTCTTCTAAATCTGTATTAGGAATAAAACGATGCGTTTCTTCATCATAATCGAAATACTTTTCGGGCGAATAATCTTCTAAGTCTGGTTTTAGATAATCAACAATATCTTTGTCTGATTTTAAACCATTTATTTTTGCATCAATCATGAATAAATTATTCCAAAGCCAATATTGTTTTGCTTTTAAATGATGGTCAAAATGCTCTAATTCGCCTGCATGGTCGGTTCTTTTAAATTCAGCTTCGTCAGAAATTTTATAAGCACCATTAATCCAATTGCTTGATTCATAGAGATTTGTCGGACAAATGAATCTTTCTGTATAAGCACAAACTCCTTTTTGACAACGAAATAATTCCATTACGACATCATCGTAATAGGTTCTTGATTTTGGGTGAACTTGTTTTTTGTCTTCTAAATCATCAACCCATTTTTTATATTTGGTTGAAAGAATAGTGCTGTAGTTTTTATCTATTTTTTGCATTGCTTAATTCCACTTTGAAAGTTCTTTCGATAATTTTTCGATGTTTTTTACAATTTCCAAAGCTTCAACAGAATGTTCTTGTTCTTTTGTTTTTAGTTTTTTGAATTTGACATTTAACGTTGCTAATTCATCTAATTTAACTTTTCGGTCGGGTGAACCATCATCTTCTAAATCAAAAACTCTTTGTAAAATATCATCCCAACGCATATATTTTGGATTCCATTTGTAGTTGTCAACATGGTTTTCTCCTTCAAAATAGGTTTCTCTATAAACTTTTCCTTCTTTATTAAATTTCAGTTCTACAATTTCCCAAGGGTCAAAACTGGATGCAATGATAGGGGAGTGAGTTGAGTAGAAGAACTGACAACTCTCTGCTAAAGAGGAATAATAATTGACAACTGTTCTCTGTAAATCTGGATATAACGACCGTTCAGGTTCATCAAAAAGAATAACAGTATGTTTGGGTTTGAGTAAATACAAAGGCAAAGCACTCAGAATGACCTGTTTTGTTCCCGTACTCCAAAGCCCATGCGGTATTTCGTTACCTTCAAAATCTTCAACTTTGATAAAACCAATATCATCTTTGGTTTTAAAATCTAATTCGGTTTTTACTCGAAGCTTAAATTTTGCTAACAAGGGGTCTAAACAATTATCTGCTACGTCTTTGATTGGATTAAACTCTGAATTTTTCCAATCTTCTAATTGTTTAACGGCTTTTTGAATAGCCTCAATATCACTCGAAGATTTTTCTACAACTTTTGAAATATCTTGCCTAATTTTTAATTCTTGTTCTTGATAATTTTGAATTTTTTCAAGGATTAGATTCCAAACGGTTGAAACTTTATCTTCACTAAAATCTACAATGTTTTTTTTGTTAAAATCATAATTTTCATCTAAATCAATATTAAAATTTAGATTTGCTGGAAAGTAAATAAGTTTAGATCTTTTTCCCGTCCAATCTTGATAAACATTTTGGGTAATTTCATTTGTTTCAAAATCATTTTCGTCAAATACATCGTAGGCTAAAACATAACTTTGACCATCTCTATCAAGCTCATATTCTAAATAACTTTCATAAAAATAATCATAATTTTCTCCAAAATGATAAGTCGCTTGTATGTTTGATGTTCCAACAGCACTGCCACTTTTCTCAATAATATTAGTGTCATAATCAAATAAAAGTGGAGGTATCAACTCCAATAAACTCGTTTTGCCAGTCCCACTCTGTCCAATAAAACACACTTTATCCAAAGGTTGTCCTACCTTTTCGTGTCCTTGTGGGTAGGTCAAGTCAAGGGTAAAATCCTTAAATTGGTGGAAATCTTTAATATGTATTTTTGAAATTTTCATTTTTGAAATTCGTCATAAAATAAAAAACGATAGCAATTTTCAAATATAAAGCTATCGTTTTGCTTACGCAAATGTATAAATTATCGTGCAGGGCGGAAACCTGTGCTACGTCATTCCATCGACTTATAAACGATGTCCATTACTTTTCGTCTAATTTTCAGTGTGTTAATTTTATTGTTGCCAGCCGATGGATTTACTCGGTTAGACAAAAATACGAAAACTAATTCTTTTTCGGGGTCAATCCATACGAGTGTGCCTGTATAACCTGAGTGTCCGTAAGAACTTGATGAAACTTTATTTGACACGAAATTACTATCTCCGTCGGAAGGTAATTTGTCCCAACCCAAAACACGATAACTTCTCGTTGCTTTACTATTTGTAAAAAGGTTAATAGTTTGTTCGCTAATAAATTGTTTACTGCCAAACGAGCCTTTATTGAGATTCATTTGTAATAATTTTGCTAAGTCAGAAGCATTGCTGAATAAGCCTGCATGACCCGAAACTCCCCCTAACATCGCTGCGGTTTGGTCTTGAACCGTTCCTTGTAAAAGTCTTCCTCTGAATAAATTGTCGTTTTCGGTAGGAGCAATTTGATTTTTATTGATTTTTTTCAAAGGATTAAATCCTGTGGTATTCATCGCCAAAGGCTCATAAAAATTCTTTGTAGTGAAAGCGTCTAAAGGTTGATTGGATAATTTCTCCACGAGATGATGTAAAATCATTAATCCCAAATCACTATAAACGAAAGGAAAAGAACCGTCTTTTTCCCTTTTGTTGATAAGTGGAGATTTGATAACCCATTTCCAAACAGAATCACGAATGGAAGCCTTAGCAAACATTCCTTCGGCAACTTCCAATGGATATTCAGCCGACTGTTTTGTGTTGTAATATTCGGTTTTCCAACCCAAAGGAATACGAGTTTTTTCCCAAAATGGAATATATGCCACCAAACCCGCTTGATGCCAAAGAATGTCTCTGATGATGATATTTTCTTTATTTGTTCCCTTTAGTTCAGGTAAATAATGCGATGCTTTTTCGTCTAAACTAAATTTCTTTTGGTCGTAAAGAACCATTAAGGCTTGAAGTGTTGCTGAAACTTTTGTGACAGAAGCCAAATCGTAAACGGTATTTGAATTAACCGTTTCACTATTTGCATCATAACTCATTTTTCCGAAATTCTTTTCGTAAACAATTTTACCTTTACGAGCCACTAAAACCTGACATCCAGGGAAAATTCGTTGAGCAATGGAAGATTGAACGAGTTGGTCAATGGCAAATAATTCAATGCTTTTCATGCCAACACTTTCGGGAGATGATTTTGCGAATTTTCCTACTCCAGAAATGTTAATGCCTTCGCCTGCTTTGAATAGATTTTCCACCGAAACGGGTAATTTACCAATAGCAGGAATTTCGCCAAAAATAACTCTTGCCATAGCTGAATAAGCCGTTTGGTCATCTTCATAACCACAAATGAGCGAAGATGATTCTGGGAAATATTTTAAACTATAAGGGCTCCCAAAAACACAAACGACTACTTTTTGAGCTTTTTGTTCAAGGCGTTTTACGAAGTTTTGAATGTTATAACCAACCTCTAATTTATTGGCAGTTTTTTTATTAATATCATGAACACTCAAAATAACGGTTGAAGTGGAGTCAATATATTGAAGGACATTATTGAAAAAAACTTCGTCCGTTTTGGAGGCACTGGCAAAATGTTGAAAAGGCGTGATTCGACTCAATTCTTGTTGAAAACGATTGCCAAGAGCAATGTCTAAACCGATTGAAATAAATTTGGCTTCTGTTGGTGCAATTGGTAAAACGTTTTTAGCATCTTTCACAACCGTGATGGCATTATCAAAAAGCTCTTGCTTGATTTTATTTGCTTCGTTTGTGTTGAGGTCTTGGTATAAATTATTGCTGTCGATATACTTAAATTGATTCAGACCAACCCAATATTTAGCGTGTAAGATTTTTCTAACTCGATTGTCTATATCGGTTTGTTGAATTAAGCCCGCATTAATTGCTTCTTTAATTTTACGGATACCTTCTGGGATATTTTCAGAATAGAGCAATATGTCATTTCCTGCGATAAATGCTTGTAAATCAACCTCTCCAGAAGTAATGCCTTGTCCGTGACGCACACCTTTCATGTTTAACGCATCGGTAATAACCAAGCCTTTGAAGCCCATTTCGGTTTTCAATAAATTGGTAATAATACTCTGTGAAAGTGTTGCTGGCCGCCAATCGTAAAAAGGAACTTGCAAATGTCCAACGATAACTGTTTTGATAGAATCGTTTATTAGTTGTTGGAAAGGATATAGTTCTACGCTTTTCAAACGCTCGGCATTAAACGATAATTGGGGAAGTGTAAAATGGGAGTCGCCTTGCGTATCGCCATGTCCTGGAAAGTGTTTTGCACAAGCCAAAAGCTGATTGTTTTGCATTCCTTTCATGTAAGCACTACTTTTGAGGGCAACATTTTCACGCAATTCTCCGAAAGAACGATAACCAATAACGGGATTATTGGGATTAGAATTTATGTCAACAACGGGGGCAAAATTTAGGTGAATTCCTAAGCGTTTGCATTGACGGGCAATTTCACCTCCCATCTTGTAAATCAATGAGTTATCTTGTATTGCACCCAAAGTAATCTGTTTTGGAAATGCCATTGTTGAGTTTACCCGCATGGCCAAACCCCACTCGCCATCAATACCAATTAATAGAGGAATTCTTGTACCTGACTGAAAACGATTATTGAGACTGGCATAAGAAAATGGGTCACCTTGAAAGAAAATAAGTCCACCAATATGATTTGTTTGAATTAAAGTTTCAATACGTTTAAAATGAGCTTCTCCATGCGTTGGATTAATAGCAACCATAAAAAACTGACCAATTTTCTGGTCTGCATCCATTGAGCTAAAAACGCTATCTACCCATTGGTTTTCAGCCAATAAACTGTTTGTCGTAAAGGCTGGCGGAGGCATTAAAGCCTGATGGGGTGCTTTTTTTGTATCTGTAATTGAAGGCTTAAACCAATGTAAAAGCGTATTGTTAAACTCACCTATTACGGGCGTGCGAAACGCTACCCAGAGGAGAATAAGTGTTAGAAAAAACAATGAAAAACGCTTGACCATTTAATGATTTGTGGATTAGTATGCTAACGAAAAAGGTTACAAATTTAGTACAAAAGCCTTGCCAATGAAAGAATTTTAAAAGAGATGTTTACTGACAAAGTAAAATGAAAAAGCCGTAAGAATGATTCTTTACGGCTTTGATTACTGTAATATCTTAATTTCTTCTTATGCCTCCATTAAATAAGCCTTAATAAACTCGTTAATATCGCCATTCAAAACAGCCTCAGTATTTGAAGTTTGATAGTCAGTTCGATGGTCTTTTACTCGTCTATCATCCAAAACATAACTTCTGATTTGTGAACCCCACTCGATTTTCTTTTTACCTGCTTCCACCTCCGCACGGGCGGCATTGCGTTTGTCAATTTCTATCTGATAAAGCTTTGATTTTAAGATTTTTAAGGCAACTTCTTTGTTCATCAACTGCGAGCGTTCTTGTTGGCAAGCAATGATAATTCCAGAAGGTTTGTGGGTTAAACGTACCGCAGTTTCTACCTTGTTTACATTTTGTCCACCTGCACCACCCGAACGGAATGTATCCCAACTGACATCAGCAGGATTAACTTCAATTTCGATGGTATCATCCACCATAGGCGAAATATATACTGACGCAAAAGAAGTATGACGACGAGCGTTGGAATCAAACGGTGAAATCCTTACTAAGCGATGAACACCATTTTCTGACTTTAGATTTCCGTAGGCATATTCACCCTCTACTTCCATCGTAACTGACTTAATACCAGCAGTATCACCATCGTTATGGTCAACTTCTCTGATTTTAAAACCATTTTTTTCAGCCCACATAATATACATTCGCATGAGCATACTTGCCCAATCTTGAGACTCTGTACCACCTGCACCTGCATTAATTTCGATTACGGCAGACATATTATCGCCTTCGTCAGACATCATTTTGCGGAATTCTAATTCACTTAGTTTAGCTTCTAATTTAGCTCCTTCAGTATCGACTTCCTCTTCAGTTGCTTCGCCCATTTCATAAAACTCCCATATCGTTTCAAGGTCGCCCATGAGCTGATTTAATTGGTCGAAACCAATTGTCCAGAATTTTAATTCACGGATTTGTCGCATCGTCGATTCTGCTTTTTTAGAATTTCCCCAAAACTCAGGGTCGAGCGTTACGACTTCTAATTCTTCAATTTGAAATTTCTTGTTATCGTAGTCAAAGATACCTCCTCAAAGCCTCTACTTTGGCTTTCAGGTCATTGAACCTGTCTTTTGTCATGCGTGAAAATATAGTCGTTGGTCGTAAGTATGAAGGTCGTAAGTTAGGTTAAGTATGTTTACTTACGCCTTTTGACTGATAACTTACGCCTTTTAAGGCTACAAAGGTAACGATAAAAACAAAGCCCTCCGAATGTTAATTCTGAAGGGCTTTGTTTTGCACAGTATTATCTATTGGTAGAATTACGATTTATGATTAAAAACCATAATCTTAAATCAAGGCAGTCTATTACTCACTTTAAATCAATTAAATGTCAATTTTGCTGTTGAATTTGAGAAAGAAATTTGACCATTATTGAATAATTTTTTGGCTTTTGCATTAGTAGCAGAAACCGTAATATTATGACCTGCTTTAATTAAAACTTTATCCGTCAAATCTGGTATTCTTCCGCACGACCATGTAGCTGGGCTACTCCAATCCCCTGAGTTTATAGAGTAAATCATTCCTGAACACGGTGCAGAACATTCGCCTTGTTCTTCGTTGTAGAGTAGAAGAACTTCTTCATCAGTTAAAGTTCCGTTATATATTTTTACATCGTCGATTTTACCTTTGAAATTATGGATTGGTCCATTATTATATCTTGAACCAATTGTGGCTATGACTGGAGTACTGTAGTAAGGAGTAGTCGTACCTGTATAACTTACTGATAACTGCCCATTTATATAAATTCTTCGATCCGTCTGACTTCTAACAACGGCAAAATGAATCCAATTATTACTTGTTACAGATGAGTAGGATACTGCATAAGGTGTGGCTCCTGTACCATAACTAATAACTGAACCGTAGTTCCAAGCAGGTCCAGTTGAGAAGCTATTGTTGAAGAGCATAAAAAATTGGTCTCCTCCTGCATTCCCCACAGACATAACTGTTCTTAGGTCGCCATAGGCGGGCAATTCACTCGCATTTAACCAACCTGAGTAAGTATATTTATTCGGAGCTAAGTTTGCTCCAGGAATTGAAATATAACTACTAACCCCATCAAAATTATAAGCACTATTAGCATTTCCAAAGCGGTCAGTTGTCAGTGTTGCACCGTTCACAGTCCCATGATTAGTTCCTTTTGAATCCAAAGCATTTCCATTAAATGGATAACAAGCTAATAGTTGTAAGCCAGAGTTTACTGTAATGACTGCACTGCCACTGGTTGTTCCTGTTCCACACACATTATCTTTAACACTCGAAAGGGTATAAGTAGTAGTTACATTAGGCGAAACACTTTGCGTAACCAATGATGTTGATGAGCTATAAGTAGTTGTATTGGTACCGTCTGAAATACTATAAATCCAAGGGGCTGTTCCTGTTAAATTAACTGATAAAGTAGCGGTTTGTCCTTGTGTAATGGTAGTTGTTCCACTGATTGTTCCAGTAGCCGTTGGTAAAATTGTAATTGGTAAAGTATTGAAACTGATTGTAGAGCCATTAACAATTCGAACCCGATAGCCTGTCCCTGATGTAGTTACAGAAGTTGGTATCGAAATTTGAATAGGGGCAAGTGTTCCAGACCCAATGATTGTTGGATTACTGAATCCTCCATTGGCATCAGATAATTGAACAGTATAAGTTGACCCTGCTGTTACGCTACTTTGTTGGAATGATATTTCTTCTAATTGATTTCTACAAAGCGAACTATTGGTTAAACTTGTTAAAGAAATGAGTGGGGTATCAACAATGGTTGGGCAATTCAAGGTGGCATTAAATAGAGAAGATATTTCTAAATCGTTCAACCCTCCTCTAAATAAACGAATATCATCTACTTTTCCGTTAAAGAAATTTACTAAGCCCGAACTTTGCGAGCCAATTCTTCCAACAGAAGGGGAAGCATACGTAGAGCTAAGTCCTGAGGCTGGGGAACTTTGCACCAAAACCCCATTGATATACATTTGTAGAGCATTGGCTGTTCTTACAATGGCTACGTGATACCATTGCCCTACTGAAATTGAACCTGCATATTTTACATCCACATTACCGATGGAGGTTGAAGACCTAAAAACCCATCTTAATACACCATTATCGTTTTCTATATAGAGTTCTTGCGATAACCCAATTCCGCCAATAGATAAAATGTACTGATAATTTCCCGAAGTTGGTAAACTTGATGGAGATACCCAAAGCGAGTGTGTAAAGTTATTATTCAGTAAATTTGTTGTTGGAAATTCTACATAAGCTCCATTGCTTATGGACAATGCCGACGATGAAGTACCATTTCTATTTGATACATACGAAGCACTTCCACCATTACTAAAAACTGAGCCATTGTTACTGCCAATTTGGTCGTTTGGATTTCCATCAAGAGGTAAACAAGTAATTAACCCAACCGTTCTGGAAACCGTAACCGTTGCACTACCACTTGATGTTCCCGCACCACATCCATTGCTTATAGACGTAGCTGTATAAGTGGTAGTGCTTAATGGAGATACAGAAAGTGTTAATGGATTGGTGCTGGTTGTTCCCGTCTGACCATTAGAAAGTGTATAGCTATAAGGTGCTGCTCCTGTGAAATTTAAGGTAATATTGGCTGATTGACCTTGATTAATGGTTGAGTTTCCACTTATTGCAACGGTTGGGGCAACACAAGTATTGGCATTTAGTTTACAATAAGAAACCGTTCCTCCCGATGGTTGAGGAATCGTAATGTCAGTAATTGTATTTGAAAAATTTGTTACTAAAAGTACATATTTTTGACCTGCTAAAGCATTGCTGATTGTTAAATTGGCAACACTATTTGATGAATAATCACAAGAAATGGGGAGGTTATTAGTAGTTGTACAAACATTATTCAAATCTCCTCCAGATATTGGACCCCAAATGGCAGCATCAATATCTCTGTTACTGGAATTGTTAAAGCTGAATGATAAATTTCCACTTGTTTGTACCGTCACAATAAACCACATTTGGTTTGGTGTTGACCCTAAGCATCCATAATCTGTGGTTGGCGTTCCTATAAAACAATTATTATTATTGGTTGGAGCCGCATACGTAAAAGATGAAGCACAAGTATAATTTTGAGAGTTGGCAAATAATGAACAAGCAATAATATCATTCGTGCAGCCCGATATTGAATTAGTGATATATGGATTGACAGGACGTTTGCTTTGAGCATTTGTAGAGAAAATTGTAAAACACACAAAAAAGAACGAAAGAGCCACTGCTCTCTGTTTCCAAGAGGAAAAATGTAGCATAATCAAGTGAATTATGTAGGGATTGAAAAATTAATTTATCCTAAAAATAAGCCACGAACTTAGGGTAGTAACCGTCGGTGTATTTACGTATGTGCTTAGTTTTCACAAAGATATTGAATTTTAATAGTTTGATATGGAGGTTCCTATAAAATTATAATCATAGGCTTTCTAAAGTTTTGTTTACAATACTGATATTAGTCCGAAACATGACTGAAAAACCCTAAGATTTACATCTTTCCAAAAATATCTATTCTTTATTCTCTAATCTCTAACCTCTCTATTACTATCTTTGTAAAAAAATTGTATTATTCCCTTAAAATAAAACTAAATGGCACAAGTTTATGATTTAATCGTGATTGGCTCAGGTCCTGGTGGATATGTGGCGGCAATCCGTGCTTCACAATTGGGATTGAAATGTGCGGTCGTAGAGCGTGAATCTTTGGGTGGTATTTGCCTTAACTGGGGCTGTATTCCTACAAAAGCATTATTAAAATCTGCTCAGGTTTTTGAATACATCAAACACGCTGCCGATTACGGAATTACCGTTGCGGAGTCGCACGCTGACTTTGGTGCGGTTATTAAGCGTTCTCGTGGTGTTGCCGATTCTATGTCAAAAGGCGTTCAATTCTTAATGAAAAAGAACAAAATTGACGTAATTATGGGTAACGGAAAGGCGTTGAAAAATAAAAAAGTAGAAGTAACTGCTGCCGATGGTAAAGTAACCGTTTACGATGCCAAAAACATCATGATTGCCACAGGAGCAAGAGCAAGAGCTTTACCAAATATTCCGATTGATGGCGTGAAGGTTATTGACTACCGTAAAGCAATGTCATTAGAAACTCAACCAAAATCAATGGTTGTGATTGGTTCTGGAGCAATTGGCGTTGAGTTTGCCTACGTATATGAAGCTATGGGAACGAAAGTAACCATCGTTGAATTTATGCCAAATGTTGTGCCTGTTGAAGACGAAGACGTTTCAAAAGAATTGGCAAAACAATACAAAAAATTAGGCGTTGATATTCATACAAATTCATCAGTAGAGTCAGTTGATACCAAAGGTGAAGGCTGTAAAGTAGCAGTAAAAACGCCAACTGGAAATATTACTATTGATTGCGATGTTGTACTTTCAGCAGCAGGTGTTATTTCAAATCTTGAAAATGTTGGTTTAGAAGACGTTGGTATTATCACAGACAAAGGTAAAATTTTGGTTGATAAATGGTATCAAACAAACATTCCAAACTATTTTGCTATTGGTGATGTAACTCCAGGCCCTGCATTGGCTCACGTAGCATCAGCAGAAGGAATTATTTGTGTTGAGAAAATTGCGGGTCATCATGTTGAAGCGTTAGATTACTCAAATATTCCAGGTTGTACGTATTGCACGCCAGAAATTGCCTCAGTTGGTTTAACTGAAAAGAAAGCAAAAGAAGCAGGATACGATATTAAAGTAGGTAAATTTCCATTTGTAGCATCAGGAAAAGCAACGGCTGCTGGAGCAAGAGATGGTTTTGTAAAAGTGATTTTTGATGCAAAATACGGTGAATTCTTAGGAGCTCACATGATTGGATATAACGTTACTGAATTAATTGCGGAGGTTGTTGTAGCTCGTCGTTTAGAGACAACCGCTCACGAAATTATGACTTCAATTCACCCACATCCAACGATTTCAGAAGCTATCAAAGGAGCAACTGAAGCAGCTTATGGTTGTGCTGTTGATTTGTAAGAGGAAATTTTCAGAGATAAATAAAAAGTCCCTTCAAATCATTTGAAGGGACTTTTTATTTGATATTTTCTACGTAATAAACGGTCAAACCTTATTGTTTCTATGTGACCTATGATTCCCACATGATTACTAATTCATAATAATCTTCTCTTTATAAACAGGCTTCTCTTTTTCTGGAACGATTGGTTTTCCATTCATTAAAACCTTCTTTGATGCCGTATCAAATTTCATCGGCTCATGTTGCGGAAAATCCATTGGAAATTCAAACGTTTTTTTCTTTTCTACCGATGATTCTGGATTTGAAAAAACAGGCACAGATGAATACGAAGTCTGACTACCATAAGTCATACTTCGACTTTTACGTTCAGCCACAGGCATTGGATTAACGTTGTCATCACCTTTTTTCATGACAAAAACCTTCACCGTTGCTTTATGAACACCCGTTAAACCCAAATCATGAGCTACACTGTGCGTTAATTCAATAGAAGTTGATTGACTTTTTCCATTTACTTCTACTACTTCATTACGATTATTGACAGGATTCGTAATCTGAATTAACGAACCCACAGGCAAAAAATCATGTGAACAAGTACGGTGACGACTACTTAAATACTCGCCATTTGCCATTTTTTTGCCATATCGTCCGAGTGTATAAATACTTACCTCCTGCGTATATTCTTCTTGTGCAAATAATACGTTGGTGCTCAATATTGTAACTAAAGCAAAGGCTGTAAATGTTTTTAAAAACTTCATAATATTGTGTCTATTTAGTGAATAAGCAAGCAATAATCAAAGGTAGTATATAACCCATGAAAAACACTCCACTGAAAACGTTCAATGGGGTGTTTTGTTATGTTTTATAATATTTAAATTACTGTTTTATTAATGTAATCTGTTGTTTGTTAGGTATTTATCCGTTTACTAATTCTTCTTGGATTCTGTCGGTTTGACGTAATCATATTTCCTGAAATCTACCTTAAATTCAGGTTCTTTCTTGGCATTAATAGCAATGTTGCCAGTCGTTTTGCCCCAGCTAATAACCATAATTCTAACATCAATGATTTCATGTTTTTTCATTTCTAAAGCCTGAGCCACAGCATCTGTAAATTCAAGCGTTAGGTCTTCGTCATACACTTCATTGTCATTAATAATCACTTGAATTGTTTTTTTATTCCTTAGATTTACAAGCTCTATCAATGAGCCAATCGGGAAATATTCATGTGATGCCGTCAGTATTTTGGCATTTAAAATTTCGCCTGAACTTGTGGTATCTCCATAAGCTTCTGCTGGATAAGTGGTTGCTTTACCTTTAAAATCTTGTGCTGAAATTTTAATAATAAACAGTAAATTGGTGATTAAAGTAAGGATTAAACGGTATTTTAACATAATCTAAATAAATTGAGGGAATGTTAATGTAATATAGAGTCAATGAAATTTAATCTCAAAATGAAGGACAGAAGGCGGGGGAAATAATAATGTCCAGTTTTTACAAATTTGGTAAAAAATGCTGAAATACTCTAAATTTCTAACAATTTCTGTGCCATGAAACCATTTTTAAGTTTATTTTTTCTGATTTTATCATTAAAAAATGGCAATCCTGACAAAAGTAGGTTTAATCAGAATTAATAAATTGCCGATAAAATCATTGACGTATTTTATCATTGAAGCTGTTGTTTAGTAAGTTATTCTGACTAATTCTTATTCTAACATTTTTGATGGGTAACTTCCTGAACCAATATCCATTGCAAGTAAATACTTTATGAGTCAGGTTGATTAAAAAAGGTTGATTTTAAGCGTGAGCCTTGTACAATGTCGTAAAGACAGAGAGTCTTGCCCATCGCTAAAAAAGGGTTAATTTTGTAAAAAAAGGCATTTCAATTCGTAAAATCGTGAATCAAAATAAATTAATTATATTCCAAAATTTAGGTTTAATAGATTACCAAACTGCATGGGATTATCAAGAAAAAATTCATGCTGAAATCGTAGCTATTAAACTCGAAAATAGAAATTTAACAACTGAAAATCAGGTCAATACGCCCAATTATGTCCTCTTTTGTGAGCATCCTCACGTCTATACTTTAGGCAAAAGTGGAAAACCCGAACATCTTTTGTTGGATGATGAAGGTTTAGAAAACTATGATGCTAAGTATTATAAAATCAATCGTGGGGGCGATATAACGTATCACGGAAAAGGACAGTTGGTGGGTTATCCGATTCTGGATTTAGAAAACTTCTTTACCGATATTCACAAATATATGCGGTTTTTGGAAGAAGCCGTCATCAGAACTTGTGCCGATTTTGGTATTGAAGCAGGTAGAATTCAAGGACTTACGGGCGTTTGGGTGGACTATATCGAACAGAAAAACCCAAGAAAAATATGTGCAATGGGCGTAAAAGCCAGCCGTTGGGTAACCATGCACGGTTTTGCGTTGAATGTCAATACCGATTTGAGTTATTTCAAACACATTGTTCCCTGTGGTATCGACGACAAAGCCGTAACTTCAATGGAGCAAGAATTAGGAAAATCTCTTGATTTTCAAGAAGTGTCGGATAGAATGTTAAAAAACTTAGAAGATATTTTTGAAATGAAAAGTTAAGTCGCAAGTACAAAGTATTTGGTCAAAGTGATTAGGTTTATTATCAAACCATTTTCTTAATACTTTGTATCTAATACTCAACAAAATTAAAAATGAAAAAAGATATAGAATTTCGTCCCGTTGAAGGCGTAAAAATAACCATTGCCAGAAGTTTTAATGAAGCCAATGAGGCAGAGTGGGACGTTTATTTAATCAATCGCCTAAAAACCCCCATCAATACCGTTTTTGTTACGTCACGTGGCTACGGTTTTGACAAAGACGGAAACCAAGTAAAAACATCACAATTAAGGCATTTTCATAAAGATGTTGCTGCCGAAGAAATTATCAAAATAGAAATGATTACGCCCGACGTTTTTCATTTGAATAATGAATATTGGGTGAGTTATTTTGTTGATAATCAGGTATTTGATAAGAAATTTATTTTTGTGCCAGAGTCAATCACAGAAGAAAATTTAATTCATATCGAACAGCTAAATTTAAAAGGTGTTCTTCACGAATAATATTTAGGTATGAATGATGAGGTATAAGTTATGAGGTTAAACTTAAATCTTGAATCACAGTATTATTACCTCATCATTCATAACTTATACCTAAGAACATGGATTTTCAGAAAGTCGCAAAAAACTTATTATTTATTGATATTGAAACAGTATCGGCAGAGCCTGAGCTGAATCGCTTGCCCGACCGCATGAAGGCTCTTTGGTTACACAAAGCCAGTTATTTATCAAATCCGAATAATTTGAGTGCTGAGGATTTTTATTTCGATAGAGCGGGAATTTATGCCGAATTTGGAAAAATTGTAGCCATCGGCGTTGGCTTTTTTCATTGGAATGAAGAACAAGAAATTTGTTTGAAAGTAAAATCCATTAGTAGCGATGATGAAACGGATGTTTTGAAGGAATTTAAAGCACTTATTGAGAAAAAATACAAACCAACTTCTCTCGCTCTTTGTGCTCACAACGGAAAAGAATTTGATTATCCTTACCTCTGTCGAAGAATGCTTGTAAATGGCATCGAAATCCCGAAGGCCTTACAAATTTCTGGAAAAAAACCTTGGGAGATTCTACATTATGATACTTTGGATATGTGGAAATTTGGCGACAAAAAACACTATACTTCGCTTGAATTATTAGCGGCTATATTTAACATTGCCAGTAGCAAAACCGAACTCAGTGGCGACCAAGTAAATCATGCGTATCATCACGAAAATGATTTATCTAAAATCGCTCGTTATTGCCGTGAAGATATTATCGTATTGGCTCAATTGTTCTTGAAATACCAAAATATGGAAACCGTGAAAGATCATAATGTGGAAAGGATTTAATGGTTTTATTCGTCCATCTAACGCAGACAGGGTTCAAACCCTGTCTGCGTTGAAATTGTAGATAGTTCTGTTTCTTAATAAAATATTACTCATATTTCTTCGGAGCATACAAAAATCCAAACGCCTCAGCACCTTCACGAGTATGCACTTTATGATGCACATAATGAGCCTTCATAATACGTTTCATGTAGGGATGTTTGGCAATAAATTTTATCTTGATTCTGCGGTGAACAATGACATCGTGGAAAATAAAATAGAAAAGTCCGTAACACAATACGCCCAAGCCTACCCAAAATAAAAACCATAAAGAAGGAACGTAAGTCCCCAAAGCAAAAGTAGAGATAGAAACCGTTGCAAAAACTACTGCAAAAAGGTCGTTTTTCTCCAAAGGTTCGTTATGATGAACGTGGTGCGAGCGATGCCAACGCCACATAAAACCGTGCATGATGTATTTATGCGTAAACCATGCAACTCCTTCCATCAATAGAAATGTTCCAACAACTAATAAGAATTTTAAAAGCATGACTGAATATGTTTGATAATGTTTGTCAAAATTTCAACTATTTACTCTTTTAACCAAACGTATTTAGATTTGTTTGAGAATCAGTATTCAAAAATCGGTATTTGCGTACCTTTGTGGAATAAATTAATGCTTGCCAATCAAAATCTTATTTCGTTTTATAAAAATCTTAATTGGCATAATATGAAAAATATCATTTTAATACTGTTTCTAATAATGACTTTATCTTCAAGGACTTATACCCAAAATATCGGACATAAACTTCACGATGCTCATGCCAATTTTATAGAAAAAACGATTACGAAACGACGTTTTGGCTATAAAATTTTAGTAGATAAAATCGACTCATTGAAGCAAAATAAGTTGTTTGATGTATCTGTTGCCACAAAATCTACCGAAGGACGTGATATTTATCTAATAAAATGCGGGACAGGGAAAACCAAAGTGCTTTTATGGTCGCAAATGCACGGAGACGAAGCAACGGCAACCATGGCAATGGTTGATATTTTTAATTTTTTGGAGAATAAAACCAATAATTCTAAGCAAAAAACGGATGATGAATTAGAAAATCTCAGAACAGAATTGCTCCAAAAATGCACTTTTTATTTCGTTCCCATGTTAAATCCTGACGGGGCGGAGGCTTGGACACGTTACACGGCTTTAGGAATTGATATGAATCGTGATGCTTTGGCTCTTCAAACACCCGAAGGACGTTTATTGAAGCAATTAGTTTTCGACCTAAAACCAGATTTTGGCTTTAATCTACACGATAAACACCGTAGATATTCGGTTGGGCAATCGGGAAATTTAGCAACTATGTCATTTTTAGCCACCGCTTACAATGAAGCTGAGGACATTAACCCAACTCGTAAACGTGCCATTCAAGTAATTGTGGGCATGAATGAAGCCATACAGGAGTTTATTCCGAATTGCGTAGGACGTTGGAGTTCAGAATTTGAGCCTCGTGCTTTTGGCGATAATATCCAAAAATGGGGAACAACGTTAATTTTGATAGAATCGGGCGGTTATAAAAACGACCCCGAAAAACAATATATTCGTAAACTCAATTTTGTATCTATTTTAACGGGTTTGCATTTAATAGCGTCTGATAAATACAAAAAGCAAGACACCAAAGAATACGATAAGTTAGCGGTGAATAGCAAAGCCATTTTTGATTTAATTATCAGAAATGCGACGATTAAAAAAGGTGACACAATCTTTAAAGCTGACTTGGCAATTAACCGAATTGAACGTCCAGTAAAAGGAAAAGACTATTTCACGACGACTTCAGAAATTGAAGAAATTGGCGATATGTCGGTCTTTTTTGGAACTGACGAAATTAATGCCGAAGGTTTGGAAGTAGTTTCAGAAAAAGAAATTGGTTTAGGTTCAAAAGCCGATTTTCAATTAGTAAAAGAAGGTAAAATTTTATACGTGATTAAGAATGGCGTAATTCAGTAAGTAATTCACTCATTTAAAATTCACTCAATCACTCATTAGTACATAAATGGAAAATCCAGTAATTATTTTTGGAGCAAATGGTTTAGGAGCGGTTGCTCTTGATATTTTTAAAAGAAATAACGTAGTTGTTTACGCTTTTTTAGACGATAATAAAGAATTGCACAATACCGAAATCGACGATATTGCGATTTTGGGAAGCACCGACGACGAAGGTTTTACCAAATTAATTGGTAAAAAATGCGACGCTTTTGTGGCAATTGACGAACAAAAAGTGCGTAAAAACATCGTTGAAATGGTTAATGAAGTGCGTAAAGTACAAGTTATTAATGCCATTCACGACCAAGCGACTGTTGCATCGACCGCTGAAATAGGACACGGAAATTTAATAGCAGCAGGTGCAATTGTCAATGCCCGTGCAAAAGTAGGAAACCACAATATTCTTCATAGCAAAGTATTGGTAGATTACGATGCAGAAATTGGTGATTACGTACAAATTGGAGCAGGAAGCACCATTGGAGCAGGTGTTTCAATTGAAGATAATGTTTTTATCGGAACGGGCGTAACCATTGTAGGAGGAATAAAAATTGGTAAAGGAGCAAGAATTGGAGCAGGTTCAGTTGTTATTGAAGCCGTAAAAGCAAGAGAAACAGTGTTTGGAAATCCTGCTAAAAAGGTGTAACGTAGCACAGGAATCCCTCCTGTGACACGATAAAGAGTTTGTTATAAGACGAATCGACCACAGATAGTACGGATTTAACGGATTAACATTGATAAAATCAAGAATAAACCGTGTAAATCAGTAGAATCTGTTAAATCTGTGGTCTTAAACTGGTTCAAGCGTCCTCGCTTGAACCTTTATTTTTAATCTCAAAAATATTCCACCAAACTGGTTCAAGCGTCTTCGCTTGAACCTTTATTTTTTAACATTGATAAAATCAAGAATAATCGGTGTAAATCAGTAGAATCTGTTAAATCTGTGGTCTTAAACTGGTTCAAGCGTCCTCGCTTGAACCTTTATTTTTTAATCTCAAAATATTCCACCTCAACGCCAAGATTATCAAGCAATTGGCGTGTCCGTTCGGGTCGGGCATCCGTAATAAAAACCTGTGAAAATGTTCCATCGACCATCATTCTAATGAGTTGTTGAATACGGCGGTCGTCTAATTTATCAAAAATATCATCCAATAAAAGAATAGGAGGGAAGCCTTTTTGCTGAGAAAGCATTTCAAATTGAGCCAATTTCAAAGCAATCACAAATGATTTTTGCTGACCTTGAGAGCCAAATTTACGGAGTGTAAAACCATTAATCTCAAACGCAAAATCATCTTTATGTACACCCATTGTGGTACGTTGAGCCGCCAAATCTCTTTGTCGATTTCTTCTAAAAATTTGCGTAAAATTCTCCGCTCCAACTTCCGACTCATAAATCATCTCGACTTCTTCACGTGCATCCGAAAGCATAGCATAATGTTTTTTGAAAAGAGGCAAAAACTCCGTCACAAACTGTTCACGAGCTTGATGTAATTTTATGGCAACTTCTACCAAAGGGTCGGAGTAAATATCAAGCAGAAGGTCATCAACATAATTTCTTTCTGAAAACTGCTTCAAAAGCGAATTTCGTTGTAGTAAAAGTCGGTTGTATTGAAGGAGGTTTTCTAAATATTCAGAATTCAATTGAGCCATTACACCATCAAAAAACTTACGTCTTTCCTCGCTTCCATCTCGAATTACATCCGTATCATTCGGCGATAACATCACAACGGGAAATTTGCCAATATGCTCAGAAATACGTTCATAAGCCTTTTTATCACGTAAAACGGCCTTCTTTTGTCCACGTTGTAGAGAAATAGTTATGATTTCGGATTTTTGATTTCGGATTTCAGATTGTGTTGTCTCTAAATCCGAATTAAATTCTCCTTCAATCATCATGTATTCCGCTTCGTGGTTAATCGCTAAAGCATCTTGATTGGATATTGAACTTTTCGTTAATGCCAAGAAATAAATAGCGTCTAATAAGTTCGTTTTACCACTTCCATTTTCGCCCACGACGCAATTCACCCGCTCCGAAAATTTAAAAGATTCGTAATCATAACTTTTAAAATTCGCTAAACTTATTTTTTGTAAATACATTAACTCAGATTTAATGGGTTGACTCTTTGAACAAATACAAAGTTCTCATTTCTTTAAGGTTCAAGCACATTTTGAGATGAAAAATTACATATTATTTTACGGATACGCATATATTTTTTAATGAAGCAGTCATATTACGCTTTATTGTTTGTAAACAAATGATAATTACTCCATAAAAAATTATATGGTTTATTGGAAAAAAAATATGAATCAATACATTTGTTTATTCTTTAACCCCAAATTTATTGTATTATGATAATGAGCTTAATTATTGGAGGCATCGCTGGCTGGTTAGCGGGCTTAATTATGAAAGGTGATGGTTATGGAATCATCATTGATATTGTTTTAGGTATTGTTGGTGGTTGGTTAGGTGGCTGGCTTTTTGGTATCTTAAACCTACATTTTGGAGGTACATTTGGGGCTTTATTTACGTCGGTAGTGGGTGCAATAATTTTGATAGCCATTACGAGAGCCATTAAGAAGTAATTTTGATTTTTGTTTTAATTGGGCTAAAATGGGTTTTCAATAAACCTTTTTTAGCCCAATTATATTTTAAAATGAGGAGAAATACCAATCAAGGCTTCTTTTATGACTAAAGTGTCTGATAATTATCAGGAAGAACATTCAGTATTTTACTTAATCGCTCAAAACGTTTTGTCCATTATTGGTTTTGTCGTAATTTCGTACTGCAAATTAATGGTAGATTCATTAGAATTTAAAAACGTAGTTTGTATTCAGTAGATAAGTAAGAATGATGAGTTCTCATAGTATTCACTCATTCACTCATTCACTCACTCACAACTGTAAAAAATGGCAAAGAAAGCTGAAAACAAAGTAAAATACTCGAAAGAAACCTATATGTACTGGTACGAGTCAATGGCTCTTCAACGTAAGTTTGAAGAACGTGCTGGTCAATTGTACGGACAACAAAAGATTAAAGGCTTTTGCCACTTGTATATCGGGCAGGAAGCTTGTTCGTCAGGAGCAAAATCGGCTTTAAAAGACGGAGATAAGTATATTACCGCTTACCGTGACCACGGTATTCCATTAGCTTTAGGTTCAGACCCTAACGCAATTATGGCCGAATTGTACGGAAAAGCAACTGGTATCTCAAAAGGAAAAGGCGGTTCAATGCACATTTTTGATAAATCAGTTGGGTTTGTCGGTGGACATGGAATCGTTGGTGCTCAAATTCCTTTAGGTGCAGGTTTAGCGTTTGCTGAAAAATATAACAAAACTGGAAATTTAGCTATTTGTTATTTCGGTGACGGTGCTGTTCGTCAAGGTGCTTTACACGAAGCCTTTAACATGGCAATGACTTGGAAATTACCTGCAATTTTCGTAGTTGAGAACAACGGTTACGCAATGGGTACATCAGTAGCTCGTACTTCAAACGTAACAGATTTATATACTATCGGAGAGGCTTATGATATGCCATCAGAATCAGTTGATGCTATGTCAGTTGAAGCTGTTCACGAAGCAGTTTCTCGTGCGGCTGACCGTGCAAGAGCAGGAGAAGGACCAACTTTCTTAGAATTCAAAACGTATCGTTATAGAGGTCACTCAATGTCTGACCCTCAAAAATACCGTACTAAAGAAGAAGTTGAAGCGTACAAAATGCGTGACCCAATCGAACAAGTTAAGAAAGCTATTTTGGATAACGGTATCGCAACCGAAGAAGATTTAGCGGCAATTGATGCACAAATTAAAGTAACAGTTGAAGCATCAGTTAAATTTGCGGAAGAATCTCCTTGGCCAGACCCGAAAGAAATCTATACAGATGTTTATGTAGATGATTATACATTCCCTGTGGAATAATTGGTTTATAAAAAGAATGAAAAAGCCTTCTTAAATTCGTTTAAGAAGGCTTTTTTGTGATTGAAGCAAAGTAAATTTGGAAATCATCACCAAAACAAAAAGAGCCACAACTTACGTCGTGGCTCTTTTTTATGAAGAGAATTCGTTAATTACTTAACTTCAACTACTGCACCAGCTTCTTCTAAAGATTTTTTCAAACCTTCAGCTTCGTCTTTAGATACACCTTCTTTAACAGCTTTAGGAGCTCCGTCAACTAAATCTTTAGCTTCTTTCAAGCCAAGACCAGTTAAGTCTTTCACTAATTTAACTACTGCTAATTTAGAAGCACCAGCTTCTTTCAAGATTACGTCGAATGAAGTTTGTTCTGCAGGAGCTTCAGCAGCATCACCAGCACCAGCACCACCACCAGCTACCATTACAGCAGCAGCAGCAGCAGGTTCGATACCATACTCATCTTTCAAAATTGCTGCTAATTCATTTACTTCTTTAACTGTTAAATTTACTAATTGTTCAGCGAATGCTTTTAAATCTGCCATTGTATTAAGATTTTATTGTTTTACGATTTTGATTAATTGATTTTAATTTTAAACAATTTAAAGTAAACGATTAAATTATTAATTGTTCACTATCAATTGTTAATTGTATTATCCTTCTCTCTCTGAAAGAGTTTTCAAGATACCTGACAATTTCTGTCCACTGCTTTGAAGAGCAGAAACAACGTTTTTCGCAGGTGATTGTAACAATCCAATGATTTCTCCAATCATCTCTTGTTTCGACTTAACGTTTTCAAGAGCTGCTAATTGGTCTTCGCCGATGAATAAACCTCCTTCGATAGAAGCACCTTTGAAAGTAATTTTAGTTTTTCCAGCTTCTTTCTTGAAATCTTTGATAAGTTTCGCTGGAGTTTTAGGGTTTTCTGGTGAGAAAATAATCCCTGACAATCCTTTGAATACTGTATCGTTGAAAGAAGAGTAATCAACTCCTGTAGTTTCCAAAGCTTTTGCAATAAGCGTGTTTTTAACAACACGGTATTCAAAACCTCTTTGGAAGCACATTCTTCTGAATGCGTTAACTTCTGCAACTGTTAATCCTCCTGTATCAGTGATGTAGAAGTATGGAGTAGCAGCGAACTTTTCGCTCAACTCTTGGATGATAGCACCTTTTTCTTCTCTTGTCATGATTACAATCCTTTAACTGTTGCTTGGTCAATTTTAACACCTGGAGACATTGTAGAAGACAAGTTTACTGACTTTACATAAGTTCCTTTGGCTGATGATGGCTTCAATTTCAACAATGTGTTGATTAATTCCTGTGCATTTTCAGCGATTTTCTCAGGAGTAAATGAAACCTTACCGATTGAAGTGTGGATAATACCAGTTTTATCAACTTTAAAGTCGATTTTACCAGCTTTCACTTCAGTAACAGCTTGTCCTACGTTCAATGTTACCGTTCCCGATTTAGGGTTTGGCATCAATCCACGTGGTCCTAAAACACGACCTAAACGGCCAAGTTTCGCCATTACAGTTGGCATTGTGATAATTACGTCAATATCCGTCCAACCTTTTTCGATTTGTTGGATATAGTCGTCCAAACCAACGTGGTCTGCACCTGCCGCTTTTGCTTCCTCAACTTTATCAGGAGTACAAAGTACGAGAACTCGTACATCTTTTCCTGTTCCATGAGGCAAAGCAACTACGCCACGAACCATTTGGTCGGCTTTACGAGGGTCAACCCCCAAACGAACGTCGATATCTACTGAAGAATCGAATTTCGTATATGAAATCTCTTTCAAAATTTCAGCAGCTTGCGTAAGTGAATACGCTTGCGTAGCATCATATTTTGATTGAGCTTCTTTTTGCTTTTTTGTTAACTTAGCCATTTTTGTAAATTAGTTAATGGTTACTGGTTATTGGTTATTAGTTAATTGTGTAAACACTCATAACTCATAGCTCATAACTCATAACTCAAAATGGTTTTTCTCCTGTTACGTTCAAGCCCATTGAGCGAGCTGTTCCTGCTACCATGCTCATTGCTGATTCGATAGTAAAGCAGTTTAAATCAGGCATTTTAGTTTCTGCAATTGTACGAACTTGTTCCCAAGTTACAGAACCAACTTTTTTCAAGTTTGGTTGAGCAGAACCTAATTTAACTTTCGCTGCTTCCAATAACAAGATTGGTGCAGGAGGAGTTTTTACTACGAAATCAAAAGATTTGTCTTTGTAGTAAGTAATCAAAACTGGGAGGATAACACCAGGTTTATCTTGAGTTCTTGCATTGAATTGCTTACAGAACTCCATGATATTCAAACCTTTCGAACCTAACGCCGGACCAATTGGAGGCGAAGGGTTTGCGGCACCACCTTTGCATTGCAACTTAACGTAGCCTGCTATTTCTTTTGCCATTACGGTAAATGTTTAAAATCTTAGAATTGTTTGAAATTTCTCTGCCAATAAGGGTGGAAGCTTCCTTACCTGAGATTTTTCGGTAGTTGCATGGGGAGATTGTTCTGTAACGAAACAATCTGATTCACAGGCTTTTGATAGTTTTAACACTTATTTCAAGAACCTGCTCCACGAAACGGACTGCAAAATTACGGCTTTGTTCTTAATTTACAAAGAGTTACATGAGTTTTTTTAGAAAAAGAGAAAATATAATTCATTTAATCTCTATGTATTTCTTCCAAAATCTCATATATCAATATTTATCTCACCTTAATTGCTCTTGCTAAAAAATATATAATATTGATAAGTGTACTGTAAAACGGAGTACAAGGCGAAATATCCATTTAAGCCAAACTAAAACCATTCTTCACATTTTGGAATAAGTTCATCCAAAACACTCAATATTTGACGCATTAATCAACCAAAACAATAAAAAAATGACACTTTCTATTACCACCATCATCAGTATTGCAGTTCCTATTCTATGTTTAGTTTTCTACAAATTTTTATTCCGACTGTTTGGGATTATTATTATTCCCGAAGACCGAATTGGTTTGGTCACGAAAAAGTTTGTTCTCTTTGGAGATAAAAAATCGCTTCCCGAAGGACGAATTATTGCCACTGAAGGAGAAGCAGGTTTTCAAGCTAAACCTTTAGCCCCGGGGATTTATTTCTGGTATTGGATTTGGCAGTATGATATTACGCTACAACCATTAACGATTATTCCAACGGGTAAAATTGGCATTGTTCTCGCCAGAGACGGAAAGGAATCCGAAACGGGTTTTATTTTAGGAAGAAAAGTTGAATGTGATGGTTTTCAAGATACGGAGGCTTTTTTGAAAAATGGCGGACGTAAAGGACGACAATCGGCAGTAATTACGGCGGGTTCGTATCGAATCAATACTTTTCTCTTTGAAGTTGAGATTACGGATATGGTTGAAATTCACGAAAATATGGTCGGAATTATCACTACGATGGATGGTGCGTCAATTGATGCAGGTCAAATTTCGGGTAAATCGGTGGATGGACATAATAATTTTCAAGATGCAGATGCTTTTCTGAATAAAGGAGGAAATAAAGGTCTTCAACAACAAGTGATTTTGGCGGGTTCGTACAATATTAACCCTTGGTTTGTGAAAATCGAAGAAATTCACATGACAGAAATTCCGATTGGTAATGTTGGCGTGGTGATTTCGTATGTAGGCGAAGAAGGCGTGGATGTAAGCGGAACGGAATTTAAGCACGGTAATATTTTCACGAAAGGTTTTAAAGGTGTTTGGGCTGAACCACTTGGACCGGGTAAATATCCAATTAATACCTACATTCAACGTATTGAGGTTGTTCCAACGACAAATTTGGTTTTAAACTGGGCAAGTGCAAGGTCTGAATCTCACCAATTAGATAAAAACCTTTCGACGATTACGGTGCGTTCAAAAGACGGTTTCCCTTTCAATTTAGACGTTTCTCAAATTATTCACATTCCTAATTACGAAGCTCCAAAAGTTATCGCTCGATTCGGAAATATGCACAATTTAGTAAGCCAAGTTCTTGAACCAACCATTGGTAATTATTTTAGAAATTCAGCCCAAGATTCAGATGTGATTTCGTTCTTAGGTTCTCGGAAAGAAAGACAAGAAACGGCTCGTAGATATATTTCAGAGGTACTTTCTCAATATAACGTAAATGCGGTTGATACTTTAATCGGTGATATTGTTCCGCCAGAGTCATTAATGAAAACCTTGACCGACCGTAAACTTGCCGAAGAACAAAAAGTAACTTACGAAACACAAAAAATGGCACAAGAAACTCGTCAGGCTTTGGAGAAAGAAACGGCAATTGCAGAAATTCAGAAAGATATTGTAAAAGCCGACCAAGGTGTTGTTATTGCCGAACGTGTAGCCGATGCGTCCGTGAAAAAAGCCCAAGGTGAAGCACAAAGTTTGAAATTGCAAGCAGGAGCAGAGGCTGAAAGAGTAAAACTACAAGCCAGTGCGGAGTCAGAAAGAATTAAATTGATTGCCAATGCCGAAGCTGAAAAAATCAGTAAAACAGGTGCTGCCGAAGCCGAGAAAATTTTGGCAATTGGTAAAGCCGATGCTGAAGCGTATCAATTAGCTGTTTCTGCGATGGGAGAGGGTAACTTTACTCAATTGAAAATTACGGAAAGTATTGGTAAAGAAAAAATCAAAATTATGCCTGACATTTTGATTACAGGTGGCTCAAATGACCAAAATGGAGCTTTAAGTGGACTTTTAGGTATGAAATTAATGGACGAAATGGGTAGAAAATCTGAAAAGATACAAAATCCAAGTCAACCTAAAATTCAGAAGAAAGAAGATAAGTAGTGATTGGTTATTGGAAATTGGTTATTGGTAGAAAAACACCAGTAACCAATTTCCAATAACCAATCACTACTTTAAACCTGCATATTCCTTCGCAAAATACGTCAAAATCACTTTTGCACCTGCTCTTTTGATAGAAGTCAAACTTTCAACCATCGTTCTTGTTCCGTCTAACCAACCATTTTGTGCAGCAGCTTTTACCATTGCATATTCTCCCGAAACATTATAAGCCGCAATCGGAATGTTGAAATTATCGTTTAACAATTTTATAATATCCAAATACGCCAAAGCAGGTTTCACCATCAAAAAATCTGCCCCTTCTGCATAATCCAATTCCGCTTCTATTAAAGCCTCTCTACTATTGGCAGGATTCATTTGATACGTTTTTTTATCGCCAAATTTCGGAGCAGAATCCAAGGCATCACGGAAAGGGCCATAAAAAGCCGACGCATATTTTGCCGAATATGCCATAATGCTCACATTGGTATATCCTTCGTCATCAAGTGTTTCACGCAAATAACCGATACGTCCGTCCATCATGTCTGACGGTCCAATAATATCTGCTCCTGCCCGTGCTTGGGCAAGTGCCATATTTCCTAAAATTTGGAGTGTCTCATCGTTCAAAATATTTCCTTTTTCATCGACATACCCATCGTGTCCGTCTGATGAATATGGGTCCATTGCCACGTCACTCATGATGGCTATTTCTGGAAATTTATTTTTAATCTGATTGATTGCTTCCAAATACAAACTGCCCTGACGGTGGCTTTCTGTGGCAAATTTATCTTTTTTATCTTCTGAAAGTTGTGGAAAAAGAGCAATTGAACGAATTCCCAAATCTTGAACAACTGAAAGTTCTTCTAATAATTTATCTAAAGTATATCTAAAAACGTCGGGCATGGATTTTACCTCTGTGGTGAGGTTTTTCCCTTCCATGACAAACATTGGATAAATAAAATCATTAACCGAAAGGGTAGTTTCTTCTACCATCGCACGGATGGCTGTCGATTGGCGGTTTCTGCGGGGTCTTCTTAACATATTCTTGTGTTTTTATACGACTACAAAGGTACGAAAAAATGAAGGTCAGGGATAAAAAAAGGAGTACATCCTCTTGAATGTACTCCTTTTTTTTGTGTGTCTTTCGACAAATATTTATTTCTCAACTTGAGAATAACTCAATTCCATTGGAGTATCTCTACCGAAGATTTTCACAACCACATTAAGTTTCTTTTTATCATCAAAAATTTCAGAAACCGTTGCATCAAATCCAGAGAATGCACCATCAATAACTTTAACAGTTTCTCCTTTTGAGAAAGATAAACTTGATGATTCTTCAATTACTGCAACCTCATCAATTTTACCTAAAATACGTTTGATTTCTCCTGCACGTAAAGGAATTGGCGTTTTAGATGTTTTACCATCATTCCAACTCAAAAAGCCGATTACACCTGGCATTGACGTAATTAAGTGGGCAACCTCACCGTACTTAATATCTGCTTCCACAAAAATATATCCTGCAAAAAGAGTTTTTTCACGAACGACTTTTTTACCGTTACGCATTTCAAAAATCTTTTCAGTAGGAATAATGATTTGAGGAATATAATCTTCAAGACCTTGTCTGGTAATTTCGTTTTCCAGATACGTCCGTATTTTCTTTTCTTGTCCTGAAACTGCTCTCAGAACGTACCAATTAGTCTCTGCCATAATACTCTTATAATTTCGGATTATTAATTTCAGATTGTAGATATTTTAAATCCTAAATTCCGAAATTAAAATGATTGATAGAACAATTCTAAGCCTGATTTGAATAAAAAGTCAATCAAACCAACCACCATAGCAAATATCAATGATGCTACCAACACAAGTGTTGACGAAGCCTGTAATTCTGAAAATTTAGGCCATGTTACGTTTTCTGTAACTTCAGTCCAAGAATCACCGAAAAGGTTTTTAATTTTGTTCATGGTTATTTTTTTGTAAGTATTTTTATTTGTTTAGATTACAAGAATTACTTTTATTGATAATCACTCTTGCTATAAACTTTTAAGTTCCAGAATTTTAGAGTTCAAATTTCAAGCCAATTTGCAATTTCTTACAAAATCTTAAAATCTAAAATCCAAAATTTGGAACTTAATAATGGCACGGGAACAAGGATTCGAACCCTGATCAAGGGTGTTGGAGACCCGCATTCTACCGTTGAACTATTCCCGTATTCAATGGACTGCAAAGATAGAGGTTTATCTTTATATTTTCAAAATACTTTTTGAAAAATTTGCTTGAATGATTCTTTTTAAGAAAGTTTTAACATTCATCTTGCCAAAAAAATGAAACACAATCCGTCTCATACCACCTTTAGATACGAGTGATTTATTAGACTTAGCGTTATGGAAGGGATACTTCCTCAGCTAAAGAAAAGACTTTTAAAATTAGTAAAGGGTTTTATGATTTTTATTATCTTTAGCTTGAAGTTATTAATCCATATACGAGGTGTAATCAAAGAGTTATGATTAAGAAAGAACTGTTGAATGTTTTAGGATTCTTTATGGCAATATATGCAATTATTTGCTGGCATCTCTACATGAGTCAGGTAGGAATGATTTTCTTCCCTCAAAAGTTAAACAAGTTGTATGAGTTTCATTTTGGCCAAAATTTGATGAAATTAAAATCAAAATGAAAGATGAAGTTATGCTTGATGGAGTTCTATTTAAGGCTAACAACTCAAGAGGGCTTGTTTTTTACCTACATGGGAATGCTGGTTCAATAAATGTTTGGGGAAAGGTAGCAAAAACATATAATGATTTAAACTATGATGTTTTTCTTTTAGATTATAGAGGTTATGGGAAAAGTGAGGGGAAAATTAATGGAGAACAAGGGCTTTTTGATGATATTCAAACTGTTTATGATGAAATGAAGAAAAGATATTCAGAAGATAAAATAGTTGTTTTAGGCTATTCTATTGGAACTGGATTAGCAGCAAAACTTGCTTCTACTAACAAGCCACACTTATTAATACTTCAAGCACCTTATTATAGTTTGATTGATTTAATGGCAAACTCTTATCCTATCATTCCTACCTATATTTTAAAATATAAATTTGAAACAAACATTTATGTTAAAAAATGTAAAATGCCTGTTGTAATATTTCACGGGGATAAAGATGAAGTTATTTATTATGAATCGTCTTTGAGGTTAAAGGAATCTTTTAAGAGATATGATAGATTAATCATCTTAAACGGTCAAAAGCATAATGATATGACTGATAATAAAGACTACAAAAAAGAAATACAAAAAATATTAAACCCCTAAAACAACAAAAAAGCGTCTCCTTTTGAGAGACGCTTTTTTTATATACTTCTTAAATCTTAGTCTAAGATTTCAGTTACTTGACCAGCACCTACTGTACGACCACCCTCACGGATAGCGAAACGAAGTCCTTTGTCCATTGCAACTTTATTTAATAAAGTTACATCGATTGTCAAGTTATCACCAGGCATACACATTTCAACACCAGCTGGCAACATGATTTCTCCTGTTACGTCAGTAGTACGGAAATAGAATTGTGGACGATATTTGTTAAAGAATGGAGTGTGACGTCCACCTTCTTCTTTTGACAAGATATAAACCTCTGCTTTGAATTTTGTGTGAGGCTTAACAGAACCTGGCTTACAAATAACCATACCACGACGGATAGATTCTTTGTCAATACCACGTAATAATAAACCTACGTTATCTCCAGCTTCACCACGGTCAAGGATTTTACGGAACATCTCAACACCAGTTACTACTGATTTCAAGCCTTCAGCACCCATACCTAAGATATCTACTGCTTCACCAGAGTTGATGATACCAGTTTCGATACGACCTGTTGCTACTGTACCACGACCTGTAATCGAGAATACGTCTTCAACTGGCATCAAGAAAGGCTTATCAACATCTCTTTTTGGAAGTGGAATCCAGCTATCAACTGCATCCATTAATGCTTCGATAGTTTCAACCCATTTCGGCTCTCCGTTTAATCCACCAAGAGCAGAACCTTGGATTACTGGAATGTTATCTCCGTCGAATTCGTAGAATGATAATAATTCACGAATTTCCATTTCAACTAATTCTAATAATTCAGGGTCATCAACCATATCCACTTTATTCATGAATACTACTAATTGAGGTACACCTACTTGACGTGACAACAAGATGTGTTCACGAGTTTGTGGCATTGGACCGTCAGTTGCAGCAACCACGATGATAGCACCGTCCATTTGAGCAGCACCAGTTACCATGTTTTTAACGTAATCGGCGTGACCAGGACAGTCAACGTGTGCATAGTGACGGTTTGCTGTTGAATATTCTACGTGAGCAGTATTGATAGTGATACCACGTTCTTTTTCCTCTGGAGCTGAGTCAATTGAAGAGAAGTCTTTTTTCTCTGCAAGACCTTTTTCTGACAATACTTTCGTAATTGCAGCAGTCAATGTAGTTTTACCGTGGTCAACGTGACCGATTGTACCAATGTTTACGTGGGGTTTACTACGGTCAAAATTTTCCTTTGCCATGATATTTAGTTCTTAATTTGATTTTATAAAAAGAATGAAAAAACTTAATTAATCTGAAAATTTGAAAATGAAGAAATCTGAAAATGATTTAGATTTTATCTGATTAAAACAATAAGTCTAATCATAAAATCATTTTCAAATTTTCAAATTATAACATTAACAAATTGATTCGAGCCTTTGAGCAGAATCGGACTGCCGACCTCTTCCTTACCAAGGAAGTGCTCTACCACTGAGCTACAAAGGCAGATAGATTCCCTCTGAAACTACAAATGGTCAATTGTTAATTGTTTTTAGCTAAACTAATAACTATTAACTAATTAACAACCAACCACCTATCATAGTTCCTGATTGGAGCGGGAGACGGGGCTCGAACCCGCCACCTATAGCTTGGAAGGCTATCGCTCTACCAAATGAGCTACTCCCGCTTTTGAATCATTAGTTATCAGTTTCAATTAACAGTCTTATGAATTACAAAGTGTAAACAAATTATAATTTATTTACTGTTAATTGTTACTGAAACAGTGGGGGCGGATGGATTCGAACCACCGAAGGAATACTCCAGCAGAGTTACAGTCTGCCCCATTTGGCCACTCTGGTACACCCCCATTTTCTTTTACCTAAATAACTTTCGTTTAGTGTTTTGGTGAAAGAGTGTGCAAAAGTAGCTCTATATTTTGTTATCTCAAAGAGTATAGCAAAAAAAAATTTTCAAAAAATATCTTTTAATACTGTGTTTGGAGCAAAATAAAGAGGAAATATTCACGTAAATGTCTAAAAATAAACACGTTGTTGGAATATTACCTCTCTGTATTTTTTTTCATTTTTTTTTAATATTAAAGTCTAATTCCGAAGCTGATTCCTCCAATTTTAGGTCCTCTGTTGTCTTGGAAAAGATTATTCATGTCATAATTGACAAATAAATCTGGAAAATCTTTTAATCCTAATTCAAATGCTAAACCATATCGAACGTTGTTGAGGAAGAAACTACTGTGGTTCCAATCTTTTCGTCCGCTATCCTCTTCTTTTGTTTTTGTATAGCTGTCTAAACGATAGCCGATGTATCCACCTGCGGCAACATAGGTAATGGTACTTCCTTTTTTGAAGGCTACATAAGGCATTACTGGAATGTTGATATTGGCGACAGTTAATTTATTGCGAGATAAAGGAATTTGATTACGGTAATCTGCGAACCCAATGTTGTCAGTATTTTTGACGATATAGGCATTGTTTTCTAACATAAAGTTGTACCAAGAGAACTCTAAACCGTAGCTTATTTTCAAGGCAGCTTTTGTGCCTTTACTAATCATTCCGCTACGTGTCCAGCCAAAGCCAAAATATCTTGAGCCAAATGGACTTAATTCAAAATCTTTTGTATTGTAAATTCCACCAATGTTACCTGTATTTGTGAATGAATTTAAACCTAAATATATGTTGAACCCAGAACGGCTATTGAACCCACTATTTTTGCGATTAATTCGTGTTGAGTCTCTTAGTGTTATATTGGTTTCACGTCCTCCGTCGTTTACATAAACACCATTCCAACCAACTCTAACTTCGTCGTTTCCGTCTTTTACAACTACACCGCCTAATCCAACTTTTACTTGTTTTTCGTTGCTTGATGTTCCTCCGCTATTGGTATTAACATTGACGTTGGTATTTACATTACTATTTTTTGTATTGGTATTGATAACAACTTTGATACTTTTATCACTTTGAGTAATTACTAAAAGTGTATCTTTATTGAGGTCGCTATTGACAATTCTTCTGATGCCTCTCCAAGTATCATCATCCAGAGACATTCCGCTTTTTTGAAATAATTCTTGTAAGTTTTCTCTCAACGTTTTTGTGTTATTGCCTTGATTTAGAAGCGTTTGGTTTCTTTTGTCGATACTGATAACTGTTGAGTCTTTGTCGCCTCCGTTTGCCATTGCTTGATTGGTGGAGATGATAAAGGCAATGGTTGCGATAATTGAATAACTAATTTTTTTTAGTGTTTTCAAATTGATTATTGTTTTCATGATTGTACGTTTTAAATGTTTAGAGTTTCTTTTGTAATGTTTATATCAACACTTATTTTGGAAACTTAGTGATTGTTATTCTTTATACTTTGAAGATGCAAGCGAAGGATGGAAGGTTGCATCTATTTTTCATTATTTTCTCCTTTTGTCAAAGCATTTTCAATTTTGGCATCGGCACGGGCTAAAACTTTTTGTGGTTTTATACCAACTTCTCCCCAATTGACATCTTCACCGTTTTTTGCTCGTTTTAATTGTTGCCAAATTTTGCTGAAACGACTTTGTTTTCTAAGGTTTTCTTCGGTCGGGTCGATTTGCGTTATGGCTTCTTGTTTTGCTTCAATGAAGTTTAGAACAATAGTTTCTTCTTCTGCTTTGGTAACTTCAGATCTTGTATCTTCAAGCACTAAAACAATGGTATTTGTTTCAATAATTTCTTTAATATTGGGTAATATAGGGGATAAGCTATTTTTTACATTTAGAATTTCATTTGTTTTGGCAGTTTTTGTTATAGAATTTACATTTTGTAATTCTACTTCGTTCGTAATAGCAAAATGCTTTTTATGTTCATTTTGAGTTTCTTTACTAATTTCGATTGCAACAGATTTGTCAATTATTGGCTTTTGAATATTTTCATTTGTTGTATTCTTACGTGTTTGATTAATTGTCGCTATGGCTTCATTTGGTACTATTTTCTGCGAATTATACCAATATCCACCTATACCCAACAATAAAGCGACAGAAGCCGCAGAGGCGAATTTCCACCACAGAGGCAATACTTTGCTTTGTGGTTTGTCAAGTTTTGCTTGTAGTTTTTCCCAAGCTTCACTTCGTGGCTGACGCTCATAATTGTGTAAGCCTTCTGAGAATATTTTATCTATGTTTTCTGAATTTTTCATTTTCGTTTTGTAGCACAGACTTTAGTCTGTAATATGACAAACAGACTAAAGTCTGTGTTACGTTTCATACCATTTCCATTACTGCATTTTGTAAAATTACTCTTGCTCGTGAAAGTTGTGATTTTGAAGTGCTTTCTGTGATGCCTAATTGTTTGGCAATTTCAGCGTGAGAGTATCCTTCAATGGCGTAAAGATTAAAAACTGTTTTGTAACCAAGTGGTAGTTTTTCTATCAATTTTAAAAGGTCTTGACTTTCGAGGTCGGTTCTAAATTGTTCTGGTTCTGGTTCGTAAAGAATTTGGTCATAACTGATTTCAAATTGGGCTTTTTTATTACTTCTGAGATACATTAATGATTCATTTACCATTATTCGACGAATCCAACCTTCAAAACTGCCTTCCAATTTAAAAGTATTAATTTTTTCAAAAACTCTTACAAAACCTCCTATCATTATTTCTTCTGCTTCATAGTCATCGTGAGCGTATCTGAAACATATTCCTAACATTTTTGGGGAATATGTTTCATAAACTCGTCTTTGAGCTTTTGGGTCGCCTTTTTGACAGGCTTTCACCAGAGCTTCTTCGCTTTGAAATAAATTAAGTAGTTTCACGATACTGTTTTGGTTTAAATCTTTAGGTCTGAGATTTTATAAATTGAAGATGAAATAGATGATAGAAAGGTTGCATAAGAATCTATGATTTTTTTTCGGCTTTCGGCTTTTGGCAGATAGCTTTCGATTAATTTTGAAGAATAAACTTTACAAAGCTGATTGCTGATAGCTGACAGCCATAAAAATATGAATTCAAACCCAATTGGAATTTTTGATAGTGGCATTGGCGGTCTTACCGTTGCTCATGCCGTAACAACTTTATTACCCAACGAAAATATCATTTATTTTGGAGATACTGCACATTTACCCTACGGAGATAAATCTTCATCTGCGATTCAGGCGTATTCTATCAAAATTTGTAATGTGCTTTTACAGCAGAAATGTAAAGTTATTCTGATTGCGTGTAATTCGGCTTCTGCGGCTGCGTATGAGCTTGTACGTGAGTATGTAGGAAGCAAAGCGAAGATTATCAATGTAATTGACCCAGTAGTAGAATATTTGGCAAGTACATATTCCGAAAAAACGATTGGATTGATTGGAACTAAACAAACGGTTAATTCTAATATTTATCGGAAAAAAATTGATGCCACCGATAAAGGAATTACCTTGAAATCATTAGCAACGCCTCTACTTGCTCCGATGATTGAAGAGGGTTTTTTCAACAATAATATTTCAGAAAGTATTATTCAGGAATACCTCCGTCATACAGAATTGGAAGGGATTGAAGCTTTGATTTTGGGTTGTACACATTATCCATTGATTAAAACTCAAATTGAGAATTATTATCAAGGAAAAGTGTCAGTTTTGGATACTTCTGAAATTGTGGCAAATTCGTTGAAGAACTATTTATCAAATAACGATATTCTTTGCTCAATGAATTCTCATATTAAGCATTTTTATGTTTCTGATTATACGGCTTCTTTTGAAACTTCAACCAAAATTTTCTTTGGAGAACAAATACATTTAGAGCATTATCCACTTTGGGAGTAGTTTTCTCGTTTTAAAGTAAAAATCCCGTTCAGATTAAATTTAATCTAAACGGGATTTTTATGTTTTAACTTAATGCTTTTCTGATTCTTTGTCTCAAAATTGTTTGTGGAGACATATTTCTCTTTGAGCTTCTCCACCATAAATAGCCAACAATCACTACCAAGAGGTATGGTGCTGACAATAAATATAAAATACCATGATTTAGATTTGATGCAATCTGGCTACGCCCATTTGAAACGGTACTTTCTACCGTCATTCTGCACATTGCACATTGAGCGATACTCATTGATGTGCTAATCAAAAATAAAATTAAAGCTAAAAATATCTTTTTCATGTTTCTGAGAGGTTTTAGGTATTAAGTTTTAAATGTTCGCAATTTCCAAGATTTTATTAAACCTTGTTCACAAACCTCCTAAAAGCTACCCCTAAAGCCTAATTATAATATGGTGAAATCATCAAATATACTATCACTCCTGTTATCGATACATATAACCACAAGGGTAATGTCCATTTAACAATCCTCTTATGTTCTACAATTTGCCCACTTAATGCAAAATATACGGCACGAAGAACAAACCATACTACTCCAATTGATAAGACAATATGAGATACCAATAAAAAGTAGTAAATCGGACGTAAAATACCTTCTCCACCAAAAGGAGTAGATTGATTTGAAATATGATATAGAATATACAAGACCAAAAATAAAGCCCCTTGTATAAATGAAAGTCCCATCATTTGACGGTGTCTTGCTATATTTTTATTTCTAACAGCCATTAAGCCTAAAATGAGTGTAATGGAAGTCGTAGTGTTTAAAAGACCAATTACGTGTGGTAAAGTCTTTGTCCAAGCACCTAAATCGATTTTTGTTCTAATACCAATCAATAATGCTACTGCCACAGGAATAGCTATTGATAAAATCTTGACTAAGGTTTCATTCTTAGTGCTTTTTTCTAAAATTATGGGGTTCATTTTGCTGATGTGTTATTTCAACTTTTTGTTTCGTAAATTTTTACCAATACTCGTATTTCTAATATAAGTCTATCCACATCCTTTTTGTCAGTTCCATCATAAAAACCTCTAATGTGTCCTTCTTTATCTACCAATATTAACTTCTCAGAATGGATAAATGTTTTATCAGGAGTTTTAATAGCTTTATCGTACTCAGAAGCATCTGCCACAGGAACAAAATAACCTTGAACAGCTAATGGATAAATTTGAGATTTTGTACCCGTTAAAAAATGCCACTTTCCAGTTTTCGCATCATATTTTTTCGCATACTCTTTAAGCATTTCTGGGGTATCATGATTTGGGTCAACTGAGAATGACGCAAATTGTACTTCATCATTTTGTGAGAATGTGTCTTGAACACGAGTTAATTCATTTGACATTTTAGGACAAATCGTCTCACACCTTGTAAAGAAAAAATCTGCTACATAAATTTTCCCTTTCAAAGATTCTCCTAAAAATGTTTTCCCATTTTCATCAGTCAGTTTCCATGCAGGAATCGTATGAAAAACAGTATCCACTTCGGGTTCATTCCACTTTGGATTTGGGTTTTTCTTAATCATGACATTTCCCGTCGTAGAGTCTGTCAATGGAATCATGTAAGGCAATTCATAATGGTTTTCACCAAAGCCCTTTAGATATAAAAAAATTAAAGCTGGAACAACTAATGCGGCGATTAGGATTCCAGCTTTTATAGTTTTTTGAGGCATATTATTGGTTGTCAAAAGTTTGTATTATATGTGATTTTTATTTTTTTAAAAATGTACAATACAAACTTTTGACGCTTAAATTTATCTGTGAGCTCCTCCTTCAAGAAGTAGAGCAACTAATAACCATGCAATTGTAATAACAGGGAATAAAACTGCCCAAATTAACACTTTAACTTCATGTTTTAAGTGCATAAATTCACCTACGATAAAGAATGCCTTAACAATAGTCATTCCTGCAAAAATTGCTACTCTCAAATGATTATTTGGCATTGTGAATGCAATTACGAATTCTATTGCGGTCAATATTAGAAGAATCCAAAACGTTTTCCAAATAGCTCCTGTTTGTGCGGGTGCTATTACTTTTTCTTCGATTACTTGTGAATGTGAAGCCATTTTTTTAATATTTTTTGATTAACAAAATCTTTTGAGATTCCCTCGATAGGGAGTTTTAGGAGAGTAATTACACTAAATAGAAAAATGTAAATACAAATACCCAAACTAAGTCTACAAAGTGCCAGTAAAGACCAACTTTTTCAACCATTTCATAGTGTCCACGACGCTCATAAAGACCCGTTGCTGCATTAAAGAAAATGAGGATGTTTAGAATTACTCCTGAAAATACGTGAGTTCCGTGAAATCCTGTAATGAAGAAGAATAAATCTGCAAAAGCTGGAGGACCATAAGGGTTACGCACTAAATTTGCTCCTTCGATAGCGTTTCCTGCGGCATCTTTTGCTGCTAAAGCCAATTCTGGGCCATGTATAAAGTGTGACCATTCCCATGCTTGAGAACCCAAGAATGTAAAACCACCGATAATTGTCCACAACATCCATTTTTCCACATCAGCACGGTCACCACGATGTCCAGCTTCTACTGCTAAAACCATTGTAACAGAACTAAAAATCAAAATAAATGTCATAATTCCCACAAAGATTAATGGGGCTTCAACTCCGTGTAAAAACGGTAATGCAGAAAACACCTTATCTGGAATAGGCCAATGAGTTGTTGAGAAATAGAAGTTCTCAGTAAGCCCTGCATAAGCATTATTACTGAAACGAATCATTCCGTAAGTTACTAATAAGGCTGAAAATGTAAAGGTATCTGAAAGTAAGAAAAACCACATCATTAGTTTTCCGTAACTTGCTTTCATTGGTTCTGAACCACCCGTCCAAGTTAATTTTTCAGGAACGGCAGGAGCGTGTATTGCAGACATTTTTTAACGGTTTTAATTAAAAAAAATTATGTTAACAGTTCTCGAATTTTAAATAATTAAGTTTTGTTTGTTGGGTAATTCATCAGTTGAATGAAGCCCTTGTTTTTCAACTTAAAAACTTATAATTCTATCTATTGAAATATAAAAATAAAAACAAATATAACCAGAGAAAATCTAAAAAGTGCCAATAAGTAGCACATAACTGTATTCTGGTAAGGTTTTTCGATTCTTTTGTGAACTTAAAAGATGAAATTAATGAAATTAATAATACAATTAAACCAGAAAATACGTGAACTGCGTGTAAGCCAACCAGAACATAAATCCAAGAGGATGCTACATCACTTCCTGCAAAGTATAATTGATTTTTGATTAAATCAGAAAACCCAATGACTTGGGTCGCTAAAAAAGCTAAACCGAACACAAAAGTAATAGAAATTGCTGTTTTAAGCGTACTGAAATTATCTTTTTTTGCGGCTCTTACTGCAAAAAACATAGAAATACTACTTACTAATAGGATTCCTGTTGAATACCAGAAGATTTGAGGTAGTTCAAACTCGTGCCAACGTCCTTCCGCCTTACGTACTAAATATCCTGAAGTCCAACCTGCAAACATCATGATGATAGATACTATTGCGAGCCAAAGCATAAATTTTTTTGGATTCATGTTGAGCGTTTCTTCAGGCTCATCAAGTTTTATATTTGCTAAATGTTCTTGTGTCATAACGTTAAATTTTGTCCATTAAAAATGCTATCTCCACTATTGGTAGGTAAATAAATGAGCCAAACATCATCATTAATGCTGCTTTATCTGTTGTTTTAGACATTAAATAGAAGGTTTGTGATAAAAATAACACACCGCATAAAACGGCAATAATTGCTGAATTAAAGCCTGTCATACCCAAAAAATGTGGGATAAAACCACATGGGACAAGAAAGATGGTATAAATCATCATCGTTAATGCTGTCCTTATGTCTTTATGACCATTATTGGGTAACATTTTGAAGCCTGCTCTTTGGTAATCGTCATCAGCGACCCATGCAATTGCCCAAAAATGAGGGAATTGCCAGAAAAATTGAATGGCAAATAATATTCCAGGTTCTAAGCCAAAATGATTAGTTGCAGCCACCCATCCAATCATTGGAGGAAATGCTCCAGGTATCGCTCCGACAAATACAGAAATGGGTCCTACTCGCTTTAGTGGCGTGTAGGCAAATCCATATAAAAAGAATGATAAAATACCTAAAAGCCCTGATTTTAAATTAAACTCAAAAATTAAAATATAATTGGCAATTAGGAATAATATGATACAAAATATTAATGCTTCTTTGGTACTCAATCTTCCAGTGGGTAATGGTCGATTTTGGGTACGTTTCATTAATTTATCAAGTTCTTTTTCCTTGATTTGATTAACAATATTAGCGGCTCCAGTGATTAAAAAGCCTCCAAGACTTATTAATGTAATTTTCCACCAATCTATTTTATCTACTGCTAACGAATACCCGAATGCTCCAGAAAATGCAACCAATGCAGATAATCTGAATTTTAGTAACTCGTAATATGCCTTTACTTTGGCAAGACTACCCACAGATTCGTTTTGAAGAGAAACCTCTTTTTCTTTAGTAATCATCTTATTCACGACTCACTAAATCGTGTTACATTTTTAAAATTTAGTAATAGTAAGAGTACAAACTGTATTCCAACTGAAATAATAGCCAATGTTAAGTGGACTGGTTGAATATATGCAGGAACTCCAAAATACGCCATTATTATCCCAGTTAGTATTTCAACGATAACCATTATTACTAATGCTTTAGTAAAAGTTGAAATTAAACCTGTTTGTTTGGTGTTTTTTTGTAGCATCCAAATCAAGAAAATATGTAAGCCCAATACAATAATGGAAAAGGAGCGATGAATATAAAATGGTAATCCCATCTGTTCTATCCATGTACTACGGTTATAACCAAAGAATGGATTTGCAATGATTTTATCAATTGCTTCTCTAACTTGAGTTCCTATTAGGATTTGTGAAGTTGAAACGATGAGAACAACAATTAATAATTTTGTAATTGTGTTTTTATGCTCTACATTTTCAGTAATTATTACTTCCGACCACCCTCGTGCTATTGCATAAAGTAGTACAAATATTACTAATATCGCTAAGAGCATGTGCATCGTTACAACTCCCGGTTTTAGGAACGAATCCACAACATATTTTCCCAAAACGCCGTTTGCCCCAATCAAAATTACGCCTAAAAACGATAAATATACAATTGCTCTATCTTTCTTCCAGTAGTAAAAAAATGACGAAATGAAAGTTGCAAATACAATGATTCCTGTCAATGCTCCCAAAAGTCGATTCGCATATTCAATCCATGTTTTTGTTACATTGAATTCAACTTCTCCATGTAGTTTCTCTGCGTATATTTCCTGATAATTGGCAGGAAGTTGAGTAACATCTGTTGGAGGAACTAACATTCCAAAACACTTTGGCCAGTCTGGGCATCCCATTCCTGAGCCTGTACTTCTAACAATTCCTCCTGCTAAAACCAACAAATAAATGGTTACAATTGTTGCTATGCCTAATTTACGAAAGAGCATATTTGAGTTTTGTTTTAGTTAGTTAATTCAATTTTTGTTTTTTATACTTAAAAACTGTTAAGTACAAGGCTTTCTTTGAAAAACAAAAGTATGAATTGCTCTTAAAAAAAATTGAGAATATATTAACCAGAATCATCATAGTTAACATATTCTCAATTTTAGAGGTATTTACTTCTTAGTGACTATAAGAAGAATTTTGAATATCTAATAGCCCTTCGATTTCTTTTTCATTTGCAATTTCTTCATTCTCTTCTGGGAAGTTAGATTCAGGAGTTGCTGAATATGGAACATTTTGAGGAATGAAATCTACCGCTGAACCTGGCTTGCTATAATCATAAGCCCAACGATATACTGCAGGAATCTCTCCTTCCCAGTTACCGTGAATACCTTCGATTGGAGTTGTCCATTCCAAAGTAGTTGAGTTCCAAGGATTTTGAGTAGCTCTTTTTCCTTTGAAAATTGAGTAAAAGAAGTTTACTGCAAAAATCGCTTGTGCCAAGAATGTAAGAATAGCTGCAATTGAGATAAACATATTCATATCAACGAAAGCTTCCATTCTACCATTTCCTAATGCAGTAAATGAGTAATAACGACGTGGGAAACCAGCTAAACCAATATAATGCATTGGGAAGAATACGCAATAAACACCTACAAATGTTAACCAAAAGTGTAAGTAACCTGCGTTCTTATTCATCATTTTACCAAATAATTTAGGGAACCAGTGATAAACACCAGCCATCAATCCGAAGAATGATGCAGCACCCATTACTAAGTGGAAGTGAGCAACTACAAAATATGTATCATGCAGGTTAATATCAAGAGCTGAGTTACCTAAAATGATACCAGTAAGTCCACCTGATATAAACAATGAAACTAATCCAATTGAAAACAACATTGCTGGAGTAAAAATAATATTACCTCGCCATAAAGTTGTAATATAGTTAAATGCTTTTACCGCCGAAGGAACTGCAATAATCAATGTTAAGAACATGAAAACTGACCCTAAGAATGGATTCATACCTGTTACGAACATGTGGTGAGCCCAAACGATAAACGCTAAAAATGTAATCCCAAGCATAGAACCAATCATGGCACGATATCCAAAAATTGGTTTACGTGAATTTGTGGCAATGATTTCTGAAGTAATCCCTAATGCTGGTAATAATACAATATAAACCTCAGGGTGACCTAAGAACCAAAATAAGTGTTGATATAAGATAGCTGAACCACCAATATTTGGTAAAGCTTCACCACCAATATAAATTTCTGACAAATAGAATGATGTACCAAAACTACGGTCAAATATTAATAATAATGCTGCCGATAACAATACAGGGAATGATAACAAACCTAAAATTGCAGTGAAGAAGAATGCCCAGATTGTCAAAGGTAACTTCGTGAATGACATTCCACGAGTACGTAAGTTGATAACTGTACAGATATAGTTAATACCCCCCATTAATTGAGAAACAATAAATAATGCCATACTGGTTAGCCACAATGTCATTCCTAATCCTGAACCTGGCATTGCTTGAGGTAATGCACTTAAAGGAGGATAAATAACCCATCCACCTGACGCTGGTCCTGTTTCAATAAATAATGAAGAGAACATAATAATTGATGCCAAGAAGAAGAACCAATAAGATAGCATATTGATAAATCCTGATGCCATATCTCTTGCTCCAATTTGTAGTGGAATCAAGAAGTTTGAAAATGTTCCTGAAAGACCTGCTGTTAATACAAAGAATACCATTACAGTTCCGTGCATTGTAACAAGTGCTAAATAGAATTCTTTTTCTAATTTACCTTCAACTATCCATTGACCTAATACTGGTTTTAACCAAGTTAAATCCATATTAGGAAAACCTAATTGTAAGCGGAAGATAATTGACATTGCACCTCCGAAGAATGCCCAAATGATACCTGAAATTAAATACTGCTTTGCAATTGTCTTGTGGTCTTCTGAGAAGATATACTTCTGCACGAATCCCAGCTCGTGATGCTCATGCTCGTGGTCATGACCGTGTGCTTGAGAGTCTGTTGCGTGTAGTGTTGCAGTTGCCATAATTTATTGTTATTTATTCTATGTTGAATCTGATAATTATCTCAATGATGTTGCAGCGGCTGGAGTTGCACCACTCGCTTGTGTACTATCTGATGCCGCAGCAGGAGCCTCAATATATTTTTGTGCTTTGCCTTTCAATTTTTCTGGAACTTTAGCTAAGAAGTCAGGATTTTGTGTCAAGAATGGCTTTTGTTGCTTACACCATACTGCATAGTCTTCAGGCTCATCAACAAAAACTGTAATTGCCATACCGAAGTGACCACTTCCACAAATTTCAGTACAGTTTAGTTTGTAATTGAAATCAGGATTACCTGTGATATAACGCATCTCATCAGTTGTCTTATTAGGCACAAACCAAAACTTTGTAGGCATACCAGGAACAGCGTCCATTTTAACACGTTGGTAAGGTAAATATACCGAGTGTAATACATCTTGAGCTTTAATTTTCAACAAAACAGGAACTCCTTTTGGTAAGTGCATTTCGTTTGCAGTAAAGTCATCAAAAGATTTTTCATCTGTGTAGTCAATACCAACCGAATTTGTTGCGTCAATTAACTTGTAGTTATTATTTCCTAATTTGTTATCATCATTACCTGAGTAACGTACATACCAACCAAATTGGTGACCTGTAACTTCAATAACAACTGCATTGTCTGGTGCTTGAGATGTTATATCTCTCCAAGTTCTCCAACCTGTAAATACCAATACAGCCATTACTATCGCAGGAATTACTGTCCAGATTAATTCTAACTTATGGTTAACTGGATAAAATGTAGCTACATTTCCTTTTTTGTATCTATACAAGAACGGAAATATAAACAACAGTGCATTTGTTACGAAAAAAGCAAACGTAATAACGCCCATTGAAACCCAAAACATTTTATCTGTAATTAACCCATGGTCTGATGCTGCCACAGGAAGTAAGTCAGGTTTAGAATACAAGAATGACCATGCTGCTCCTATTGAACCCAATACTAAAAACACAATAAATCCTATTGCATTTGCATTATTCGCTCCATCTAATGGTGTATCTTGGTCTTGCTCAGTGCCTTGAATACCTTTTGAAAGAGACATACTCTTACTGACAATCATGATTGCCAATATTAAGAATACTACCGACAAAAGACCTATTAAATATGTCATTTTATTAGTTAATTTTTGGTTATAAATCTTCTATTTTAATATTGCCTGATAATAATTTCCAGACGCTATATTCTTTACTGTTCTATAAAAAAATGTTCAATATAAATGTTTTGAACATTTTGAGATTTTATAGAAAATAATAGGTTGTTATTTAACAACCTATTATTGCTTAAATATCGTGGTGAAGTGCCTCTTCCAAGAATGGGTGGTTTTTGGCTACTAAAGATGCTTTCGTCAATTGCATTGATACTACATAAATGAAAGCAGAAGCAAATACTGTAACCATTCCAAATTCCACTAATCCAAATCCACCATTTGGTCCAACTGTACCTGGCATAATCATTTGGTAGAAATCAAGATAGTGACCAACAATGATGAAAGAACAAGCAATTTTCAAGAAGATTGCTGTACGTTTTGCATCACGTGTCATTAAGATTAAAAATGGAAAGAAGAAGTTGCAAAACACGTTTAAGATTTCTGTCGCTTTATAAATTTTGTTATGACCTTCCCAACGCTCCAAGAAATAAATTGTTTCTTCAGGAAAGTTAGCATAATAAATCAATAAGAATTGCTCAAACCATACATAAGTCCAGAAGATAGAGAAGGCAAACATAAATTTACCTAAATCATGTAAATGGTTAAAGTTTACATATTGCATATAACCTTTGTCTTTCAACAATAATACGGTTAATGTGATTGTTGCTAAGCCAGTTACGTGCCATGAAGAGAACATATACCAACCAAACATTGTTGAGAACCAGTGAGTATCAATTGACATAACCCAGTCCCAAGCAGACATTGAACTTGAAATACCCATAACTACAATAAACCCTGTAGCAATTTTTACCATTGAAAAGAAATTTTCATTTCCACCGTTAAGGTCTTCATCTAATGACTTTTTACGCATCCAATTCCAAAGCACTAACCAAAGAGCGAAGAATGTAACCATACGTCCTAAGAAAAACCATTTGTTTAAATAGCCTGATTTTCCAGCGATGATTTTATCATAATTTTCACTTCCTTTTTCAGTTACACCATGATGCATCCAGTGAAAAATTACGTCTCCTTTAAACAAGAAAACTAATATTAATACTGTCCCTGTAACGATTAAAAATGGAGGAAATGCTTCTGCTACTCTTTTTACTACTGAAGACCAACCTGCTTTTGCCAAATACTGAATAGATACGAAAAACATACCAATTACAGAAATACCAGTGAAGAATACCCCATTCAACCAAAGATTGGCCCAGATACGATTTGTCCAATCATAGTCTCCATGATGAGCAACAGCACCTCCTGAAAGGTGTTCGCCATGCTCAGCACCGTGTTCAGCAACAGCGTGTGCTGCTTCGTGATCTCCACGAGATAACAAATAGATTCCTACAACAAGTGCTACTAATCCTGCTAAGAAAGCATAAATAACTCTTTTGCGACCTTCTGCCGTGAACTCAAAATGTTCTTCGACATTAGATGGGGAAAAATGTGAATGTCCCGCCATTATAATTTGAAAATTTTATAATTTGAAAATAACTGATATTGATTAGCAAGTTAACATTTAGTCAAGTAACGGTTGTTACTTAATTTTGCTATCATGTATTCTTATTGCTGTAACTGATGTACGTAAAGAACGATTTTCCAACGGTCAGCAGAAGAGATTTGTGAACCATGAGCCCACATACGACCTTTACCGTGTGTAATTGTATGATAAATATGACCGTCGTTAAGATTCTTTAAGGCATCTGATGAATAAACAGGTACACCTTTATACATTTTAGCTACCGCTCCATCGCCTTTTCCTGTTTCACCATGACAGTGCATACAAAATCTTTCATACTGAATTTTGCCAGCTTCAAGATTTGCTTCTGTTGGCTCATAAGGGTTTGTCAATAGAGCTTCAGATGAAGCCATATCTCCAGACTTTATATTACGAGAGGTCAATTCCATTTGGAGTAAATCACCATCAATAGAATCATTCTTTGCTTCTTGACCGTAATATTTACGAGGAACAGTTCCTTTTACTGGTAAACGCATATTCATTCCGTGAGGATTGATTTTGTTTGTATCTCCTTCACTTTGAGAAAGTGGTTCATAGCCAACAGAATGATACATATTCGGTGCAAATTCCGTACCCGAATCGTTATGTTTGTCTCCGCAAGATGTCATTGCCAAAGCAACGATTCCAGTTAGCAAAAGACTTTTTGTTTTATTGGTAAACATAATTTTGATTATTAGTCGTAAGTCATGTTAGGAATTAGTAATTGGGATTGGGGATTAGGGAAAAAATTATATTATTTATAACTCTCTACCTTATAACTCATATCTTATACCTTATACCTATGAACTAAAATTGTTTAACATTTACTTCGATAGCTCCAGATGCTTTCAAAATTGATTCGATTTCAGCTTCTGATTTTTTATTATTTGCCATATTGACAGCCATAATAAATTTATCATCAGTACTTCTTAAATCGAATGTTTTTGGTTGTTTACCTGGCCATAAGCTATTTGAAACTAAGAACGTTCCAACCATACCGAACGCAGTAAATAATACTGTACCTTCAAATGAAACTGGAATCCAGTCTGGTAATGCGAAGAAATCTTTACCACCAATAATCATAGGCCAGTCAAAGACCATTGTATAATTTATTAGGGAAAAGATACACGTTAAACCCAAACAACCGAACAAAAATGCTGCAATTGGAATACGTGTGCGTGGATGACCGATTGCTACATCAAGTCCGTGAATTGGAAAAGGAGTAAATACTTCTTCAATCTTTACGCCACTGTTTTTAACTTCCGTAACAGCGTGTAATACTTCCTCATCATCGTCGAAAACTCCTACTAAATATCTTTCTGTTGAATCCATTTTTTTATTTTTTTTATTTAGCAATCAGCCATTAACTATTTAAACTAATAGCCAATGGCTGAATTTCGATATATCTTAGTGAACTGTTTCTTTTGATTTATCTCCTGATGATTTCTTCTTAGCAGGGAAGTTTGTTGACACACCTCTCATTACAGATTTTACCTCAAACATATTGATTACTGGTAAAAATTTAGCAAACAAGAAGAATAAAGTAAAGAATAATCCAAAAGAGAAAATATAATCACCAATATCGTACATTGTTGGTGTAAACATCGCCCAAGAAGATGGAAGATAATCACGGTGTAATGACGATACAATAATTACAAAACGTTCAAACCACATACCAACGTTTACTACTACAGAAAGTATAAATGATACTAAGATGCTTTGACGAATTTTTTTGAACCAGAATAATTGTGGAGAGATTACGTTACACGTCATCATCATCCAATATGCCCACCAATAAGGACCAGTAGCACGGTTAATGAAGCAATATGATTCATATTCAACACCCGAATACCATGCAATAAAGAACTCTGTTAAATAGGCAATACCTACAATTGAACCAGTTACGGTAATGATGATATTCATCATTTCAATGTGTTCAATTGTAATATAATCTTCTAATTTGAATACTACACGAGTAATCAATAAAAGACTTTGTACCATTGCAAATCCTGAGAAAATCGCTCCTGCTACGAAGTATGGCGGGAAGATTGTAGTATGCCATCCTGGAATAACTGATGTTGCAAAGTCCATCGATACAATTGTGTGTACTGAAAGTACCAATGGTGTTGAAATACCAGCTAAGATTAATGAAACATATTCATAACGAGCCCATGTTTTGGCTGAACCATTCCACCCTAAACTGAATGCTCCGTACCAGAATTTGGCTGCTTTTGTTTGAGCTCTATCACGGATAGTTGCTAAATCAGGAACAAGACCTAAGTACCAGAATACTAATGATACAGAAAGGTATGTAGAGATAGCGAAAACGTCCCAAACTAATGGAGAGTTAAAGTTTACCCACAATGAACCAAATGTATTTGGTAATGGCAATGCCCAGTGAAATAACCAAGGACGCCCCATGTGAGCTAAGATAAATGACGCTGCACAAAGTACAGCAAAGATTGTCATCGCTTCTGCAGAACGGTTAATAGATGTTCTCCATTTCTGACGAAATAATAATAATACGGCTGAAATAAGTGTACCAGCGTGACCGATACCTACCCACCATACGAAGTTGGTGATGTCCCATGCCCAACCTACTGTTTTATTCAAGCCCCATACTCCAATGCCTTGCCACCAAGTGTAGCCTAAGCAATAAGCACCGTAAGCGAATACTATGCAAGATACACCAAAAGCGATTTTCCACTCTTTGGTAGGTTCGCCTTCAACTTGCTTACAAATATCATTTGTAACGTCATGATAAGATTTACCACCTGAAACAAGGGTCTCTCTTATGGGTGATACTACGTGCGACATATATTTTTTAATTAAAAATTTAGAATCAAAAATTATTTACAACCTAAGCGTGTTCTTTGTGTTCAACCGTTGCTTCTTCTTTCTTCACTTTTTCCTCCTTGTTTCGGATTTTAACTAAGTAAGAAATATTTGGCTTCACATTGATTTCTTCAATTACACCGAAGGCACGTCCTTTGTGTTCAGCTTCTAATAATTTCGAGATTTCTGATGTTTCATCATTCATATCTCCAAAAGTAATAGCATTAGTAGGACAAGATTGTGAACACGCAGTTTGAATTTCTCCATCTTTTGGTCTTCTCTTTTCCTTCTTCGCTTCCAATTTTCCAGCTTGGATACGTTGAACACACATTGAACATTTTTCCATTACTCCACGTGAACGAACTGTTACATCTGGATTAATCACCATACGACCTAAATCGTTGTTGAATTGGAAGTCATATTCATCCGTTTGATAATAACGGAACCAGTTGAAACGACGCACTTTATATGGACAGTTATTTGCACAATAACGAGTACCAATACAACGGTTGTAAGTCATTTGGTTCAATCCTTCTGAAGAGTGAGTTGTTGCTAATACTGGACAAACTGTCTCACAAGGTGCATTATTACAGTGTTGACAAAGCATTGGTTGGAATACAACCTCAGGATTTTCAGAAGCATATTCTAATCCTTTTACATCTTCAACATCTGCATCTGAAGAATAGTAACGGTCGATACGCATCCAGTGCATTTCACGACGATTAATAACTTCTTTACGTCCTACTACTGCAATGTTATTTTCGGCATTACAAGACACTACACAGGCAGAACAACCAGTACAAGTGTTCAAGTCAATGACCATTCCCCATGCGTGGTTATTATATTTGTGACCATTCCATAATGAAAGGTCTGTCGCTGTTTTCTTTCCTTCTGCTGTAGAAACGGTTGGTTTAAAACGTCCTGCTTCAACATTTTTCTTATAGGCACTCAATACTGTTTCTTGTACTACAGCTTCACGAGCCATAACAGTATTATGTGTCTGTGTACGAGCAATTTGTGCAGTATTACCAGTTGCTTTTACTTGTACATCTCCTGTATTTGAAAATGCAATATTGCCATTGATGAAGGATGCAAATGGGTAAATATTTGCTCCAACTTCATTCGCAGATTTTCCAGCCTTTGTACGTCCGTATCCAATTGCAATCGCTACTGTATCATTAGCTTGACCTGGTTGAACAATGAATGGTAATTTAACTGATTTACCATTTACAGAAACTTCAACTTCGTGTGTATCTAATTCTATTTCTTGGTCTAAGCCTAATTTCTTCGCAGTTGCTAAAGAAACCATAGCATAGTTGCCCCAACAAGCTTTTGATACTGGTTCTGGACATTCTTGTAACCAAGGGTTGTTAGCTTGTGAGCCTGTACCCATAATTACTTTTTCGTAGATTGCCAATTCCATTTTGTCAGAATTAGCTTTGTAATTCTTCGAAATAGAAACGACAGCATCTGCTAAACCTGTTTGAGGAACATTGAAAGATGCACTTGCCCCAGGTTCATATACACCATCATGCAATGCTTTTGACCAAGCTGATTTTCCTCCTAAAGTAGAAGACCAAGCATTTTCAAGGTATGTAGCATAATCTCCATTCAATCCAGCCCAAGTTAAGAAACTTGATTGTGCTTGACGAGTTTTGAAGATTGTTGATATTGTAGGCTGTGTAAATGAGAAGTAACCTCTTTTCGGTTCAGCATCATTCCAAGATTCTAAATAATGAGAATCAGGAGTATTATACTTACAAAGTGATCCTGTTTCGTCAGCACGATCATTTGTAGAGATTGTTAATCCAATTTTAGGCAATACTTCTGCTAATTCAGCACCACGTGGGTGGTTATAAACAGGATTAGCGTTGTAGAAAACTACTGCACCAATTTGACCTGCTTTTGCTTCATTGATAAATGAAGTCATTTCAGCATCAGAACCTTGTCTATAATTAGAAGGCATTCCTGCATCAATAGTCTTACCATAAGCTCCCAACATTGCATTGATTGCAATAACTACAGTTTGTACTGCAGGGTCATTAGAGCCAGAAACTACAATTGATGCTGCTTTTGTAGCAACTAAATCTGAAACAGCTTTGTCAAAGTGTTCTATTTTGATAGAGGCACCTCCAATTGGAGTAGCTCCTAATTTTGATGCAAGAGCATTGTAAAGACTTGTTACAACTAATCCTTCTTGTGATGGTTTATAAGTTGAACGATAATCGGCATTAGCTCCAGTCATTGACATAATTGACTCAAACTGATAATGACGAGACATTTCTTTATTTCCACCCTCGGCAGAACTTACTCTACGAGTTTTTGCCCATTGTTCAGAAAATTCATCTGCTGAAAGCCAAGTACCTAAAAAGTCTGCACCAATCGAAACGATAGTTTTTGCTTTGCTAAAATTGTAGCTTGGCAAAATACCTCCATTTGCTTGGATTAAACCAGATACAGAATTTGCATCATAGGTTACTAATTTAGCAGTAGAGTATTTTGCAATAAACTCACTAATAACTTTTTTTGTTGTTGGAGAAACGATTGTATTTGATACAATTCTTATTTGACCACCACGAGCAGAAATCTTACCTAACTCTGCAATAATTTCTTTATCGGTTGTTGCCCAGTCAGAAGGTTTACCTGCAATTGTTGCACCTTTTAATTTTTCATTATCATAAAGGCTCAATACTGAAGCATGAACTCTGGCTGATATTCCTTTCGTAATTGAAGACATTGGGTTTACTTCAACTTTGATAGGACGACCTTCACGTGTTTTCACCAATATTGATGCATAATCTCCACCATCGATGAAAGTAGAAGCGTACCAGTTAGCAATTGTTGGTTCAACGTCTTCTGGTTTATTTAAGTATGGAATTGCCTTTTTTACAGGTGCTTCGCAAGCTGCTAAAGCTACTGCGGAAACTCCAAAACCTAAAACCTTCAAGAAATCACGACGAACAGTGTTTGTTCCATCAATTAACGCTTCTCCTTTTTCATTTGCTGTTGGAGCATCGCCAAATTCACGATGTGCATATTTTACAAACTCTGCATTGTTTGTTAACTCCTCAATCCCTCTCCAATACCGTTTTGTATTATTTTCCATATTTGTAATATGTGATTAGCTTTTTTAGCTTCTGGCTTTTGGCTTTCGGCAATTGGCTTTTTTTTAATGTCTTGATTAACGTTTTTGCTTTTGGGTAGGTCATTTACTAATCACCATTCACCAATCACTAATTCACCAATTTATTAATAGTGACATTTAGAACACTCTAAACCTCCGATGTTTTGAACTTTCAATGGCTCTTTGTGGTCTTTACTGTGTAATTCTACCAATTTATCATAGTAAGCATTACCTTTCGTATTCACATCCGTTTTTCTGTGACAATCGATACACCATCCCATTGTTAAAGTAGAGCGTTGCTGAACAACTTCCATTTTAGCAATATCTCCATGACAGTTTGAGCATTCTAATCCGCCAACATTTGTATGCTGAGAGTGGTTAAAATATGCTAAATCAGGAAGGTTGTGAACACGTACCCATTGAATTGGCTCATCTTTCTCAAGAGAGCGATAGATTTTCTGAATTTCAGGAGATTCACGCTTGATTGAGTTGTGGCAGTTCATACAAATATTCGCAGAAGGGATGTTTGCCCCTTTTCCTTTGTAAACGCCTGTGTGGCAATAGTTACAATTGATTTGGTATTGACCAGCGTGAAGTTTGTGTGAGAATTGAATAGGTTGTTCTGGTGCATATCCTTGGTGGATACCTACGCCATAAGCTGCATCAATAGTAGCTTTCCCAATCAATAAAGTAATTAACAACGCCGCACCTGTTTTGAATGCACTATTTGCTGCCAACTTCTTGCCATTTTCAGCAAGTCTTTTTAACAATGGTACATCTTGAACTTCTGGAGAATCAGGAGAAACGTTTGCTAATTTAGATAGACTTGAAACGATTGATAATAAGGCAACTAATACCAAAACCATAATCAATAACAAGGCAACCATGATGTATTGCATCATTCCACCATTTGCAGACCCTTCAGTAGGAGCAGCACCAGCAGCAGGAGTTGCTCCGGCAGCAGCAGCAACTGGGGCAGCAGCTTGAGCGTCAATATAAGCAACAACACTTTTGATTTGACCTTCCGAAAGGTTCGGGAAAGCCGTCATTTGTGTTTTGTTATACTTGTTGAATAAATCAACAGCATATTTGTCGCCCGAAGCAACGACAGCTTGTGGATTGTGAATCCATTTTACAAGCCAGTCAATAGGTCTTCTCTGACCAATGCCTTTTAAACCTGGGCCTATCACAACTTCATCAGTTGCGGCATGGCAAGACGTACAATTGTTTTTGAAAATTTGTTCACCCTCAGCAGGATCTTGAGCCTTCACACTAACGACCGAGGCGAAGAAGCCTAAAACTGCCATTAAAGCAACAATTTTCAAGCGTTTCATGGTTATCATAATCGTTTTATTACAGAACATTTATATAAAATTACGCTAATTAAATTCAATTTTTTATCAAAACTTATTTTCCGTCTAAATGCAACACTTGATTTTTTCCTTTAAAAAACTCAAATTTTACACTTTTTCGGGCTACAAAAGTACAATTGGAATATTTACGAACCAATTAAAATATTGTTCAATTTTAGAAGTTTTATATTCTTTGGGAACTATTTAGATTTTTTCTAATTTAGAATGTTGAAATGTTTTTATTTTAAGTAGAAACTATTGGATAATATTGAGAATAAGTTTGAAGAATGATATTTATTACAAAAATACAAAATGAACTTATGTAATTGTTATTTTACATAAGGTTTAAAGTATTTGTGCTAAAAATTTGTTTAAAAGAAGTTCAATTATGTGAATTTAGATATTAAATGTGTAGATAAGCTTTTCGTATTGTGTAAAAGAGGGTATTTGTATCGACTGATGGAAGGGTATAAAGTGTACTGCAAGACCTTCTAATGTTACAAGGATAAGAAATTTTCTCTGATTCTAATTACATAGATGTGGGGAGAAAGCGTTTATTCGTTAGTATCGAAATATAGTGTCTTCGTTCATTAATAACGAAAATAAACGCTTATGCTTTAAAGATATGAATGTTCGCTGAACTCAGTAGTCAAATCTGGTTATTTGTTGTATAAATGGTCAAATCGAATTCATTTCATTATTAGAATATTAATTAATCAAGATAGATGGTATGATTAATTTTACGTAAGTTTTCGTATCTCAATTCTGATAACTTATCTTTTATTTGTAATCACTTCATTATCTTGGTCGTATCCCCGAAGAAACTTCATACATCTTTTCAGTAATTATACTTATTAAAAGTGTCAAATGAGTTATATTGGGTAGGGTTCATGGTAGAGATAAATGATAAGAATATGGCAAATTTATTGAAATCAGGGCAAAAAAAAACTCCTAAATTTAGGAGTTTTTAAATTTTGTGAGGTCTCGAGCGAACTATATAACGTGTTGTGTATAAGATGATTATGCCTTAGTGAGAGAGGAAGTAACAAAATGGTAACGAAAACGGCTCAAACCGTATAGTAGTTGAGCCGTTTTGCGAATTTAATACTTTAACTTTCTTCATCTTTAAATAGTAATTTGAATCTTTTTAAAGACGAATCATACACTGCTAATTTCTTCTCCACTCTGTTTTTCCAAAAGAGCTTGGCATCGCCTGAAAAAGTTTCTACATCGTTTGGCTCAATATCTTTACTTGAATAAATGTTTAAAATACTCCCGCCTAATTCTTCCCTAATTTCATTTCTGAGAAAATTATGCAAAAGAGTGCCATGACCTTTACGTGGTTCGGCTGCCCAGAAATTTGATACTCTATAATCTCCAATATTAAATTGAGAATAATCAATGTTCTCTTGCGTAAGAGTTGGTCTTTCCACCCATAATGCTACAAGCTCTATGTATGAACCATTACTTTGTTTTACTGATACTATTATATGACTTGGATTTTCTGGGAATGAACTATCTAAAAAAGTATTAACTTCTTCGATTTCTACATTTTTCATATTAATTATTATTTGTAAGAGGAGTGTCGTTAATTTGTTTATATCTCAATTTGGATTTGTACCTCATTTTCTACTTTAATTTTTTCATAGATTGCAATAGAATTTTCTAATGCTTCTATACTAATACTTATTGCAAATGGAACAGTTTGGGATAAATCGACTTCCCATCCTTTGTGACCGATAATTGCAAATGACAGTTCTTCTGGAAGTTGATTTGATTTCAGAATGCACCAATCTTTTTGTAATGTGCTATCTTGTCTTTTGAAATCTTTGATTTTACCATAATCGCTACGTTCTCTAATTGCCCAGTGAATTGTATCTTGATTTTCTTGAACATTAATTAAATCATTCCCTGATTCTAAGTCTTTGATGACTTGTACTTTAAATTGTTCAAAACTTTGCCCATTTTTAGAAGAAACCCAATCAACCCAAGTAGAAAGATATGATTTTGTTTTCATTCGTGTTCTTCTGGGATTAGCCTTATATGATAACGTAAATTCTATAAGAATATCATAGTTATCTCCTGCCTTACGTATGCTTTCAGGAATATTTACACTATATAACTTAGCTTGCTTAGGTGCAATATGGTCAGAAGCAATGAAAGTAATTCTATTGTCCGTATTACCTGTTGCTCTATTAACATCTGGAATGCCATATCCATAAAGTCTAATATTATCAGAAGTTGGGTTTTGAAAATATTTTTTTGGAAGACGTGCTGATTGTGCTATTAATGCTCTATATAACAAAGCATCATCGTTTGGCAATACGCTTTGTAACATTGCAGCAATATGGGTGACTTTGGGCGTGGCAAACGAAGTGCCAATATCTTTTCCAATACTTTTATTTCCTCTGAGTGTTGATTGAACGAGTTCAACAGAAGAATCATCTGTTGATTTAACAAAATGAATATTTGCAATTTTTTGTAAAACAAAATCACCTCCATATTCAACAACATCAGGTTTTATCATTCCCCATAGTCCAGGTCCAGATTTTGTAAAAGCGGATGGGTCATCGTTTTCTCCAAAAGAATGCTCATCTATCGTTTTATATTCTTCTAAACTAACAGAACCTACTGTTAAAGCAAAACTGCTTTGTGATGGATTAGATATTCTACTGGATTTTTCTAACAAAAAATTAGGATATTGTCTTGACGAATCTAAATGATTTTTCACTACTCCTTTACCTAAATTGCCAGTTGCCACAATGAATAAAACATCATTTTCATAAGTTAGTTTATCTATTGAGGCTGCCCACGAGGTCATGTGTTTTAATCTACATGGAGACTTTGAAGCAATAGATAAGTTATAGATTTTAGTAGGCAAAAAATCTGATATTATATCTTCCATGAGTTTAGGGAGATAGGTGTTTCTTCTATCAAGTACATTATTTTTATTCAAAACTCTTGCATTTTGAATCCAACATGGAAGACTATATATTCCCGATGTAGGAATAGACCGAGGATATAATATTGCTCCCGCTACCTTTGTTCCATGACCTCCATTTGAAACATAATCAGCAGTAGAATTATCACTTAGGACATATGATTTTGACGATGAAACATCAATTGCCAAATCCAATAAACGATGACTTTCTTGAATTCCGCTATCTATAACACATACTTTGGGGGCATTTGATAACGGTGCAATGAGTTGTAAGGACGTATCGTCTTGTAAATTATTTTCTATGTCATTTGGTTCAAAAGATTCTATTTGTTCCGATTCCGATAAATAAAATAAATATTGATAGTTAAGTGCTAAATCCTTCATCGCCTTAGCTGATAGTTGAATTTGGCAACAAAAACTGTCATTATTATCTATGAATCCCGAGAGGTTTTCACCTCCATAATCTCTTATAAATTTCTCAAATAAATCTTGCCGCTCTAATTCTATATCGCCTCTTTTTTCATTTGTGGCTTGTGTCTTTTTTCTCCAATTTTCTAACCTAATTTGATATTTTTCTTCTGTCTCCCTTTTTTTCAAAACAGGCATAGGTGATTTTTTTACATAACAAGCAATTGCTACATCTAAAATTAGAATTTCATCATCCGCAATACTACTCCATCTCTGGCTTAATTCTTCGGACAATATATGTTCCAAACGCCATTGAATACCAACTTCAATTTCCCATAATTTTGCAAGTTGGTCTTTAGATTGGCCTCTTTCTTGAATTAAGGCATCAATTTTTTCTTTCAGAGAGACAAAGTTTATTGCCGTAGCACCAACTACAAATCCATTTTCTTCTTCAAGTACAATCTCAATACCCAAACTCTTTAAAGATTCTATATCAAAATTTGGGTCAAGCTCTAAAAGAATAGGAACTACTTCAGATTCTGGTAAATCAGGAAACCCATCTTCTTTTCTTTGTCTTAGATTATCTTTCCAAAATCCTTCAAGATTTCCAAGACGAGTTTGAAGTTTTTGTCCATGCCCAAGCCTATTAACAAGATTACCTAACGTAATGGGTGATTTTTTTGCTCCACCTCCACCATTTTTAGGCTTATGAGTTCCAGTGTAAGTATTACGTAGTTGTAAATGTGGTAGTTCTGCCATAGTTTAAGTTAAATCTGAGGTGTTAAATCAATTATTATATGCTTTGTTTTCGGAGAGAGATTTCTTGAAATGAGTAAGTCCAATTTCAGACTTTCCACTTATTATTGCTAATTTGGCTGCATCATTAGCAACTTTTACGGTTAATGCAGCAGAAAAACCAATCATCTCTTTGGCTATCTCGTTTAGTTTGACATCTTTATTTAAGTGAATTGAGGAAAGAGTATTTTCTAAAATTTGTGCAATTTCTTGTTCTTGTGGACGAGTAATTTCTATCACATCATCAAAACGCCTAAATAATGCTTTATCAATCATGCCTTCTAAATTTGTTGTCGCAATAACTAATCCAGAGGCATCATACTCTTCCATTAGGTTAAGTAAAATATTTACGATACGGTGCATTTCACCAACTTCTTGTGATGACGTTCTTGACTTAGCTATGAAATCGAATTCGTCTAATAGTAATACGCATGGGAAAGCTCTAAGTGACTCAAAAAGAACTTTTAAGTTATTGGCAGATTCTCCTAAATAAGAGGATATAATAGCTTCAAACCTGACCTTTAAGAATGGGAGTCCAATATTCCAAGCGATTCTTTCTGCACTCATACTTTTTCCACATCCAGAAGAACCATATAGAAGTATTTTCTGACGAGGTTTTAATCCAAAATGAGCCAGCCGTTCTCTTGCAACAAACTCTTTTTCGATACGTGTAATTTTTTCCTCTATATCAGGGTTTAATACCATTTCGTGCCTCAACTTATCTCTTTCAATCTCGGTAGCCAGTGGTAGATTATTCCTTTTGTCAGTAGGTATTGAAACTCCTTCGGGTAGTATTCGCTTTAATTCATTTCTGTAATTCTTATAATTATTTAAGTTACTTTCGAGAATAGATTTTAAATGCGTTGCCAGTTTTTCATGCCCTTGTTCATTTTCATTTTCAATAATCGTATAAGCAACCTTAACTATATCGTCAGATTTATTTCCTTCAATAGACCTAAAAAGTCGAGTTAAAAGTTGTTTGTTCATAATTTTTTAAAATCAAAGATTTTATACATTGACTTTACGATAATATACTATATCCATGCCAATATTCACTCTTTTGAGAGATAGGAGTGTATGTTAAAATGCAAAATTAGTTAATATTATTACATTTATAGTCTCTATTATATGGTCAAGTAAATTATATTAGATAAATATAGACAATTTTATCTTTTTAACAAAGACTATTTAATAAGTTAATGAGACGAATATATACTTACATTTAGCAAGGCTATACTTTTATTTTCAGACTATATTCTTCATGTAATACTCAGTAGAATCTTCTGTTAATATTAAGGTGAAAATAAAGAACTTTGGGAGAAGTTGATTGCAAATAAAAGAGTAATTCAGGATTTTAATTTTGATATTTTTATAGTAATTAAATTTGGTAACAAATGCTTGCTAAATTACTTACCTAATACTTTGGTAGAAAGATTGTGAGATGTTTTATAGATGTAATATCGAAATCTCAATGATAAAAACAAAAGAAAGAATATTGTGCCTACAATGCTCTTTCTTTGTGCCTGCAATTTGGGGTGTTGTGCCTGCATGATATATAGATTGTGCAGGCAAATAAGCTAATACATTACTGTTGGATAGTATGCTTTAGTTAAATTGTGACGATTAATACTCTCTCAATGTTCGCAATTGTCTCAACGGTAAAATTATGCGTACCGCTTAACCAACCACTCGGTTATTTCAGAAGGTTTACGACCTACCTTGTCGGCAAATTGTTTTTTGCTTAAACCTTTTGCCTTCATTACATCATCAATAATACAAGCAATTCTCATTTTGCAGTCCGTTCTTGCTTGTTGCTCAGGCGTAATTTCCGCTAATAAATTATCTAAAAGTGCCATTGTTGTATGTTTTAAAAATCTTCGTTACCATCATCCTGATTTAATCGTTCTGTAAACTGCTGAATAGTTGGTAACGCTTGCTGAATCAGCGTAGGAAGCTGAGTATAAGTATATTCGCTAACGCCCATTGGTTTATTGGTGTCGTGTAAAGCGAAATCTACCACCACATCATTTTTAGTTTTGCACAACTGGTGAGCGATTTTTTCAATATGCTACTAATATTTAATGTTTTACTATTTGAGATTTTGCTATCGCCAATTGTTTAGGACGACAAAGGCTTCAAAGGTTACATCAATAAATCAATTCTGTAAAAACTTCAATTGAGCATTTGTTCCGTGAATAATAGTGCCATTATTCTCCAAGTTTTTCAAAAAACCTGTATAACCATTGGGCAAACTTATGGTATGAGTTTTGTTAATCAATACATTTTCGTCAATGGTTGGAATTGTACCACATGACCATGTGGCGGGATTGCTCCAATCTGCCGTTTTGATGCTTTGTTGTTTATCTCCAACTGATATTTTGATAGGGTCGGATTCGGCTGTACAAGTGTTTTGAGTTACTAAAACAGAGTAATTGCCTGATTGTGTAATATTAATGAATTGACCAGTAGATGAAATATTAATCCCATTTCTTTTCCATTGAATTGAAGAATACCCTCCCATTGGAGCCAATATTGTAAAGGCATTTTTGCATAACATTGTAGTATTGTAGGAAAATATTTTAGGTTTGGCTATATAATTTCTTTTTATAAGATTAATTTGGTTTGAAAATCCTTCACAACCTCCTACGGACACTTTAAGTTTATAAGCTCCTTCTGAATAAGTATTCAGTTGTCTTGTTGTTTCATTAGTTAAAATACTGCCATTTTTATACCATTGAAAAGTTGCAGCAGGATAAGGATAGTAACTCTCCATATCAAGGTAATAAAAAGCTTGTGAAGTACATGATATAGTATCATATAAAGATTTAATCCTGTATGATGGGGTCGCTCCAGCTGTTATTGTTACAGCATTAGTAAAATTAACATTATTACCTTCTGTTAGTTTTAAGCGATAACTGCCTGACTCTGTTGGGTTATAGCTTGAATTAATTGCTGATGGTATATCTATTTGATTCTTTTGCCACTGTAGAGTGCCACAGGTAGAATTATTATCCACATATAGTAATGTAGATATTACTCCTGCACAAATATTTGTAGTACCATAAAATTGAATATTTGGAATGGAATTTTGAGGTTTTAAAACTAATAATTTTGAAGTTGTACTACAATTTCCTTGTGTTACTTTTAAAGAATATGTACCTGAGCTTGAAGTAATAAAGTTGTCTTTTACCGCTCCTTCTATATTTTCTCCATCCTTTTTCCATTGAAAATTATAAGTAAGATTTTCTTTCTTATCTTGATTAGTGTTAAAATCGAAGTACATCTTATATGTTTTATTTGGACATATAAAAATGGTATCTTGATAATCATAATAACTAACTGAAACAATTGAAGGTATTACATTGCTAAAAAAGAGTTCTTTTTCGTCACTGTAACTATTATTGGTACAATTTAAGTCTGAAGTCTTAAGAGAATACATCCCAGATTCAGTCACATTCAAATATCCATTTGTTTCATTTGACAAAACAATACCATCCTTTTTCCACGTGTAACTTACATTTTGTGAATGATTTGTGGCTTGTAACTTAATTACACTTCCAGTACATTGATATTTATTGCCACTTTCAGTGCTAATACCTGCAAGTCCAGATGTTGAATATACATAAGTTGTAGATGGAGAGGATGTATATCCACATCCTCGTTTGGAAGCATAAACAGAGTATGAGCCTGCTTGATTAGTAAGATAGGTAGAGTTTGTAGCACCAGTAATGATTGAGCCATTTTTATACCATTCATAAACGACATCATTTTCATCAATTTTATTCAATTTAGCATATAATCTAACGGAACTACCTTGACAGAGTCCAATTGAAGTACTCCCAAGAACATTTTGCACTGAGGACGTAATTGGAGTAAAGAAAATAACTGAACTTGGTAAACTTTTTAATGGTGGATTTATAATATCGACAATTCGTAATTTATAAAGATTTCCTGTTTCGGAACTAAAATTTGGTAATGTAAAAGTAAGAGGACTGTTACTGCCAACCCCTATTACAGTTGGGTTATTACCGAATGTACCATCAAAATCAGAAATTTCTACTGAATAAAAAGTAGACGTAGTAATCGTGGAAGTAAAGCTAATTGTCCCTGTTTGCCCTGGGCAAAAATTAGTGGTTGATAAACTGGTAATGACAATGGCAGGGTCGAGCGTAGTTGCTTCTTTGCCAAATAATTGAGAACAAACTATCAAACAAAACACAAGGGTAGTGTAAATTTTCTGCATGGATGTATTATTAAATTAGTGATTAATAGATAATGGACATAATAAACTTATTAAGTTACTCTTGTTCGTTTCAATTAAGTATTGCATTTAAAACAACTCTAAAGTTCCTTTAAAAGTGTGTTCGGTAGTGTTGCCAACTTTAAATTTTCAATTAAGGTTTTCGATGTAATATTTTATACCCATTAGTGATTTGTGAGATAAAACTATATTCGTGCAATTTCGTAAAACTTGGCTATAAAACAAAAAAGAACATTGTGCCTACAATTGGGGGTAATGTTGTGCCTACTTTGTATATGAATTGTGCCTACAAATCTTCATCATCCTGATTCAATCGTTCAGTAAACTGCTGAATAGTTGGTAACGCTTGTTGAATTACAGTTGGTAGTTGCGTGTAAGTATATTCGCTAACGCCCATTGGTTTATTGGTATCGTGCAATGCGAAATCTACCACCACATCATTTTTAGTTTTGCAAAGCAAAATTCCGATGGAAGGTTTATCAGAGCTATCTTTTACCAAACGGTCAATGGCGGTTAGATAGAAATTTAGCTTGCCCACATATTCTGGTTTAAACTTGGTTACTTTTAGTTCAATGACTACGTAACATTTGAGTTTGGTATGATAGAAAAGTAAATCAGTTTTGAAGACTTCACCACCAACATTTATTTCAAACTGTCTGCCCATGTAAGCAAAACCTTTGCCCAATTCAAGAAGAAATTTTGTGATATTGTCAATCAATTTTTGTTCAAGTTCCAATTCTTTCACCTTACCTGAGAAAGAGATAAATTCAAAATTATAAGTGTCTTTCAAAAGAGCCTGAGCCAAGTCGCTATCAATTTCGGGTAATGTAGTTTTGAAATTGGTAATAGCTTTTCCTTGTCTTGCGTATAGATTTGTCTCTATTTGCATGACTAAAACGGCTCTACTCCAATTATTTTCGATAGTTTGTTCAACGTAAAATAGAGCTTCTGGAACATTCTTAATTTTTTGAACAATCACAATATGATGTCCCCACGGAATATTAAATATTTGATTTTCAATGTTTTGTAATTCGCCAACACTTTGTTGGCTTTTTGTAATGTTTTGATTTTCAGCGTTTTCCAATTGCGAAACAAGTTGCTTCGCAATTGGAAAACTACTTTCATAAAATAAAAACCATTGCCTAACCATCTCTAAATTTCTTTTAGAAAAACCACCCATTTCTGGAAATTCAGCTTTCAAGTCTTTACTGAGTTGGTCAATAAAGCCACTACCCCATTTGGCATTTTCTTGCTTGTCCACAATGTCTCGACCCAATTCCCAATGGAATTGAAGAACATGACGATTAACTGACAAAGATGCTTTGATTTGAACTTGTCGAATGGTCTTTTTCAGTTCAATAAGCCAATTTTTGTAATCTGAATTAGTTGATAAGGACATTTTGAGAATATTTATGTTATTGCAATTTCGGGAAAACTTAATGAGGAAACAAAACAACGAAAGAACATTGTGCCTACAATACTCTTTCGTTGTGCCTGCTATTTGGGGTGTTATTGTGCCTACTTGGTGTTTATGCTGAGTTTACTAAAGTATTTTGACTTTACTGTAATTCCTTCCGATAGTTCTCGATTGACTGAGCCTAAGTAGAGACGTTTTTTTTCAAGTTTCCCCTTTGTATTGCGAATATACTTGGTTGCATAATGAAACCTACCGTTACTCCTCATTTCGGTTTTCAGAGACCATCCACGCATTGATAAATAAACAATTTTGTCTTGTTTGGTTGGCAAAGCTGAGAATTCATTCCAATTCAAGTCATCGTGCGTAACACGTTGTTTCTCCTTTCTCGATAATCTTTTAAATTTTTGCTCAATGATAGGCTTATTAGGCTCACTACCATTCTCAATAGTAGGCACAACATTAGTCATTGGTGTAAATGCTGTGTTGTCAATCTTTAGCTTTTGAAATGTTGAGACAAGGTTGCTGTGTTCTGTTTGTATTGTTTTTGGCTGAGGAGTAGTTTCAATAATCGACTCAGTTGGTTGAACAGCATTACCAGTTGGGATTTGTAAGCCATTGTTGATTTCCTCTAATTTCTTGAAGACGAAACCGTTTAGTTTGCTTTTCGTTGCCATGCTCTTATTTTTTGATGTTCATTTTGTAGCGACTGCCAATTATCTCTCCTGTATTTCGTGCGTATTGCCAAGTTTCGGCTAAACTCTTGTATTCCAAAGCTACTTTTGTACGTGGGTTGGCTATGATTGTCGGAATGCCTGTGTAACCATCTTCAACCACTTTTAACTGTCTTGGTATCCTTTCTTTTAGCATAATTCCCATACCCAATTCTTTACTATCTTCAACTGAATCAATGAGTTCTTTATGGAGATTAGTGTTTTTCTGAAACATGGTGAAAAGAATACTTTTCGGTTTTTGTTTGAAGACTTTACTAATCTCTCTATCATGCCATTTGTCGAGAACAGAAACTAAAATTTGTACCCCTGTCATACTTGCTTTAGAAAAGTCAGTTACCAACATTAAATTGTCTGAAGCGTAAACCGCATTGATAGCATCTAAACCCAAATAGGGGGGAGTATCAATGATAATTTGGTCGTAATTGTGCTTTACTTTATCAATAATCTGTTTTAAAAGCCTGTAATCACTGAGTCCATTGGTTCGTTGGTAAGCATACAAATTATTGGGTATGTAATCGAAATAAGGAGTAGTTATAATAGCCTTCTGGGGGTCGATTCGTCTGTCTTGATAAAGACTACTAATTGTCAATGCTTTTGCATCTAAAACGGCATCTTCACTGCCTTGTAAATTTATCCCTACGTTTCCCTGTGGGTCAGTATCAATGACTAAAACTCTTTCTTTGAGTTTGGTTAGTCCTGCACCTAAATTGATGGTTGTGGTAGTTTTAGCAACACCACCTTTAAAGTTTATAATTGCTGTAATTAGTGTCATTTTATTGAAAAATTGTGCCTGCAATGGCGTAAAAAACGTTGTGCCTATCTTGTTGTTTTGTTGTGCCTACAATGCGTGATGCTATTGTGCCTACAATGTATATACGTTGTGCCTGCATTGTGTTAAGGTGGCTTTGTGCCTGCAATTAAGAATTCGTTAAAATCGTTGTAACCTTCATAGATAAAAGACTGGTCAATTAAGTTTGGGTTTACTTGTTTCAACTTTTCAAAAGCTTTGCGTCCTGCATCATCATTATCCAAATAGCAGAATACCTTTTTGTAGTCGCTAATGATGGGTAATGCTTTGTTTAGATTGCTTGTGGAATTTAGAATAATAGCCGTCATTGTGGGGGTGCGTCCAAAATGTTCGATAGCAGAAAGGAAATTAAAGAACCCTTCAAATATCATCACTGATTCACTATTGGGTATTTCTATGGAGGAATAGAATTGAACTCCAATGTTGATTTTTCCGCCCTTTAATTTGCTTCTAATCGCATAACCGCCTTTATCGTTGGTAAATCCTATGCCAAAGTATTTCTTATCGTTATTTACGGAGTATTCGACTTCTTTCAAGTATTGATAAGCCACTTTGAAACTAATACCTCTCAGTTGGCAGTATTCAATGAGTGCGTAGTGTTGTAGCGGTTTTACTGCTATGATTTGGACTTGGCTATTAGGCTTGTTATTAAGGCTTTGACTTGGTGAAAGAGAAATAATTTCCTTTTCTTTTACCAAGTCAAAACCCTCTAAGAGTTTACAAGCTTCATTAAAGTTTAGGCTTTCTATGAGCATTACCAACTCAATAATATTTCCCTTGTCACCGCTTCCTAAATCATTAAAAATATTCTTAGTAGGATTGACTCCGAAAGAAGGTTTTGAATCATCACGAATTGGGGAATGATACATAAACCAACTGCCACTTTTTGCACTTGGATTTATTCCTTTATTTGCCAAATAATCCATGATAGATATTTGTTTTAGCGTCTTTATTTGGTCTTGATTTCTCATTGGCTTTAAAAACTGAAAATTGCACAGCTAAAATTTGAAACCTTCAAAAGTCCAGTATTTGAGAAGTACCCTGTTTTTTTGGAACATGGAACATTTGGAACACTTGGAACAGGTTTGGAACATTTTTGGAACAATGTAAGTGCTTGTTATAGAGCTTTTTATAGGCTTTGTTCCAAATGTTCCAAAATTTTGGTACTTTTTAAAACAGGGACTTTTGAGGGGTAAAACCCTTTTTTCTTGTTCCAAAAGTGTTCCAAACCTGTTCCAAATGTTCCAAAACGAAACTTTTAGTTGATTGTGTGTTTGTACTTTTCTAAGAATAGCTTTCTCTGCTAAATAGGTAAGTAATACTGTTACTCTCTATTCTTGAAAGCATCCCCCGTTCTGCACCTGAAAGACTCAGAAAGTCATATCTTCCTTTCTTTTCAGACTGCTTTATTTGTAGTTCATTGTCAAGTGCTTTTCTTACCTTTTCCTTCTCCAAAAACCTAATATTACCTTTTAATTCATCCATGATATTGGTGATTGAAAACTGCAATTCAGTTTCATCGGGAAACATATTAAAAGTATCTCTCACTAACTGCTTTATTGCATGAGCAACCATTGAAATACTATTCTCATAGTAAAGCATGAGTTGTGCCGTTCGATAAACCTCTGGGGCAAAATACATTCTTGATTTTAATGGATATACTAACGTGCGATTAATTAGAAAATGTAGAAAAGCAGGTATTTCAGCCTGTATTTTTGAACTGATTTGAGGGTCGTCTTTATATCCCTTCTCTGCAAAAGTTGGAGCTTTGAAAACTGCCCATCTTGGGTCTCCTCTTTCAATTGGTAGGGCTTTACCTGCATCATTGGAAAGCATGATAAATTTTCCTATGAAATCAACTTCACGTTGTGCCTTATTTTTTTCATTAGAGATAACTTTTCCTGTTTCCGTTGAAAGTCGTTTCAGCATTTGCATCACCCCTTGTTTTTCAAGACTTGTTTCGTCCACAATCAGCAAAAGACGTTGCAACCAAAAACCGCTGAAATCGCTGTGTAAATCACTATTCCCAAGTTTCATGGCATTAAACTGAAATATCCAATACAACAGATTTGAAAATGTTGTTTTACCTGTGTTTTTTTCTTCGGATTCTACTAAAATAATAGGCAAGCATTGATTGGGGTTTGTGTATAAAATTTGGAGATAATCTAAAATAAATTCAAAGTGGCTTTCTCCAAAAATGTGTTTTAGAATATGGAAAATATTCTCGCAATCGCCTTGTATTGGAATGTGAGTTACTTCGTGATATTGGTTATAGAATCCGTTTATTGATTGTTGGTAATTGGTATGCGATGCTACGAGAGTAAAATCGTCAAACTTTCTGATATGCTTTAAGATAGCTTTAGTGTAATCATCCGTAATTGTTGTCTTGGATAATTTTAGGAGGTCTTTATAGAGCTTCCCAGACTTGTCTGGTCGATAAACAATCTTGTAATAGTCGTCTCTAATTCTTATGAAGTTTAGTGCAACTTGTTTAAGATTTTTTTTCTTCTCTTCTTCTTCTTTTTCCTCCAATTCCTGTTGGGTAATAGTATCTAATTTGATGATATTGTTTTCTTCAAACGTGGTTTGCTTATCTGATTTCATACTGTTAAATTTGCCCTCGTTATTAACTATTTAAGAAAAGTTATTCTTGCCGTTGTGTTCCTACCACAACGGCATTTTTGTTTGTAAAAGAGTAAGAGTTAAAAGATTCCAAAAGGGATATAAATTTTCTTATCTTTTCACGAAGTCTTTAGGGAATAAATTTTCTACTTGAGAGCGTAATACATAGGTTTTACGTCCTTTAGGGTCGGGCTTGATAGTGGTTAGGACTCCATCATTAATAAATTGATAGAACTTGCCTTTGCTGATTTTTAGAATGGAACAAACTTCTGTGGGAGTGAGGTAGTCGCCTGTGGGAGTGGGTTGATTGTTAGGTAATTGGCGTTTGATTTCTGCCAAGCTTGCAAGTACAAATTTCTCAAAATTGGTACTTGGAGTGAACTCTATTGTAGCTTTTTGCATATCCTTGGATTTTGTTAAATTTAATTGGATATGCAAATATCCGAAAATGTGTGAATAGTTCACTCATTTTGTGAAAAATGTTTCTATTATTCACTCATTTTTATAAATTAAGAGCCTTAATTAAAATTCAGCCTCTTAATGAAATTTTAAGGGATTGATTAATAAATCGAAATATCTGTAATAATATTTTGAAAATAATTTATCTAAATCAGATATAATATCTTTAGCAGATTGATTATTACTGTAAGAATTAATGAAGTTTTTCTGAAATGTTTTTGTTAAATAATCAAATATAGTAGGTGGAAAAGAGATTTCATATCCATCAGAATAATCTATAACACCAAACATAGATGTATTATGAAGTCTTATATAAATACTAAAAAACCAGATTTCGGAACTATATTTTTTTTTAATATCATTTAATTCGGGATGTTCAATTGAGAAATATTCTAAGTTAAGAAGTGCAGGACTGTCTAAATCAATTCGACTAAGGTATGCTTTAAATAAAATATTAATGTTTGGGTCTTCATTAAGTCTTCTTACTTCACATAAAGCGTTTTGAATTTCTTGCTTTAAACACCAATCAACAAAATGAGTTAACTCATAAGATTTTTGATGATAAATTTTAGGTAATTCAGATATATCAAAATTCTTAGGATTTGCCTCAACGTGAACATTGACAAGCCATTTAATTAAGTTCAAATCTCTTATCAAGGCATTTTCAAAATCACTTTCAGCTGCACTGTCATAGTACTCTCTATAACTATCAAAATTATCAAACACAACAGTTGAGAGAGGTGTATCATATACACAATATGGTATCTTACTTTTAAATTTTGTATTTTTTCTCTTATACGTTACTTGAACATATACAGGATAAATTGAATCTCCTATTTCATTTTTTACTTCAATATTGGTGTTCACATAATGCTTAACAGTAATTTTCTTCTCTGTCTTATGTTTCTGATATGTCCTTTTGGGCTTTTGTGTTGTTTCCATGTTCATTCCCATTTAATTTTGGCAAGTGCCTTTTTTTTAAATTCTGGATTTCTTTTCAAATACCCTTGAGTTGTTGATAACAGAGAGTGTTGCATTTCATCCTGTACGACAGTAATGGGTACTTTGGTTGACATTATATTGGCAAACGTGTTACGAGAATCTTTAAACTTAGTAGCTTTCTGTACGTTAGCACGTTTTGCGATTATTTTTAATTGTAGATTGACTTTTGGATTTGTTAAACCTTTAAAAAGAGCTTTGTTTTCGCTATTGATGTATTTCCTTGCTATCTGTTGGGGTTTGCCTCCAAAAAGTAGGTATAAGAATTTTTGTCCAAACTTCTGTGTCTTTCCAGCTTGATAATTGAGTTCTAAGCCTTCCAATGTGTTATAGAGGTGTGTTGGGTTAATTTTATAGACATCGCTAAATCTTAGCCCTGTATAACACGCAATCAGAAACATATCTCTGCTTCGCTCTAATAATAACTCAGATTCACTAAAAGTTAACTCTTCAAATCGCTGTAATTCCTCTTCTGTTAAATAATTACTCTCGCTATCTTGCTTAGGTATTTTAATGTGTAGGTATGGATTGTCAATGATTGCTATATGACGAGACTTAATTGCCTCTAATATGTATTTTCTTACGTGTTTGTGGTGCTTTGCTATTGTGTTTAAATTTAACGGCTTACCATTTTTCTTTCTCTTTTCGTGTAAGAATGAATTAAAAGCTTTTATCAAGTCGTTGTTGATTTCATCAAAGCTGACTTCGGAACGAAATTCCTTAAAGTAATCAAATGTCAATCTTCGTGTTCTTAATGACGGTTGTTTTAAAGGCTTTTCTATATCTAATTGTTCTCTAAAAAAGTCTGTAAATGATGTCTTCTTTTGTGGTGGTTCTGGTACAGGTTGGTCTTTTCGCTTTAAGTCTTCAATCGAAAACGTTTTATGGATAGCTCTGAATTCAGATTCAAATGTTTGATACTCTGAAATCATCGTTTGAATGTTCCTATTCATTAAGGCATCTTTGGGAGCATTCTTTTTTTTATTCCATTGGTCTTGCGTTATTCTGTAACCTGTACTTTTATAACTTGCTTTGCCATTGTAGTACATTCTTATTTCAATAAGTCCTGTACTTTCTTTGTCATTAGCGTCTAATTGACCTTTACGGTCGAAACGTAAGCTGAAATCTGCGAATTTTGTTACCATGTTTTCCGAAGTTTTAAATGTTCGGTTCAAACTTAGTAATGAATAGTCGGGGTACTACGGTAACAAAAACAGTAACAAACCCAATAGACTGAAATAGACTTTATAGTATTCAAAAGGGGTATTTGTTACCGCTGTTGAACCCCCAAAAACAACTAAAGCCCTGAAATACAGGGCTTTAAGGTGTTTTAGATGAGGTCTCGAGCGGATTCGAACCGCTGTGGAAGCTTTTGCAGAGCTCTGCCTAGCCACTCGGCCACAAGACCATCTTATTTATTGAATGGGTTACAAAACTAATGCCGTTTTCATTAAAATCAAAGTATTTGTGAAAGTAAATCACGTTTTTTATATAGGTTTTTTCGTTTTAGGAGGTATGAAGCTGAAAATCAATATTTTAAACTTTATATTTTTTTAATAAAAAAGTCCTGTTAACAAATGTCAACAGGACTTTTTCGTATTCTTTAAAAATTAGATTATTCAGCTTTTGCTTTTTTGTCTAATTTCTTTTTCGCTTCTTCACGAGCTGAATCTTCCATTTGAGCTTTCAATGCTGAAAGAGCATCTAAATCACCTAATGTAGATTTTTCCGCAGAATCAGCTAATTTCTGTACGTCTTTAGCTGTTTTCTTTTTCTCTTCTGCTACAACTTCTTCTTTCGCATCGTTGTAAACACGAACGTGAGAAAGTTGAATTTTGCGGTCATCTTTATTGAATTCAGTTACTTTGAAGTCTAATTGCTCACCAACCTCAGCTACTGAACCATCTTCTTTCACTAATTGCTTCAACGCTGAAGAACCTTCAATTCCGTAAGGTAACTCTAAAGTAGCTCCTTTATCGTTTTTCGAAGTGATTGTACATTTGTGTACTGAACCTACCGTGAAAATTGATTCGAAAGTATCCCAAGGGTTTTCTTCTAATTGTTTGTGTCCAAGAGCTAAACGACGGTTATCTGCATCAAGTTCTAATACGATTACGTCTAATTTATCACCTACTTTCACAAATTCAGATGGATGCTTGATTTTCTTAGTCCAAGATAAATCTGAAACGTGTACTAATCCGTCGATACCTTCTTCTAATTCAAGGAATAAACCGAAGTTAGTCAAGTTACGAACCGTTCCAGTATGCTTAGAACCTAAAGCGTAACGAGCTAATAAATCTTGTTTAGTCCAAGGATCTTCAGTCAATTGTTTGATACCTAATGACATTTTACGTTCAGAACGATCAAGTGTCAATACAACTGCTTCGATTTGGTCACCAACTTTCAAGAAGTCTTGTGGGTTACGCAAGTGTTGCGACCAAGACATTTCTGAAACGTGGATTAAACCTTCAACACCTTGAGTAATTTCTAAGAAAGCACCGTAATCTGCTACGTTTACAATTTTACCTTTCACTTTAGAACCAATCTCAGTTGTTTCTGCTAAAGCATCCCAAGGGTGAGCTTGTAATTGTTTCATACCTAACGAAATACGTTTCTTGTTTTCGTCGAAGTCCAAAACAACCACTTGGATTTTTTGGTCAAGCTTAAGCATTTCTTGTGGGTGGTTGATACGTCCCCAAGAAATATCAGTAATGTGAAGTAAACCATCAACACCACCTAAGTCGATAAATACACCGAAGTTAGTCATGTTCTTGATAACACCTTCCAATACTTGTCCTTTTTCAAGGTTAGTAAGGATTGACTGACGTTGTTGTTCAAGGTCTTTCTCAATCAATACTTTGTGTGATACTACTACGTTATCGTTAGCGTGGTTGATTTTAACCACTTTAACTTCCATTTTCTTTCCAACGAAGATGTCGAAATCACGGATTGGTTTCACATCAATTTGTGAACCTGGTAAGAATGCTTCTACACCATAGATATCCACGATAAGACCACCTTTTGTACGACGTTTTACGAAACCATCGATGATTACGTCTTGGTCAAGAGCATCTTCAATATTTTTCCAAGCTGTCATTACTTTAGCTAACTTACGAGAAAGAATCAATTGACCTGATTTGTCTTCTTGGTTTTCTACGTAAACGTCAACTACATCGCCTACTTTTAAGTCAGGCATATCTCTGAATTCTGAAGTTGGAACCAAACCATCTGATTTGAAACCAATGTTCATAATTACTTCACGGTCAGTAATCCCTACAACCGTACCTTTTACTACTGCTTTCTCAGTAACTTGGTTTAAAGTTCCTTCGATAAGTGCTTCTAATTGAGCTCTTTGTTCAGCTGAGTAACCTCCACCGAAACCTTTAGTACCGACCGAATCCCAGTCGAAATCTGCTAATTGATTAGCCATGTGTGAATAAAAAACCCTGTTTACATCATCGCCTCGGGCAAAGGGCGAAGAAATTTAGTTGAATTCCCCATTTGAATTGGGGGTGCAAAGATACAAATTTTTCTGTAATGATTTGAAAATGAGGAAGAAAATTTTTAAAAGTAGGACAGGATTCTATCCTGTCAAGATATGTACAACTGTTACAGGATGGAATCCTGTTCTACTTTTCTACCGCTTTTTTTACAAAATAGCCCAATCCTAAAATTGAACCGCCAATAAGTCCTAAAATCAGAATTTGTGATAAACTGCCTTCGCTTGGGTGTTCTATAAGTTTTTTTATTTCTTGGGCTTGCGTGCCAATCCATATTGAAAGGATGGTTCTGGGCAACATTCCGAGAAAACCAGCCGTCAAAAAGTTACGTAATTTTGTTCCAGAGAAGGAGAATAAAACGTTGGTTACCGCAAATGGTAGAACAGGAGAAAGTCGGGCGAGGAGAATAATTTTGAATTCGTCTTTTTGCAAATTTTCTAAGATTTGTTTCACTTTTGGTTTTTCAGAAAGAATTTTTAAAAATCGTCCTCCATCAATCATTTGAGCAGTTTTGAAACCTAAAAATGAGGCAATCCAATAACTTATGGCAATGGGTAAAAAAGCTTTCCAACCTAAAAAATACCCACTCAATAAAGCGATAAAAGTAGTAGGAGTAAGGGCAAATGCCATCGTAAAACAAGCAATTATAAAGGCAATCGTCCAATTTTGAAAGGTAAATGCTTGAATTTCTTGCTCGTGCGTAATTACCCAATAACTAATTGAGGAACTGACCAACAATGGCATGAGTCCCAAGAAAAAGGTATAAAGTAACGTAAATGAGTTTTTTTTGAGAAAATCAAGCATGGGGTTGGTTATTGGTTATTGGTTATTGGGAAATTGGTTATTTGGGAATAATGATTCTATTTTTTATTCCGTAATAACTAATTTCCCAATAACCGATAGCCAATCTAAAATTCATTAAATTTAAAAGGTAGTAAATCTCCAATGGAATCGGTGATTAATATTTGATTGTCAGCACCCAACATAATTAAACGAATGGGCTGCTTTTGACGATTTTCGTATTCTAACATTGCCTGACGACACGCTCCGCAGGGAGGAACGCCTCTGAAAACATCACCCGAACCTGGACGAGCAATGACGGCAATGGATTTAATTTTATGGTTTGGATAATTTGCTCCAATCCAGAAAATGGCTGATTGTTCCGCACAAGAACCCGACGGAAAAGCGGCATTTTCTTGATTATTGGCAGTAATGATTTGGTCGTCATCTAAAAGTACCGCTGCCCCCACATGAAATTTTGAATACGGAGCATAAGATTTATAAGTTGCTTTGCGAGCTTCTGATAAAAGTTTTTGTTCGATGGGTGTAAGTTCGTTTTCGTTGTCGTACTTCTCAAGCGAAATTGTTAAATTAAGTTTGTGCATATCAGTTCATTAGTTGTTTGTTTATGAGATTTTGAGATGGGGAAAATGATAACTAATTTCTGATAATAATAGTTCAATGTTTTTTATTGCGTGCCATAGAATAAGAAGCAATATTAAATTTCCATGAATTGTACAATTATTTCAAAATAATGTATAATTTGCAAGGGCGTAAAAGGTTGAAAAATATCGGTTAAATAAATTAATTCAAATGAAATTCACGAAGTACATATTCACATTATTTGCTTTTACAGTGCTAACAGGCTGTGAAGTAAACGATTATGTACAGCCAACGGAATTACCTGAGCCAACCCAAATGGGCAAACAGACTTTTGGCGTGAGAATAAACGAGGCAATTTGGACTCCTTTTCAACGATACAGGTCGAATCCAAACTTCAAACCTGTACCTGTGGTGTGGGGACGTTTGCAAAATGAAACGTTGAGATTGACTGTTACCAATCAAGAAACTCGTGAATCCATTAGCTTGATGGTTGATAAAGTGAAAGGCGTTGGAATGTATAAATTCATGACGTATTTTCCTAAAAATGCTATTGAGTTTACGCCTTATGCGAGTGTTTATCAGCGTTGTGTAGGCGGAAATTGCGGACAATACCCCGTTGCTCAAACAGGCGAAAATGAAGTAATTATTACTCATTTCGACCCAATTACTAAAATCTATGCAGGAACTTTCAAGGTAACTTTTCACAATAAAGATAATCCTTCTGAAATATTTACGTTGAAAGATGGACGTTTTGATGTGAGGGGGGAGTAGTTTTTTAGACCACAGATGGTACGGATTGAACAGATTTTACAGATTTATTTCTGTGCTAAGAATAGAAAGAGAGTTTTATCAATATTTATCAGTGTAAATCTGTATAATCTGTGGTCTAACGGTGTTCTCAATCATGTTCAAATACACGTTCTCAAAATCGCCACTGCCTCCTCCATCTCCTTCAAATTCATCGAAGAAAAGCCCATTCGACAAGCGTTTAGTCCTTCATAAGCTGAGCCATTTGATAGATAAAGCCCTTTTTTGCTCACTTTTTCGGATAATTTCATCAAAGAAATACTTTTGTCGAACTTTGCCCAAATAGCCATTCCGCCGTCTGGAATTTTAAAATCAATGACATTTACTAATTCATTTTTGAGTAAATCACAGGTAAAATCTCTTCGTTCTCGATAAGTTTTTAGAGCTTTTGTGGTATATCGTTTTAGTGTACCGTTTTCCAACATATCGGCTAAAGATAACTCCAAAATTGTATCGCCTTGTCTGTCCATAATTCTACGATATTTAGCTAATTCCTCAATAATTTCTTGTTTTGCCACGATGTAGCCAACCCGAAAAGTAGGAGCAATTCTTTTGGTAAACGAACCCAAATAAATGACCAAACCATGACGGTCTGCACTGGCTAAGGGCAAAACTGGACGATTGGCATAATGATAATCGTAGTCATAGTCGTCTTCAATGATGTAAAATCCATATTTTTCTGCCAAAGCCAATAACTTAATTCTGCGTTCGGGTTTGAGCGTGACTGTGGTAGGGTGATAATGGTGCGATGTGATATAAATCGCTTTAATTGGTGTGCCACTCATGTTTTTTTGCTTACAAATTTCCTCCACTGCATCTACTACAATTCCATCTTCATCAATCGGAACGATATTGAGTTTTAAGCCTAAACTTTCAAAAGTCATATTGGCGGCGGGATAATTGAGAGAACCAACCATCATTTCGTCATTTTTCTGAAAAAGAGCCGAGCCAATCAAGTAAAAAGCCATTTGGCTTCCTCGTGTTGTTAGGATATTTTGTGGCAAAATATTCATGCCACGAGTTTCATTCAAAAAAGCAGAAAACACTTCTCGAAACCGAATATGTCCATAAGGATTTGTGTATTGAAGAATAGACGAATCACCGAATTTGATATAATGTGCATACAAACGAGCCAATTCTTCACGAGGAGCAAGGCGTATATCGGGTAATCCATCATTAAAAGCCAAGCGATGTGTAATAACTGGCGGAATTTTAATAATAGCATTTTGAGCAATACTCAAATTAGGAATTTCAAGGATGGTATTTTCTTGTTTTATTGAAAACTCCACAGGTTTTACAGTCGGTAAATATTGGGCTACAAACGTTCCTTTTTTCGGGAAAACCTCAATCCAACCTTCTGAGTAAAGTTCGTCATAAGCAGCTACGACTGTTTTACGGTGAATTTCCAAAAGCTCCGCCATTTGTCGGGTACCTAATAATTTTGTGCCTGTTTTCAGAATTCCAGACTGAATATTTTGACTGATTCCATTGGCAATTTGGACGTAAATTGGCAAGGAGGATTGTTTATTGATTTCGAGTAATGTTTTGAATGGTATCTGCATCTGGACTACTTGTTGGTTTGGTTCTGGAGTAGTATGGGTATCCAGTAAAGGTATAAATTTGTAGAAGAATTAGAAAAGATATCAGTTCATAGACTAAAAGTAGATACTTTACTTTTGGGTGGTCTGACTATCGTCTGACCGATAAACACTTTACTTTTGGGTGGTCTGACTATCGTCTGACCGATAAACACTTTACTTTTGGGTGGTCTGACTATCGTCTGACCGAATAAACAACCTTGGTCAGACGGTAGTCAGACCACCAATAGCCCAATGAAATATATCTTATAGACCATATAAACGAATAAAACAATGTTACAAAAAACGCCCAAAACAACCCCAAGTCGCTACGCAAATCAGCGAATGCATTACGACGAAGCCATCGTTTTCCCAATTTTAGATGAAGCTTTATTTTGTACAATAAGCTATTCGGTAGATAATCAGCCATTTAGTATTCCTACGGCTTTTGTTCGTAAAGAAAATCAATTATATATTCATGGTTCGGTAGGAAGTCATTTTTTGCGAGAAATTGAAAAAGGGATTCCTGTTTGTATTTCGGTTATGTTAACCGATGCTTTGGTAGTGGCAAAATCAGCTTTTCATCATTCAGTAAATTATCGTTCGGTGGTGATATTTTCAAATGCTCAGAGAATTGATGATTATGAAGCAAAATATTTGTTTTTCAAGGAATTAACTGAAAAGATTGTTCCAAATAGTTGGGATTATTTACGTCCGATGAAGTCCAAAGAAGTGGATAAAACAATGCTTTTAGTATTTGATATTATTGAAGCTTCTGCAAAAACTCGTGAAGGAATGCCAAGTGATGATGAAGAAGACCAAAATTTGCCCATTTGGTCGGGTTTGATTCCGATTCCAAGCAATAGACTTACGCCAATTGCAGATGAATTAAGTGTAAATATTCCTTTACCTTCGCATTTATCGAACTAAATTTAGACCACGGATAACGCAGATTAAACAGATTTTTACTGATTTCATGAATATTTTATCCGTGAAAATCCGTACAATCAGTGTTATCCGTGGTCTAATTTGTATCATTTTAGAATTTAACAGAACATGAACATTTTACCTCCATCACCCATTGATGAGTTTGGGAATTTTAGTACCTATATCAACAAGGTTGTAGCCCACGATTTGCTGACAGGTTTACAAGAAAATCAGCAATTGGTTGAGCAAAAAATACTTGCTCTTTCCGAAGAACAACTAAACTATAAATATCAAGTTGGCAAATGGTCAATCAAAGAAGTGATTGGGCATATTATTGATACAGAACGGGTTTTTACTTATCGTGCTTTGCGTTTTGCAAGAAAAGATAAAACGTCTTTACCTGGTTATGACGAAGTGCTTTATGGAGATACCTCAAATGCAGGGCAAAGAGATATTCAAAAATTGATAGCTGAATTTGTGGCAGTTCGTCAAGCTACGATTTTATTGTTTGAAAGTTTTAGTGAAGAAATGCTTGAAGAAAGAGGTATTGCGAGCAATTTAGAGGTTTCAGTACGAGCATTGGGTTTTGCCATTTTAGGACATTGTATTCACCATTTGGAAATCATTGACGAACGATATTTGAATAGTAGTGGTGAATAGCATTCGCCATTTCATTGAGTGTATGGCGAATGCTATTCGCCATTACCAATCATTTTGGGCTAACGATAAATCTTCGTTAGCCTTTTTTATTGTCTTCAAAATGTTGGATTGTATATTTGTAATAGTGGTTAGTTTTGAGCTGTAAATGACACTTATAACTTATCACTCATAACTTATCACTTTAAAATATGCCGTTAATAAAACCCGTAAAGGGAATTTCACCCAAATTTGGGGAAAACTGTTGGTTTGCCGAAAACTCAACAATTGTAGGAGATGTGACGATGGGAGATAACTGTACGATTTGGTTTAATGCCGTTGTGCGTGGAGATGTTAATGCTATCATTATCGGTCATAATTCTAATATTCAAGATGGTGCGGTGATTCATTGTACTTACCAAAAATCACAAACGATTATCGGAAACTATGTATCAATTGCCCATAATGCAGTGGTTCATGGTTGCACGATTGAAGATAAAGTATTGATTGGTATGGGAGCAATTGTAATGGACGGTGCCGTGATTGAAACAGGCTCAATTGTCGCAGCAGGGGCTATTGTTACGCAAAATACTCGTGTTCCCGCAGGTTCAATTTACGCTGGCAATCCCGCCAAATTATTGAAACCCGTATCGCCCGAAGCCTCCGAAGTTTTTATGCGGACAGCAAATAATTATGTAATGTATTCAGAATGGTTTAAGTAGCGGTAAAGGGTAAACTGTGTAACGTAGTTCCTAACCCTTTTACCATTTACCTTTCACCCTTTACCGAAAAAAAATGACAATATTCACAAAAATCGTTAATGGCGAAATTCCTTGCCATAAAATTGCAGAAGATGAACGTTTTTTAGCGTTCTTAGATATTACGCCTTTGGCAGATGGACATACACTCGTAATTCCGAAAAAGGAAGTTGATTATATCTTTGATTTAGATGATGATTTACTATCGGGGTTGATGATTTTCGCTAAGAAAATTGCTCCTGCTATCGCACAAGCTTGTCCTTGTCGGAAAGTGGGGATTTCAGTAATTGGCTTGGAAGTTCCTCATGCTCACGTGCATTTAATTCCTTTGAATTCTATGAATGACATTAATTTTACAAGAGAAAAATTGAAGCCTTCGCAAGAAGAATTGAAAGCTACGGCTGATAGGATTAAATCGTTTTTGTAGGTTTCATTTGTAGAGACAAGGCACTGCCTTGTCTCAAATTGTTTAGCCAAGACATTGCCTTGTCTCAGATTTGTTTAGCGAAGACACTGCCTTGTCTCAGATTGTTTAGCAAAGACACTGCCTTGTCTCAGATTGTTTAGCAAAGGCACTGCCTTGTCTCATGCATAATAAATATTTTGACTTAGCAAAGACAAGGCAATGCCTTGTCTCTACAAGAGACAAATTTACAAATTTATAAATTTACAAATTACAGAATATCATTTTCCCTTTCGCTCAATTTCCTTTAAATTCTCCATTTTCTTGTTCCGCAAAAAACCGTTAATGTCTTCAAAATGCTCGGTTACTCGTTTATTACCAAATTCGAAGACTTTTTCGGCAAGTCCGTTTAAGAAATCTCTATCGTGAGAAATCAAAATTATTGTTCCTTCAAAAGCCTTTAAAGCATCTTTTAAAATGTCTTTAGTTTTTAAATCCAAGTGGTTAGTTGGCTCATCTAAGATTAATAAATTGACTGGCTCAAGGAGGAGTTTTACCATTGCCAAACGAGTTCTTTCTCCACCCGACAATACGTTTACTTTCTTGTGAACATCGTCGCCACCAAACATAAATGCTCCTAAAATATCTTTGATTTTTGTTCTAATTTCGCCAACTGCAATGTTATCAATCGTTTGGAAAACCGTTAAATCTCCGTCTAAAAGTGCTGCTTGATTTTGAGCAAAATAACCAATCATTGAGTTATGACCCAATTTCATTTCGCCTTCAAAGTCAATTTCGCCCATGATAGCTTTCACGAGTGTAGATTTTCCTTCTCCGTTTTTACCCACGAAAGCTACTTTTTCTCCTCTTTCTATCGTCAATCTTGCATCTTTGAAAACCAAATGGTCGTCGTATTTTTTCGTTAAATCTTCCACAATAACGGGATAATTGCCAGAACGTGGAGCAGGCGGAAATTTCAAATGTAAAGCCGAAGTATCCACTTCATCCACTTCCACAATATCCAATTTTTCGAGCATTTTCACTCTCGATTGTACTTGCAAAGTCTTTGAATAAGTTCCCTTGAAACGGTCAATAAATTCGGTGGTATCCGCAATAAATCGCTGCTGTTCGGCAAACTGTTTTTGCTGTTGTTCCTGACGTTCTTTACGAAGTTGGAGATAATGCGAATAATTTACTTTATAGTCATAAATACGTCCCATCGTGATTTCAATGGTACGATTAGTGATATTATCCACAAAAGCTCTATCGTGAGAAATAACGATTACGGCTTTGGCAGAATTCATCAAAAACTCTTCTAACCATTGAATTGACTCAATATCCAAGTGGTTCGTAGGTTCATCTAAAAGAATCAAATCAGGGTTTTGTAACAGGATTTTTGCCAATTCAATCCGCATACGCCAGCCACCACTAAACTCAGAGGTTTTACGGGTAAAATCTGTACGGACAAAACCTAATCCCAATAAAGTTTTCTCAACTTCTGCATCAAAATTGATTTCTTCGATTGAATAATATTTCTCACTCACTTCCGAAACACGCTCAATAATAGCCATGTAAGCGTCAGATTCGTAGTCTGTACGAGTTTCTAATTGATGATTTAATTCATCAATTTCGTTTTTCATGTCTAAAATTTTTGAAAAAGCCTTCGTAGTTTCTTCAAAAACAGTGCTGTCATCTTCCATCAAAAGATGCTGAGGAAGATACGCAATTACGGCATCGCCTGGAGCAGAAATTTTACCTCTGGTAGCTTTATCAGCTCCTGCGATAATTTTCAACAAGGTCGATTTTCCCGCCCCATTTTTACCCATGAGGGCTATTCTATCTTTTTCGTTGATGTTGAAAGTTACATCACTAAACAAAGCTCGTCCACCGAACTCAACCGTTACGTTATCTACTGAAATCATATTTAGGAATTAGGATTTAGGTTTGTCCTAAACACTAATATTCTTTTTAAGAATTGAAAGAAGGTGCAAAGATACAGGGCTTCAGCGGAGATTTATATGAAGTATTTGATAAAGGCATAATTTTTTGATGTAAACTTGTGATGAATTAAATGGTTAATGAGGACTGGGTTTATGAGTTTATAAGTGAAAAGGCAAACAATGACTTTCGATAATAGACTTAATACACTGTTTAATATGTTATTTCAACTTCCCGAAAGTTCTAAAACTTTCGGGAAGTTCTCCAATCAAACATTTTAGGATGAAAATTATTCAGAAAACTTATTAAACAGTGTACTTAATCTCTCATAATTTTTAATTCCTCAACCACTCTCCAATCGTTTTTTGGCTCAATTTATATGAATTTACGATTTACACTATTACTTTTTGCGGTTTTTATTACCTTCAATTTGGTTGCCCAAACTGATAGTATTCCTGTGCGTCCGAGGAGGGTTTTTAATATTGAAAAGAATAGTTTTATGTTGCCTCATGTGTGGAAGTCTGGGGAGTTAAAGGCAGCAGTGGGGCTTTCTTCAACAAAATTCCCCTTAGATTATGTAGAATCTGCTCTACGAATCCCATTGATTGATTTGTACGCCACCATCGGACTTCCGAAAGGTTTTGATGCTTCTGTAAATGTCAGTTCAATTTATATGGCAAATCAGGTGCGGACGGGTGTGCATTGGAATAAACAAGGGAAGGTTTTTTCTGCCAAAGTAGGTTATGATGTAGGTTTTATTTTTGGGGCATTAACCCAATATGGTTTTGATAATAGAACGTCCGCTTGGTCGCATTATCCCAATCTTTCCATCGGGTTTAAGGTAAAAGATATTGCGATTACGGTGAAATCAGAACTTAATGCAATTACCTACATAAATACTACGGCAGGAGGTATAAAAGTGACCGAATTGAAGGATTTTTTCAATGGTGGAGCATTAGGTGTGTATGTTGAACAACGCCTTTGGGCAAACCATGTGATGATTGTTGGTTGTCGGGATAATTACGTGAAATATTATTATCCAGTTTGGCCTGCTTTTACGGCTTTTAATCGTAAATATCATAACATAGAATTTTTCTTGGGATTGATTATTAAATAGGAGTGACACTGCTATTTTTTGCGTTAAATTAATTAAAACAATGATTTTATTTTTAGTATGAAATTGACAAAAAAATATAAATTCTGTAAAACGTTTGAAAATACAAACGCAGGTAGCGTTCAAAACGCTACCTGCGTTAAACATATATTACTTCTACTGATAATCACCTTACTGAGTAGTTGCAATGACTATGACCTCCCCGAAGCGGTAAACATTACGCCTCCCATTAGCGATGGACAACCATTAAGTGCAACTTCAAAACAGAAAATGGAAGGGATTTATAAGGTTACGAAAGGACGTGCCGTGTTTGGAGATACACTTATTTTGAAATGGAATAATCAAAATAATTTGTCCATTTTTGGAGGAGTAAACGGGCTTTATGCCGTGACAAAAGGCGTTAAAAAAGATTCGTCAATTTACGTTTATGGTTATTGGCGATACGCCCTAAATAGCGAAACAGGAGGTTTTAATTTACAACTAAATCCAAGTGATGGAAGCAATGTTATTTTGAGCCAAAATCAAGCACGAGTTCCCAATTTGATAGTAAAAGGAAGTTACGGTTTTGGGAATAATTCAGCGAAAGAAGAATTTGAAATGGTGTTTGTAAAACCATTTTCTCAAAAAGTTTTAAAAGATGATTTTCACATTTTAGCTCACCGTTCGGGAGGAAGAACGTCTGATTTATTATCTATTTCTGAAAATACCTTGGAAATGATTGGTGTTACTGAAAATTTTGGTTCAACAGGCATTGAAATCGACGTAAGACTGACCAAAGATAATGTGCCAGTTTTGTATCACGACGAAGATATTAACATAAGACTAACGAAAAAAAGCCCTTTGAATGGACCAATTTCGGATTATACCTTTGCCGAAATTTCGAGATTTATTCGATTAGTTAACGGCGAGAAAATCCCGACTTTGGAAGATGCCCTTTTGAAAGTCGTTGACAGTACCCGTTTGAATGTGGTTTGGTTAGATATGAAATCGGTAAATAATGCAATGGCGAAAGTTATTCCGATTCAACAAAAAATGTTGGAACGTGCTAAACAGAAAAATCGGGATTTGTCTATTTATATTGGCTTGCCCGAACAACAAGTTTTAGATTTCTTTAAGACTTATCCAAGCTATCAAACTATTCCGTCCTTATGTGAATTAACGGTTGATGATGTTACCAATATTAACGCAAAAGTATGGGCTCCGAGATGGACTTTAGGCTTATTAACGTCGGATATAAATACGATGCACGCCCAAAATAGAAAGGTTTTTTGTTGGACATTAGATAATGAAGGCTTCATCAAAAAGTATATCAGAGAAGGTGATTTTGACGGTATTCTTACAAATTATCCGACCATCGTTTCTTATTATCATTATTTGAGATAATACCATGAGAAAAATATTACACATACTATTCATTTGCTTTATGGCTCATGTAGGAACGGCTCAAAAAACTTGGAATACCCGAGATAGTGTAGCCAGAGGCGTGAGTATTACCGCAGGAACAGGTATCAGTCATTACATAAATACTTTACAAATTGACTCCCGAAGAGTAGGTTTACGACAAAATTTTAGTTGTTCATCCATTCGATTTATGTGGGAGCCTGAACACCGTTTGAGTTTGGGTATTGAGGCAGGTCATTATCAAGTTTATGAAGTTCAATTATCAGAAGGAAAAAACGTTAATACGGCAAGTTTATCAGTAACGCCCATTTTGTTTTGTGTCCAAATGCGAATATTCAAGCGGTTTTATGCTTCTGCGGCAACGGGCGTTTCTATTCATCATGCTTTGGCAAATGCTCTTGGCAATCAATCAGAAAGCTCAACGATGGCGTTTTCAAATTTGCAGTTTGCAGTGGGTTATATTTACCCAATCTCTAAGAAATTTGGACTTGGTGTGGAAGCTAAATTTTTGAGTGAAAATAAAACTGAAGATATGGTGTTTGCGGTACAGGCGGTAGCTCGTTATCAGTTCAAACGTCGGTTTAAGAGGATTCGGGAGAGTAAAAATTGAAAAATATAAATATCTGATTTTTAAAGAATTAAGGAAAAAGTTTTTCAAAAATTTACCGTTCACTCAATCTACTACATCCAAATATTATTCGTTTGTCGTTTGTTTTATAAATCAAACAACAAACAAATATGATTAAATTAAAGCAAAGTATTTTAGCCGTAGTCATCTTAATGACAGCCTCTGTATTGCAATCTTGCAATAAAAATGAAGATTCAGTAAGCCCTGATGATAATACTACAACGGGAGCGAAAGGAACGATAAATGTAGAAATTACAGACGCACCTTCAGATGATGCCAATGTAAAAGGAACATTTGTGACGGTGACGGAAGTGAGAATTGACGGTAAAAAATTTAGTGGATTTAATGGTAAAAAGACCATAGAATTATCAGCGTATCAAAATGGAAATGTGGCGGCTTTAGGCTTGGGGAATATTCAAACGGGAACATACAACAATATTTCCCTGATTTTGGACAATGCTACCGACCAAAATGGAAATGCACCAGGTTGCTATGCTTTGGCAACTGATAATACCAAGTATAATTTGACGGGTTCAGTTACTGGACAAACGGAAGTGGTGAGTTCAAAAGCGTTTGAGGTAAAAGAAAATCAACAGACCAATTTAGTGCTTGATTTTGACATTCGAAAAGCCGTAATGGATGAAAATGGAAGTGCTGCGGGTGGTTATCGTTTTGTGAGTTCGGGCGACTTGAACGCTTCCACTCGTGTGTTGGTAAAAACACAAGCAGGGGCAATCAAAGGAAATTGTGCCAATTACAAAGAAACCAATAGTAAGTTAATTGTTTATGCTTACAAAAAAGGCACTTATAATGCTACTGAAACGAAAGGACAAGGCAGTGGAAACGTACAATTTAAAAATGCAGAGACAAGTTGTGTGGCAGATGGAAATGGGAATTATAATTTAGCATTTTTGGAAGAAGGCGACTACGAACTCCGTTTTGCCAATTACAAAAATACAGGCAGTGGTCAATTTACCTTGCAAAGTATGGCTAATATCAATAGCTTAATTAGTTTGAGTAGTATTTCGGTGAAAGCAAATGCGTCTGTAACGTTGAATGTAACAATTTTGGGCTTTCTATCTTTGTAATAATTCTTAAAAAAGATACGGAATTATCTACTATTTGTCACAGAATAAAATTAGACCACGGATAGAACAGATAAAACAGATTTACACTGATTTTTCTTTGAATTTATCCGTGTAAATCCGTTTAATCAGTACAATCTGTGGTCTAATTTTATTCTGTGACAAATTGTAGATAGTACGGAATTATCTACTATTTGTCGCAAGACAAAATTAGCCCACGGATAGAACAGATAAAACAGATTTACACTGATTTTTCTTTAAATTTATCCGTGTAAATCCGTTGAATCAGTAAAATCTGTGGGCTAATTTTATTCTGCGACAAATTGTAGATAGTTCCGAAAAGATTAGCCAAACTCTAAAATCTGGCTAATCTTTTTAATCTAAATTTCTACTTCAAAAATCCTTTCAAAACCCCAATTTCAGCCATTGGATTAGCTTTTTCGTAGAGAATTCTATAAACAGAATCAATGATTGGCATTTCAACATCGTGTAATTCATTGATTTTATGGATACTTTTCACGGCATAATATCCTTCTGCCACCATGTTCATTTCTATTTGTGCCGACTTTACCGAATATCCACGACCAATCATATTTCCGAAGGTACGGTTTCTTGAAAATTGCGAATAAGCCGTTACCAATAAGTCGCCCAAATAGCCCGAACTGTGCAAATCTCGGTTAGCCTGTGGATAAACAATATCCAAAAACCGCTTGATTTCTTGCATCGCATTGGAAACCATTACCGCTTGGAAATTATCCCCAAAACCCAATCCATGCGTAATTCCGCACGCCATTGCCACAATATTTTTAATAACCGCACAGTATTCAACACCATACAAATCTGCTACGGGATTCGCCTGAATGTATCGGCAGGTCATTAAATTTGAAAACTCCTGAGCCAATTGAATATTAGGCGAACCGATAGTCAAATACGATTGCTTTTCTTGTGCAACCTCTTCGGCATGGCAAGGGCCTGCTATCACACACATTTGCGTAAGCGGTACGCCAAAGACTTTTTCCATCCAGTCGGTTACCAGCATATTCTCTTCTGGAATCATACCTTTAATTGCCGAAACAACTTTTTTACCCGCAAAATGATTGCGAGTTAAGTTTTTTAAGGCATCAGGCACGAAAGCCGCAGGTACTGCAAGTATCACATAATCAACGCCTTGTAGAGCATCGTACATTTTGTAATACGCTTTTACTTTTCTTGGATTGAGCGGAGCATCAGTCAAATACGAGGGATTATGATTGTATTTTTTGATAAAATCTACGTCCGATTTACGGCGTAACCACCACTTGATTTTTACATTATTTTCGGTTAAAATCTTAATGATTGCCGTAGCCCAACTACCACCACCCAATACTGCAATTTGGGTCGGGAGATTCTTTTTGAATGCTGGTATTTCTGTCATTTTGTAAAGTTAAAACATTTTTCGTGAGCCTAAATACTTCAGAGATTTAAACCTTGCATTGATTTCTATTTTCTTGGTAAAAGATTGTCATTTGGTGTAACAAAATAGAAAAATATATCGTTGAAAACTATAAGAAAGTAGGTTTTAGGTTTTAGTTGTTAGGCATTAGTGCTGTAACTTGTTATTAATCAAGGTTTAGAATCATTAGACCAACTTCTGAACCGAACGACTGTTGCATCTAATTAAACGCCATTTTTGATTTTATTCAAATGTCTGAAAATGATTCTTTTGTAGAACAAAATTCTAAATCCCAACCCCTATCAAAACTAAAGTAATTTTATGCAAGACCTTGAACCACATTATCGTTGGGAGGAATTTTATGTGGCTTCCCGTGATGCTCGCTCACCTTTTTACGAGCGACTTTATAATTTGGATTATTACGAAAACACTATTTACGGTTATTACATTCACCCAATGTGGGATGAAATTGGCTCGGAAACGCTCTATTGTAAAATCCTTTTTGCGGATTATGAACGAAAATTTGCCATCATCGAAATGTTTGGCGAATGGAATGATACGCTACACAATGACATCATGTTTTTCAAGCGTGAAGTTATCGACCATCTTGTTTATCAAGGTATCAATAAATTCGTTTTATTAGGCGAAAATGTTTTAAATTTTCACGGTTCAGACGATGAATATTATGCAGAATGGTTTGAAGATGTGGAAGATGGTTGGATTGCAGCTTGCAATTTTCAAGCACACGTAGAAAGAGAATTTGCCAAATATAATCTCGATATTTACATCAATATGGGTGGAACATTGAATGTAAATAATTGGCGAACCATGAAACCCTTACAGTTTTACGAAGTAATTAATAGTTTGATTGTGAGGAGGTTGAATTAACCTTTGAGAATCTAAACGTTCCTAAACGTTTAAAACGCTTAGGAACGTTAGTAATCTATTATTATGTTACAAAACCTCTAAAATAACCGATTCCTTCCCTCTAAAACTAAATTTATCATCAACGCCTTTTCCTAATAATAATGCTCCAATGGGCGATTGTGGCGAAATAATCATTATTTTTTTTCCATCCAAATCTACCTGACCAATACTTACCGAAAGGAAAAAATCACCCATTGAGGTTTTCAAAAATGCTCCCAAAGCACCTTTTCTGAAAGGGGCAGTTTCATCAATACGTTCTACCAATTTACGTTCCTCAAGCGTTTGCTGATACATACGGGCGTGCATATTACGGTCGAGTTGCCCCATGGCACGAGAGGTTTCATATTTATCACCTGCCGAAGATTTTGATTCACCATTGGCTGATTCTTGGGCAGCTTGCATGGCATCCAAAGAAGTTTGCATTCGTTGGTCTAAATAGGTTTTTACGTATTGAAGAATTTCTGATTTCATGATTTGTGATTAATAGCACACGGATTTTACGGATTAGACACGGATTTTTATTTTTCCTAATCTCTATGTGTAATTAAAAAATGAGTATTTTGTTTTTTGAGTAAAAAGAAAAAAACCGTGTCTAATCCGTAAAATCCGTGTTCCATTTGACTCACAACGTTTCTCTCCGAATCATATAAAACGGATTTTTTACTTTGATTTTTTTCTTGTCTAACAATAATGCCGCTGCCGTTCTGCCCATCGTTTCAAAGTCGGTTGTGATAACGGTAATGCCCAATAATTCCTTTAAAGTGGTATCATTAAATGAGATAATACCAATGTCTTTTCCAACTTCAAAACTCGACATTCGGGCTTTTTTTACCAAATCCGCCAAATCGGTTTCTTCCACGACCAAATAAATGGTTTGAGCCTGTAAAATTTCACCTTCAACGTTCTCTTTGATGACGAATTCTTTATGAGCATTTACACAAAAGTAACGAACTCCACGTACAATTTCGACAGGATAATTACCATCACTCGGGAAAACCAAGACAAGTCGCTGATACTTAGTGAGTAAGTCACTCGCACTTTCTAAGGCTTCCGAAACGTCACGTTCAAAATCTTGATAAACTGACAAACATTCGTGTTTTAAATCGGGTAAATCTTTGTCTAAAAGCACCAATTCATTAGCAGGAATTTTCTCTAAAATTTTGATTGCCATGCCTTTTTCTTCTTCAGGAAAAAAATGAGGCATTACGACATAGTAATTATATTTCCCTAAATTTTTATCAATAATTTCCTCAAAAAGTCGGGCGTTGTAATGATGAATTTGCAAATCAACAGAAGCTTTATCGCCCAAAACTTTCAAAAATGCGTAATAAATTAATTTCTTGTAAGAGCTTAATTTGTTGAAAATCAAGAGGATACGCATTTTTCTGGATTCTCCACTATTCACATAATACCCTTTGCCTTGTACGGAGGTAATGAACCCTCTTTCACGCAGTTCTCGATAGGCTTTTTCGACAGTATCACGAGCTAAATAATACTCTTCGCTGAGTTCGCTGATAGAAGGGAGTTGTTCGTTTTTCTTCAAAACGTTACGTTCAATATCCGCAATAACAGACTGGATAATCTGCTTGTATTTTGGCGTTTTATCGCTTGTATTTAGTTTTAACTGGTACATATTAGTAGGGCAATTACATCCGCCCGATTATGTGACTCTTGCATCATTTTACTTGCTTTAAACAGACAAGCCCATGATACACTTTGACTTTTTTTGATTTATTCTTGTATAAACTTAAAATTTACGAAGAAATAAAAAATCTTAACCTTCTTTCAAAACACTTCATGACATGAAAATTACTCAAAAATTACTTGGTTGTTGTTCTCTTTTTCTATTGATAACCTTTTCAACCTTCGCCCAAGTCCAAATCTCTGAAATGACTTGTGAACACAAACAAAATCCAATGGGCGTGGATGTTCAAAAGCCACGATTAAGCTGGAAGTTGAAGTCTTCTGAACGAAATATTTTACAAACAGCTTACCAAATTAGAGTATTCTCAAGCCAAACGTTTGATAAGAAAAACTTGGTTTGGGATTCTGGAAAAACTGCTTCGGGAGCATCTATTTTACAAGCCTACAAAGGTACGCCTTTACAATCGGGGAAAACTTATTTTTGGCAAGTAAAAATTTGGGATAATCAGGCTCGTGAATCGGTTTGGAGTAATTCGGCATCGTGGGAAATGGGTCTTTTATCGCTCAATGACTGGAAGTCCCAATGGATTGAACCTGCCGCACAAGTGATGTCGGAAGTTGGGAAATCGCCTGCGTCGATGTTAAGAAAAGGCTTTTCTTTAAAAGGAAAAATTGTTTCAGCTCGTGCTTACGTCACGAGTCACGGATATTATGAATTGAGTTTGAATGGTCAAAAAGTAGGGAATGAAGTGCTTACGCCAGGTTGGACAGCCTATCACAAACGCTTGCAATATCAATCTTATGATGTGACCAATATGTTGCGTTCGGGGGCAAATGCAGTGGGTGCAATGTTGGGAGAAGGCTGGTTTAGAAGCACGTTGGGTTGGACAAATAACAGAGGTTTCTATGGAAAACGCTTGGGACTTTTATGTCAAATAAACGTAAAATATGCGAATGGAACGGAAGAGACGATTGTTTCGGATGGTTCTTGGAAATACACAAATGATACTCCGATTACCGTAAACGAAATTTATGACGGAGAAAGTTATGATGCCACTCGTGAAATAAAAGCTTGGAACGAACCGACTTTTAACGATAATCAATGGGCAAATGTAACGACCGCCACTTTTGATAATAGCAATTTAGTATCGTCGGAAGGGGCAAAAATTGAGCGAATTGAAGAAATAAAACCTCTCAAAATTTTCCGTACACCCAAAGGGCTTTTAGTTGCCGATATGGGACAAAATATGGTCGGTTGGATGCGTTTGAAAGTGTCGGGAGCGAAGGGAACAAAAATTGTTTTACGTCACGCTGAGGTTTTGGATAAATACGGAGATTTTTACATCGAAAATCTTAGAACTGCCAAAGTTACGCTCACGTACACGCTCAAAGGTGAAGGCGTAGAAACTTACGAGCCACATTTTACTTTTATGGGTTTTCGTTATGTTTCAATTGAAGGCATGGATTTAAAACCTGAAAATCTAACGGGCGTAGTAGTACATTCGGGCATGAAACCGACGGGAACTTTTGAATGCTCAAATCCGCTTGTAAATCAATTGCAACATAATATTCAATGGGGACAAAAAGGCAATTTTGTAGATGTGCCAACGGACTGCCCGCAAAGAGATGAACGTTTGGGTTGGACGGGCGACGCACAGGCATTTTGCAGAACGGCAGCTTATAATTTTGACGTAGCGGCATTTTTTACGAAATGGCTAAAAGACGTAGCCGCCGACCAACGCCCCGACGGTTCGGTGCCGTTTGTTGTGCCTGATATTTTGAATAAAATGGATATGAAAACCGTACAAGGTTCAGCGGGTTGGGGCGATGTAGCCGTGATTGCCCCTTGGACGATGTATTTGACCTATGGCGATAAACAATTATTGGAAAACCAATATCCAAGCATGAAAGCTTACGTTGAATTTATGCGTAAAAAAGCAGGAGATAGTTATTTGTGGAAAAATGGTAGTGCTTTTGGGGATTGGCTCTATTACAAACCTGCCATGAATAGCCACACCGAACCCGACGGATACACCGACAGAGATTATCTTTGTCAGGCATTTTTTGCCTATTCAACACATTTATTGCAAGAATCGGCTGAGGCTTTGGGAAAAACAGAAGATGCAAAAATGTACGCTCAATTGTTAGAAAATATCAAAAAAGCCTTTAATGAACAATACGTTACGCCTTCAGGACGTATCGCTTCGGATTCTCAAACGGCTTATGTTTTGGCTTTGATGTTTGATTTATTACCCCAAAATCTGCAAAGTAAAGCGGCTGATTATTTAGTAAAAGATATTAAAAGTCGTCAAAATCACCTTTCAACGGGCTTTTTGGGAACGCCTTATTTATGCCACGTACTTTCTCAAAGCGGACATACCGACGTTGCTTATGATTTGCTTTTGCAAGAAACTTATCCTTCTTGGCTTTATCCTGTAAAAATGGGAGCAACTACCATTTGGGAACGTTGGGACGGACAAAAAGTGGATAGCACTTTTCAAGATGTAGGGATGAACTCGTTTAATCACTATGCTTACGGAGCAATCGGTGATTGGATGTATCGAGTAGTGACAGGAATAGAAATTGATTCAAAATCAACGGGTTATAAGCATTTTTATATTAAGCCAGAACCTTCGGCGAAATTGTCTTACGCAAAATCATCGTTAAATAGTCCTTACGGAGAAATTGCTTCGGGTTGGGAATTGAAAGATGGAAAAATCAAATTAACCGTTAAAATTCCTGCTAATACTATCGCCACGATAACGCTACCAAAAGGTACAAATGAGGCAACAGAAGGCGGAAAAACAATCGCACAATCAGGTTTCCAAAATATAAAAACTACTGAAAAAGGACTTGAATTTGATGCTGGGGCGGGAGAATATGTTTTTGAGTATAAGTTTTAATTGTTCCAAAATTTAGTTCAACGCAGACAGGGTTCAAACCCTGTCTGCATTATTATTTCGGAAGAATAACGGGTTTGTCACAATACGAACGATAGACCACTGATGAAACGGATTATACTGATTTTATCTGACTGTGTGTCCCAGTGTAAATCCGTAAAATCAGTTCAATCTGTGGTCTAAATTTGTCTGCGACAAATAGTTTATCGTTTCGTTATTTTATCACTTCAACAAATCATATTCTATTTTAGTCATATTATATCCTGCAAAAACGCCCAGTCCGCCTTTTACATTAGAATACGTCAAAACGGCTTCACTAAATGGGTCATCATTATTGATTCCTTGCGAGTTAATTAAACCCTTATTATACTGATAATAAGCCTTATCGGTTACAGCTAAATAAATAGAAAGTTTGTTGGATATTACCAGTGTATTTTGTGGATTTGGATTACTGGAGTCGGTAGAATAGTATCCTAAAGAAATGTTTGCCTTTTTAAAATTTAAAGTTTTACCATTCTGTTTATAATCACTGATAAAATCACTAAAAGACTGTTGTTCCGTAATAGTTTGTGTAATAAAACCGCCTTTCCCATCATTATATTTATATATTTTATTAGTATAATAAGCAATGGCATAATAACTTTCTTCGGATACTAAATCTTTCACCGTTACATCAAATCTTCTTGATAATGTATAATATCTATTTGTTATCACGCCATTCGTATTTGAATAACCATTCTGAATAGAATCAATTGAGCTTCCTTTCAATATAGTAAAATCATTACCATCAATTAATTGCCTACTGGGAATTGTACAAGTAGCCGAAACATCGGGCAAATTGAGTGCTTTGGCAGTAAGCGTATAAGTTTTTCCTGCCACGATTGGGAAGTCTTTCGCCTTCAAAAAATATCCTCTACGTGATTGAGGAATGGGTTTGCCTGTTGATGGGTCATACTCTGTTCCAAAAGGATTAATGATGGTTTGTAATTGAAAAGTCGCTTTTTTCTGCCCATCCGAGATTTCCACAATTGCTCCTTCAATAATTGGTTTTGCTTCACTGCCAAAACCTCCATAGGATTGATTACTTGGAAAAGTACCAACAACGGGTCGAGTTTTAGACACTTTTACTTCCAAAAGGGTATCTTGTGGGGAAATAAAAGATTCAATCACCAAACGTTCTTCGTAGGGTAAATTAATATTTTCAACCACCGTTTCGCATGAAAGCATTGTGCAGGTTGATAATAAAAAAAAGAGGTATTTAAGTGTTTTCATCGGTGTTTAGGATTAGAATTTGAAACTATAACTTAACGAAGGAATAATCCCTAATAAAGAATAGCGAGTTAGATTTCGAGTAGTTGCTTGAGTCGCATTGTTATAAGTATTCGAAAAAGAATAGAAATACGGATTCTTGCGATTATAGAGATTATAAATACTGAATTCCCAAACTCTTTCATGTCCTTTTTTCATAATTTTATGAAACTGTACGCCAATATCTAAACGGTGATAAGCCTCAGCTCTAAAATTATTGCGTTCGCCATAATCAGGATATTCTCTGAAATAATTATAAGTGTAACCCGTACTTCCAGGAATGCCAAAAGGAGAAACGCCAGGGTTGTGAACATTGGCAGTATAAGCCGCCGTAGGTACTGTCAAAGCATTTCCTGTACCATAAATCCATGTTCCAGAAAGGGTAGTGCGAGGAGATAAATGATAAATACCAACTACCGATAAGTCATGGCGGCGGTCATTTTTTGCCCAAAATTCTTTCCCAAAATTCAATTCATCAAATTGATGTTTTGTCCATGAAAGCGTGTAGCCAATCCAGCCCGTCAATTTTCCAACTTTTCGTTGTAGTAAAATTTCTGCTCCGTAAGAACGCCCTTTGCCCGAAGTCACTTGGTCGTCCCACGATTTGCCTTGTTCTTTATCCTTCGCTAATTCTTCTGGGCCATCCTGCAACAATGACGAAGAGCCTTCTTTATACGCCACGATATTATCCATTTCCTTGTAATATCCTTCAACAGTTAAGGCAAGGTTCTTTTCGTTAAAATCCTTAGCCATACCCATCGCAAATTGGCGTGACCGTTGGGCAGGAAGTTTATCCGTAGAAGGAACCCACAAATCAGTCGGAAGGCTTGCCCCTGAGTTAGAAAGCAAATGAATATACTGATTCATCGTAGCAAATGAAGCCTTGAAAGCCAAGTTATTACGGACAGAATATGCCATTGCTACACGAGGCTCAGGATTTAGATATTTTACTTTATTGGTAGCAAAAGAGCTTAAACGAATCCCGGCATTGATTTTCAGTTTATCAAATGGTTTATAAGTGTCTTCCGCATACACTCCACTTTCGGTAGCCTCAATGCTTTCAACATTGTTTTGATACTTACCAATAGCATCATCTTTTACCACAATTGAACTTGGCGAAAACTGGTGAAATGTTCCTGAAAAACCGAATTTGATGGAATGTTGAGGATTCGGCAAATAATCAAAGTCCGTTTTAAAACCCACATCCCGAATATTTGAAAGATAACTTAATTCATATTCAACCTTTTTATTTTGTTGTATAGATTGGTCGATGGCGTAAATTTTAAACTGATAATTACTGAAAATAAACGAAGAATTCATAAAAAGGCGTTCATTGTACAAATGATTCCAACGAAGCGTAGCCGTCTGATTTCCCCAATCAAGTCCAAACTCATTTTGTGTGCCATCTGTTTGTTTATCAATGCCAAAGAAAACGTCTTTTCCAAAATAACCACTCAGATATAGTTTGTTATTCTGCCCAAAATCGTAATTGACTTTAGCATTAAGGTCATAAAAATAGTAGCCACCGTCACCATCATCTTTGTTAATAAATGGACGAACTAAAGCATCAATGTACGTCCGTCTTCCCGAAATGAGAAAAGACGATTTTTTATTTTTACCAATCGGAGATTCTACCAAAAGCCTACTCGAAATTAAGCCAATGCCACCCTCTACGTGTAGTTTTTCACGATTACCTTCTTTCATTTGCATCTCAATAACGGACGATAATCTACCTCCAAAACGAGCAGGGAAACCGCCTTTTGTCAGTTCAACCGACTTGAGGGCATCACCATTAAAAACGGAGAAAAATCCAAAAAGGTGAGAAGCATTATAAACGGGAGCATCGTCTAAAATCAAAAGATTTTGGTCTGCACCACCACCACGTACATAAATGCCCGAATTGCCTTCCGACCCTTTCTGAACGCCAGGCATCAATTGTAAGACTTTCAGCACATCTTTTTCGCCCAAAAGAGCAGGGATTTCTTTGATTTGTTGAATAGGAACAGAAACTTGCGACATCTGAACATTCTCGGAAATCTTCTGTTGTTCGGGAGAGTTTGCCCGAACGGTTACTTCTTTAAGTTCTTGAAAATCAGGGGTAAGTTCGATATTCATTTCTAATTTTTTCGGAATTTTAAGCGTCTTGCTTTCCGAACGATACCCCACAAAACTATACACAATCGTAATTTCTTCGGAAGTGTTTAGCGTTAGCGAATAAAAACCATAGTTATTGGTTTGCATACCAATTTTTTTGTTTTTTACATACACGCTCACCCCTGGAAGTAACTCGCCAGAGCCTTTTTCACGGACATATCCGTTAATCGTAAATCGTTCGGTTGATTGAGCTTTAGAGGTAAACGAAGCAATAAAAATAAAATAAATAACAGACCATTGTAGGTGTTTTTTCATTAGATAAGAGTAGTTTAAGTGTTAATAGCGTAATTTAGAGAATATGATTTTTCATTGATGGGACATCCGAAAGTATAGAAACCCCTACTTTAAACGAATCTAAAATTAACTAATTGTTTAAGGTACTCGATAATTCCTGCTCTAATTAAAATCCATTCTCAGCTTTCAATCGTATCTTTGTTGCCCGATGCTTCTGCATCGGATATTAAAAAGAATATCCTTATTCGGTTCAGGAGAGTCGAGATACATTTCTTTATGGAAATTTTACAAAACGATTTATTATTACGTGCCGCTCGTGGTGAGCGTGTAGAACGCACCCCCGTTTGGATGATGCGTCAGGCAGGAAGAATTTTGGCTGAATACCGTGCCGTTCGTGAGAAGGCAGGTAGTTTTATTCAATTGGCAACCAATCCAGAATTAGCGGCGGAGGTAACAATCCAACCTGTTGATATTTTGGGCGTTGATGCTGCCATTATTTTCTCAGATATTTTGGTTGTTCCCGAAGCAATGGGTTTGCCGTATATCATGGAAGAAAAAGTAGGCCCAATTTTCCCAAATGTCATCAAATCAATGGCTGATGTGGATAAATTGATAGTTGCCAATCCAGAAGAGGAATTGAAATACGTGTTGGATGCCATCAAAATTGTAAAACGTGAATTGAATGGACGTGTACCTTTGATTGGTTTTGCGGGAGCTCCATTTACATTGCTTTGTTATATGATTGAAGGTCGTGGTTCAAAAACTTTCTCAAAAGCGAAAAAAGCACTTTATACCGAATCAGAACTTTCGCACGCTCTTTTACAGAAAATTACAGATACAACAATTGCCTATTTGAAAGCTCAAATTGCTGCAGGAGCCAATTTAGTACAGATTTTTGACTCTTGGGCGGGCATTCTTTCACCAGAGCAATACCGTATTTATTCGCTTCCGTACATTTCTCAAATTTGCGATGCCATCACGGAAGTGCCTGTAACGGTTTTTGCCAAAGGAGCATTTTTTGCCCGTGAAGAAATGGGAAAATTGAACTGCGAGGTAATTGGTTTAGATTGGAATATGGACATTGCCGAATCTCGTAAATTGATTGGCGATACCAAAACGTTACAAGGAAATCTTGACCCATGCGTATTGTACGGTTCATTTGACGAAATCAGAAAACAAACTCGTTCAATGATTCAACAATTTGGTGGACACAGACATATCGCAAACTTAGGACACGGCGTTTATCCAGATACCAATCCAGACAATGTAAAATGCTTTATTGATACTGTGAAAGAAGGGTAAAATAGAGAAGAGTTATATAGTAAGAGTATGTTTGAATTTTGTAAATGTCTAAAAATGAAGAATTTATGGAATAAACTGTAAGCTCTTTGCGAAATCCCGTTGTCTGAGCGTAGCGAGTTTCGGGATTTCTTGATTTTCTTTTGTTACTTTTCTTGTATCAAGACAAGAAAAGTAAGCAGTAGCGAAAGGGAATATTGTTATTCCGAAACAAGCCAAATAAAATTTTAAATATCTTCTAAGGGTAAAAGGGGTAAATACCTTTTTACCCTTTTTTATTGCCCAATTAACAGATATTTTTAATTTTGTGGTAAAGAAAATTGTAAATTTAAACGATACGATGTTCGACTTGGAGCTTCCCGAAAGTTCTAAAACTTTCGGGAAGTCAAACGATAGTCTTATTTTTACAATTTTCCTAAAGAAGATTCTCACTTTTGATTTATAAAATTTTATGAAAACGTTTCTTACTATTTGCCTTATTTTAAGGCTTTTACAGGTTTGTACTGCCCAAACCGTTTTTAGTTTTGAATTTAATGAATATGCAGGAACACCCCCACCCATCTCAGCCTCTGTTGGGGCTGCAACGCTTACGCACAGTGGATTAAGCAATTTTGCCGAACATGCTTGTACAGGCAAAGGGTTTTCTGTAAATGGTTGGAGTACAGGTGATTATCTTCAAGTGCAAGCCAGTACGCTCGGTTTTATTGGTCCTTTCAATTTTAGCTATGACTACCGAATGTCGGATGTTGATTTAGGGAATTTTGAAATCCAAGTAAGTGCAGATGGAGCAAATTTTTCTAAAATTGGCGACTTAAATGCTTCTGCACCAACCGCAGGATGCAATGGCTCTGGGCCTATGATTTTAGGAACGGAATATAATAATCTTCCCAATATTTATTTCCGATTTTACAAGAAAAATGATGCTGTAACTGCTCTGAATCGTTTGAGGTTAGACAATATTATCTTAAAAGCATCGGCAGTTCCAGTAGAAATTACTTCTTTTCAAACCCAAGTTTCGGATAATCAAAAAGTGAATATTCGATGGGAAACGGCTTCGGAAATTAATAGTCATTATTTCGTTTTAGAACATTGCAGAGATGCCGTAAACTATAAAATGATTGCCAATATTGAAGCCGCAGGTTCATCTCAAACCAAGAAGTTGTATAGTTTTATGGATGAAAATGCTCTTTTCGGCACAAATTATTACCGTTTAAAACAGATTGATAAAGACGGAACACAACAAGTTTTCCGACCTCAATCGGTCATTATTGAGGATAAAAATGTTCCTTTTGGCATTTTCCCGAATCCCTTATTAGTCGATGAATTTAAGGTGAAAGTTGAAGATGCTGATGAAGCCCAATTGCTATTAACCGATTTTGAAGGCAATGAAATAAAGATAAAATCGGATAAATTAACACAGACAATTTTAGAAATAAAGCCTTTGGAAAATCTAAAAATGGGAGTGTATTTACTACAAGTTCAGACTTTGGGGAGTGTGAAAAGGCATAAAATTTTGGTACTGAAATAAAATTATTCCTTTTCAAAGACGGCTTCGTTTCAAATGAAGCCGTTTTTGTTTAGATTAAAAATTTACGGAACGATAAAGGGTTTGTCACAAGACAAAAGATAGACCACAGATTGAACAGATTATACTAATTTTTCTTTACTTTATCCGACTGTGTATCCCTGTGTAAATCGGTAAAATCCGTTCAATCTGTGGTCTAAATTTGTCTGGGACAAATAGTTTATCGTTCCGAAAATTTATAACAAACAACACTATCACCCGCTAAATCTTCTCTTGAATGTTCAGTTATATTCAATTTGGGAGCGTTAATTCCTTCACCTAAAATCTTCTTGCTTTTCAGAACAATTGCTTCGTCCCAAAGTTCTGAGTTGATAAAACTTTGTAGTAAAAGAGTACCGCCTTCAATAATCACAGATTGTACTTTTCTTTGATAAAGGTCTTGAATGATAAACTTTTCAAATGAATGATTTTCTTCAACTTTTACCCAAATGTTATTATTTAAAATCTTGTTTTTTAGCAAATTATAACAAATAGTTACTTGTGAATTATCAAAAATATTTAAGTCTTTTGATAAAGATAAATCCTTGTCAATCAGTACCCTAATAGCATTTTTCCCAGTCCAGAAACGAGTGTCTAATTTAGGATTATCATAGCGAGCGGTATTTGTACCAACCATGATGGCATCTTCTTCGGCTCGCATTTTATGGACAAATCTTCGGGAAAGCAAGTTAGAAATTTGAACGGCTTGAAAGTCTTTTTTCGCAATAAATCCATCGGCAGATTCCGCCCATTTCAAGATAATATACGGGCGTTGTTTCTCAATAAAAGTAAAAAAACGCTTATTAACTTCTCTTCCTTCAGCTTCTAAAATCCCAATTTCGACCTCAATTCCTGCCTGACGGAGTTTTTCAATGCCTTTTCCAGCCACCAACGGATTAGGGTCGAGATTACAAACAATTACCTTTTTAACTTGATGTTTAATCAGTAAATCGGCACAAGGAGGCGTTTTCCCAAAATGAGAACAAGGCTCAAGCGTAACGTAAACCTCAGATTCTGCAAGTAATGTTTTATCTTCAACCGAATTTACCGCATTTACTTCTGCATGACCTTCGCCATATTTTCGATGCCAACCTTCCCCAATGATTTTTCCATCATGCACAATAACACAGCCTACCATCGGATTGGGCGACACAGCCCCTTTCCCTAAGCGAGCGAGTTGTAAGGCACGTTGCATATAAAATGATGATGTGAGTTGTGATTGGGGCATTTAGTTGTTCTTGGTTTTAAAGGTTAACTTTGTGTTTTATGCTAAAAATATGAATTTATCAAAGACACTTTTCAATCAATTAGTTTCCGAAATTACTTCCGTTTACGAAGAAAACGAAGCGAAAAGTATTGTTTATTTGCTTTTAGAGCATTATTTGAAAATCTCTAAGACAGATATTTTATTAGATAATCCAGTTGCTCAATTGTTTGATTTTACGGAGATAATACAAAGAATAAAAGCTCAAGAACCTGTACAATATATTATCGGTGAAACAGAATTTTACGGTAGAAAATTTAATGTAACCCCCGATACTTTAATCCCAAGACCTGAGACTGAGGAGCTTGTTCTGTTAACAGTTAACAGTTATCAGTTAGCAGTAAACAAGAGCCATTTTGAGGTAGAAGCAAAGATTTTAGATATTGGTACAGGAACAGGTTGTATTGCAATTTCATTGGCTTGCGAATTGCCCAACTCACAAGTTTACGCTTATGATATTTCAGAAAATGCCTTGAAAGTGGCAAAAGAGAATGCTGAAAGAAATGGCGTAAAGGTAATTTTTGAAAAGACGGACTTTTTAACCCTAAAACCTAACCCCCAACCCCTAAAACTTACTATTATCGTCAGTAATCCACCTTATGTAATGAACTCCGAAAAGCTGGAAATGGAGAGAAATGTATTGGAATATGAGCCACATTTAGCTCTTTTTGTGGATGATGATAATCCTTTGATATTCTACAAAAAAATTGCAGAATTTGCGGCTAAAAATCTGGTAGAAAGTGGCTTGTGTGTAGTGGAAATTAATCAAGCTCTTGGTTTAGAAACCGCAGAATTATTCTGGAATCAGGGTTTTCACTACGTAGAAGTGGTGAAAGATATGTTTGGAAAAGATAGAATGGTGAAGGCGATTAAGTAGGACAGGTTTCCAACCTGTCAACCGAGTACAATGAAAAAGGTTTCCAACCTGTCAACCGAGTACAATGAAAAAGGTTTTCAACCTGTCAACCGAGTACAATGAAAAGGTTTCCAACCTGTCAACCGAGTACAATGAAAAAGGTTTTCAACCTGTCAACCGAGTACAATGAAAAAGGTTTCCAACCTGTCAACCGAGTACAATAAAGTACAGATTGACAGGTTAAAAACCTGTCCTACAAAAATTAATATGCTCTAATCTCAACGCCTTTCATGAAGTTTACGAAAGCAGTATTTACCACTTTATTTCCTCCAGGTGTTGGATAATTTCCTGTAAAATACCAGTCTCCTGTATCGTTTGGACAAGCCTTATTCAGATTTTCAACGGTTTGATAAACAATCGCTAATTCTGCTTTTAAGTTCTTTGGTTTTACTAATTCAGCAATTTTAGCAGAAATTTCTTCTGTTGTAAATGGCTTATAAATAGCTTTTACAAAATTTTCTTCCGAAGCAGTTCCCAGTTCAATTGCTGCCAAACAGCGTCCCAAAGTTTCCTCCAAAACATCATCCATATTACGCTCAACTAATAATTCGTAAGCGGCACGGAAAGCAACAAATTCCTTCATTCTCGACATATCAATTCCATAACAGTCAGGATAACGAATTTGTGGAGCAGATGAAACGATAACAATTCTTTTAGGCCCTAATTTATCCAAAAGACTCACAATTGAACGCTCCAAAGTTGTTCCTCTTACAATCGAGTCATCAATCAAAACTACATTATCAACGCCTTTCTTGATTACCTCAAAAGTGGTGTCATACACGTGAGCCACCATATCATTACGGTCGGCATCGTTGGTGATGAAAGTACGTAATTTTACATCTTTTGAAATCAATTTCTCAACTCTTGGACGGAAAGTCAATAAATCTTCAAGGTCTTTTTCAAAGATAATTCCTTCCAAAATCGCCTTCTTGCGTTCTTTGGCAAGATGGTCTTCCAAACCTTCAATCATACCCAAAAAGGCAGTTTCGGCAGTATTTGGAATGTATGAAAATACCGTATTTTTTAGGTCATAATCAACCTCTTGAAGCACTTGTGGAATTACTAAACGTCCTAATTGCTTACGTTCAGCATAAATATTGGGGTCAGAAGCACGTGAGAAATAGATGCGTTCAAAACTACAAGATTTTCTTTCGATAGGCTCAATAAACTGTTTTTCAGAATAAGAACCATCTTTATTGATGATTAAAGCATGACCAGGTTGGACTTCTCTAATTTCATCATAATTACAATTGAAACTGGTTTTGATAGCTTGTTTTTCAGAAGCAACTACTACAACTTCATCATCAGCATAATAAAAAGCTGGTCTGATTCCCGCAGGGTCTCTTGCTACGAAAGCCGCACCGTATCCAGTGAGTCCACACATGGCATATCCGCCATCAAAATCACGGCAAGAACGTTGTAGAACTCGTTGTAAATCAATGTTTTCTTCAATAATATCCGACAATTCTGGATTGTGGTATTCGCTTTTGAAGTATTCAAATTGGCGTTGGTTTTCTTCGTCCAAAAAGTGTCCGATTTTCTCCATTACCGTTACCGTATCCACTCTTTCTTTTGGATGTTGTCCCAACGAAACTAATTTGTCGAATAATTCATCAACATTAGTCATGTTAAAATTTCCAGCCATTACCAAGTTTCTACTTCTCCAATTGCTTTGTCTCAGCATTGGGTGGCAGTTTTCGATTTCGTTCTGCCCGTGCGTACCATAGCGAAGGTGTCCTAACAAAACTTCTCCCGAAAAAGCGACGTTCTCTTGAATCCAATGAGCGTCTTTGGCTTTTTCTTTGTTGCCTTTAATGGCTTTCTGAAATTTTTTGTGGATTTTTCTGAAAATATCAGGTACGGCATTTTGTTCAACAGAACGATAGCGACTGATATAACGATGACCAGGCGGCACATCAATTTTGATGTTGGCAACACCAGCTCCGTCTTGCCCTCGGTTTACTTGTTTTTCCATCATTAAATACAACTTATTGAGTCCATAAAGGGGCGTGTTGTATTTATTGATATAATACTGGTAATCCTTCCGAAGACGGATAAGTGCTATACCGCACTCGTGTTTAATTGCGTCAGACATGACCTTAATTAAGATTTTGAATTGAAAGAACCTTATTTTAAGAAATAAAAGTTCCGTAAACCAACTGTATTATATGAGGGTTCAGTAAATTTTCGCAATAAATCTTGGTTAAATTATAATTATGGGGAGGTTATTTTTCTATGAACAAAATTAGGCAAATTCTAAGGAGATTTCCAAATTAAACTTGGGGAATTATCATAAATTAAGAATGTAATGAAATACAAAAAATAAGTGTTTTTACTTATAAAATAGCTTTTCGATAAGTTTTTATCTTTCTCCGTTCTTAACCACCGCTCACAGGTGGAATCAAAGCGATTTCGTCATTTTCAGTTAACATTAAATCTGCTTCTGCATATTCACTATTAACGGCAATTAAAAGTGATTTTATCTCTTGTAATTTAGGAAAGTCAGTTTTTAATTGTTTCAAGACCGTTTGAACATCCGCTGCTTGATTTATTTCTACTTCAGTAATATTCTTTCCAACAATATCACGGGTAATTCCAAAAAGGTTAATTTTATATTTCATGTTTTTCAATTTTAGAACCGTCTAAGCAAAGAAAATAAGGTTCAACGTAAATCTGGAAACTTTATTTATCCTTTTCTCATTAACTACTCAACCGCTTTCCTCTACTTTTGTTCCTTACAACATATTCACTAAATTTGTTCAACAAAGAAACTGATTAAAATTGAATACTCAAACTCCCAATATCATTTACGACAATCACGGTCGCCCGATAACCTACTTACGGTTGGCGGTAACAGACCGCTGTAATTTGCGTTGTTTTTATTGTATGCCCGAAGAAGGCGTAAAATATCTACACAAAACAAAATTACTGACTTACGAAGAAATGCTGCGTATCGTTTCGGTACTCGCTGAGTTAGGCGTTTCAAAAGTTCGGATTACGGGTGGTGAGCCTTTCGTGCGGAACAATATGGTTGATTTTATGTATCAACTTTCTGAAATTAATGGAATTGACGAATTAAATATTACTACCAATGGAATTTTGACGGGGCAATATATTCGTCAAATGAAAGAAATGGGCGTGCGTGCCATCAATTTGAGTTTGGATACTTTGGACAAAAAACGCTTCTTTGAAATCACTCGTCGTGACGAATTTGATAAAGTTTATAGTACCCTTTTTCAGTTAATAGATGCAGGTTTTGACGTAAAAGTGAATGCCGTTGTAATGGACGGAAAAAATACCGAGGACATTTTGCCTTTGGTAGAATTAACCCGAAATCATAAAGTTTCTATCCGTTTTATTGAAGAAATGCCTTTCAACGGAGAAGGTTCACATTATCCAAAATTAGAGTGGAATTTACACCGTATTTTAGCAGAAATAAAAAGCCAATATCCTGACTTACAGAAAATCGTAGATTCACCCAATTCAACGTCTTATAACTATCAAGTGCCTAATTATCAAGGAAATGTAGGTGTAATCGCTGCCTTTTCTCGTACTTTTTGTGGAACTTGCAACCGTATCCGTCTAACCGCCACAGGTGAGTTGAAAACTTGTCTTTACGATGAAGGCGTATTGAATATCAGGGATTTACTCCGTGATGGGATTTCAGATGAAGACTTGAAATCGACCTTTTTGCAAGTATTCAAAAATCGCCCCAAAGATGGTTTTGAAGCCGAGCGTGGTCGTAAATCAGTGATTACGGAATCAATGACTACGATTGGGGGGTAATTATTGATTTTCAAACAAAACATCAACCTCTAAGGAATTATTGATTAACCCAGTACTATGTTCATTGGGTTTTGAACCATAAATGCTGAGTAAACTCAAAAAAATCTGTTTACGAGTACCCGTCAGTTGTTTAAACGTGCCGACTTTTTCACGCAAAATGTCGGCATATTTTTTAGTCAAAATAAATGGTTCAGCATAAAATTTTAGTTCAAATAAATTGATAACATTATCTTTTCGGTCTATCAATAAATCAATTTGTACACCCTGTTGTTCTGAGGTTCCTTTGTGATAGTAACTACTGGTTCCTGAATAAATTCCCGCAATACCCAATGCTTTTTTTATTTGGTCGATATGTTTCAGGCATAAATTCTCAAAAGCATAGCCTGTCCAACTCTTAAACATGGATGTTTGACTCAAATTTTGCCAACTATCTTTTGTAAATTTATTTTGATGTTGAATAAAATGAAGATAGAATAATGAATATTCGTCAGTAAGACGATATAGTGCATCTTTTTGCTTCTTTCCGAAAGCATTATAAGCAGAAATAAAACCAGAATGAAGTAATTCATCCAAGTAACGACTTAGATTTCCACCATCTGATAAATTGGTTTCCTTAATGATTTCTTGCCTTGTCAAACCTTTCCATTTATGTCCTAAAGCATTAATAATACTGATATGATGCGTGGCGTTTTCAAACAAAGCTGGGTACAATTTCATAAACTCATCATTGAGTAAACCCGTACTCGAAAAACAAATTTGTTCTATATTTTGAATAGCACTTTTTCCAGCCTCTACTTCCTTCAAATAGTGAGGAATACCACCCATTGCCATGTATAATTGCACAATTTGATATTTATCTAAGAATATATTTTTATTTTTTAGAAATAAATCTGTTTCATACAAATTGAATGGCATCAGATGAATTCTGCGTGTAATTCTATTATGTAAACCGCCTTTGTTGTAAACCACTTGTTGAATCATCCATGAAGCAGCCGAACCACAAATGATAATTACAACATTATTTTTTACTGCCCAAGAATTCCAAAAATAACTTAATCCATCCAAAAAGCCCGATTTCCGTCCTGCTAACCAAGGTAATTCATCTAAGAAAATGACCGACTTTGTAGCTGGGTTTACCGTTTTTTCCCAACATTCAATCAACTGCTGAAATGCTTCAAGCCAATCCGTAGGTTTTTCTTTGGGAGCAATTGCTCCGAAGGCATTGCGAAGATGAATGGAGAAATTATTTAATTGTTTTTTGGCGGTCACATTTTGCAAACCCGTTATTTCAAATCGAATTAATGAATCATATACAGAACGCACCAAGAAAGTCTTGCCTACTCGCCGTCTGCCCAAGACAGCCACCAATTCAGCTTCAGGAGTTTCTAAAACTTTTAAAAGTATTTCTTTCTCTTTTTCTCGACCAATTAGCTCTTTTTGCATAATTTTAATTATATATGGCTGAAATTGTGTAAATATATATACTTTCAGCCATATATAGTTCTAATTTCCTGTTTTTTCAATTTGTTAAACTCATCAATACAGGATTTTACTAATTCTTTTATAAAGTTTTGGTACTTTTGTGGTGTATATAATTACCGAAAAATGACTATTCCAGAAATATTCGACAATTTCAATAAACTCAAAGTTCTCATCATTGGTGACGTAATGCTTGATGCCTATACATGGGGCAAAGTAGAAAGAATTTCACCCGAAGCTCCCGTACCTGTTGTTAATGTCCGTAGTCGTGAAATACGACTGGGCGGTGCAGGAAACGTTGTTATGAATGTGCAATCATTGGGAGCAGAACCAATTATTTGCTCAGTTATTGGTTCAGATTCTTATGGTGATTCTTTGTTAAATTTATTGAAAGAACAAAACCTCTCAACCGAAGGAATTATTCAATCCGAAACTCGAATTACAACGGTAAAAGAACGAATTATTGCGGGTTCGCAGCAAATTGTAAGAGTTGATACCGAAACAGATAAGCTCATTAATGATAATGAATGTCAAATACTGAGCGATAAAATCAAAGACTTAGCAAGTTCTGCCAGTGTTATCATTTTTGAAGATTATGACAAAGGCGTTTTGTCGAAAGAATTAATCTACGAGATTATCACGTTTGCCAATGACAATAATATCCCAACCATTGTTGACCCTAAAAAACGCAACTTTTTGTTTTATCAACACGCAACACTTTTTAAGCCAAATTTGAAGGAATTAAAAGAAGGTTTGTCTATTTCATTTGACGTAAAAAATCCTGATGAATTAGCAGATGCAGTTTCCATTCTAAAGAAAACCTTAGAGCTTAAAGGTGTTTTTGTTACGCTTTCTGAACAAGGAGTTTATATTGATTTTAACGGACAGAAGAAAGCGATTCCTGCTCATATTCGTACCATTTCGGATGTATCAGGTGCAGGAGATACTGTTATTTCTATTGCTGCTTGTTGTTTGGCTTTGGGGCTTTCTCCCGAATTAATTGCAGGGCTTTCAAATTTGGGTGGTGGACTTGTTTGTGAATCAGTGGGCGTTGTGCCAATTGATAAAGAATTACTGAAAAAAGAAGCATTATTGAGTTTGTAATGAAAAATATTTTTCAGCTAAAAATGCCTTAGATTACCTTTTTAACGAGGTTTTAAAATTAATAAAATAAAAATGAAAAATAATTCAACTATTTTTCAACTGTAAAACTTTTTTCCGAAATAAACGTTTTACTATTATATCTCCAAAAATAATTTTAAAAGACCTACAAGCGTAGGTCTTTTTTTATGCCCAAAAATTGGTATCAATTCCCTGATTTATCCCAAATGGAAATCGTAAAAATGTAACCCGATTCTCCATAATCGGATATACAAACGCCCCGATTCTGGAGAATCGGGTTACACATAATCGGATATACAAACGCCCCGATTCTGGAGAATCGGGTTACACAGAATCGGATATACAAACGCCCCGATTTTGGAGAATCAGGTTACACAGGTTTTTCTTCAATTCCCAGCATTGTCAAAGCAGGGTTTATTGTTCTGCAAGTAATGACAATTTTGAAAATCTTGTTTCCTGCCAAATTGAACTCTGCTACATATTTTTCTTTTTCCTTCAAACTTCTATAAACTGCCGTATAATTTATTTTTGAGTCCCAACCATTAATTGCCAAAGCCGTCGAAACTTGGTCGAGGCATTTGCTTAGGTTAGAAAAATAACTCAAAATTGTCTCTTTTTGTCGGATAGAATTTAATGACCCAATCGGAATTACGGCCACTTCATATATCGTTTGTTGTTTCATAGTAGCACAGACTTTAGTCTGTAAAAAAGTAGCACAAATTTTAGTCTGTAAATCGGTAATACAGACTAAAGTCTGTGTTACAAAAGAAAATGAAAAACTATTCAACTATTTTTCAAACATAAAACTTTTCACAAACGTTCGGCGTTTTACTGTCATACGTCTAAATTGACACAAAAAAGCCCCGCTCAATAGCGAGGCTTTTTTATTGTTCAAATTCTTGGAATTGCTTAAACAACTGCCGTGAATTCAATTTCTACCAAATAGTCAGGTGAAACCAATTTACTGATTTCATAAATTCCTGTTGTTGGCTTAATATCTTTGAAATATGCTCCATGTGCCTTCGCAATATTATCAAATTGAGCAATATCAGTTGTGAAAATTCTTGTTCTTACTACATCATTTAAACTTGCCCCAGCTTCTTCCAAAACCTTTGCAATACGTTCGATGATGTTATTTGTTTGAGCAAAAGCGTCATCAGCCTTTACATTTTCTCCGTCAACAATAGCAACTGTACCTGAAACTTCAATAATATTTCCGATACGAACGGCACGGCAATAGCCCATTTTGTCTTCCCAAGGCGAACCTGTAAGTATATTTTGTCTTGACATTTTATGTATTTTTTGATTGAGCGACAAAGATAAGGAAGAAAAAAAATCTAAAGAAAATCTAATGTAATAATGTCCAAAAACGTTTTTGCTTTCATGTAAATTTACACTATGACTATCCGAACCAGAATAACATTCCTTTTCTTAGGCATTGTTTCAACATTGTTGTTGATTTTTTGTCTTATTATTTACCTTGAAAGTGAGTTTCATCGTGAAAGCGAATTTAAAAATCGATTAAGAGAGGAGGCTCGTACATCGGCAGAAATCCTATTTGGTAAAGAAGAAATAAGTCCCGATTTATTAAAACTTTTGGACAAAAATCAAATGACTGTTTTGACTCAGGAGGAAATCGTTATTTACAACAGTAAAAATAAAATTGTGTACGAAAGTGGAACAGATTTTCTAACGATTCAATTAAAAACACTTGCCCAAATTCGCCAAGAAAAAGAACTTTATTTTCGCAAAAAAGACCGTGAGGTTTTAGGAATTGTTTTTAATAATGGAAAAGAAGATTTGGTTATTGTGGCTTCGGCTTTGGATAAATATGGATTGAGTGAACAGCGTAATTTGGGACTTATTTTAGCATTTGGAGGCTTATTGATGCTTTTAATTGTTAGTTATGCAGGGTGGTTTTTTGCAGGAAAGTCGCTAAAGCCTATTCAAGATATTATTAAAAAAGTAGATAGTATTGGAGCGTCTCAACTCAATTTGAGATTAAATGAAGGAAATGGAACGGATGAAATTGCTCAACTTTCTCAGCGTTTTAATCGAATGCTTGACCGTATTGAAAAAGCCTTCAAATTACAACGCTCGTTTGTTTCGCACGCTTCGCATGAGTTACGGACACCTTTGACTGCCATTACGGGGCAAATTCAGGTTTCACTTTTAGCGGAAGATGACCCGCAGGAGCTTAAAATGATGATTCAGTCAGTTTTAGATGATGTTCAGCAGTTGAACCGATTGACCAATAATCTTTTAGAAATGACAAGTATTGATTCAGACGATGCCCAAATCAAATTTTCATTGGTCAATGTTGCTGAATTGGTATGGCAGGTACGTGAAGTTTTATTGAAGAAAAACCCTCATTATCAAATTATTACTGAACTCGACGAAAATTCAGACCTATTACCAGAAGTAAAAGCTAATGAAGCATTGCTTTATACGGTTCTCTTGAATTTGATGGAAAATGGTGTGAAATTTTCACCCAAAAATAGGGTAGATATTAGGTTCCAAATTACTCAGCAAGAACTCATTTTGTCATTCCATAACGATGGTGCGGTGATTCCTGAAAAAGAATTGGGTCTTATTTTTGAGCCTTTTAGACGTGGTTCAAATTCTCGAAATATTAAAGGACATGGCGTTGGACTTTCATTAACTCAAAAAATTGTCAAGCTACATAATGGTAATATTTCAGTGCAATCAACAGAAAAAGAAGGGACTGTTTTTACGTTAAAATTGCTCAAAATACAATAAACCTGTTTGAAGTTATTCATTTTGTTGTCAATCGTTTCATTTTTGCGTGTGTATTCAATTATCATTCAAAACGAAAAATTTATACAATTTCTTAAATCTAATTATATTCTAATTTTCCTTTAATACGACGTTAAGTTCGCCTGAATAGCTTTGTTTCATTCAATAAGGACGTGCATTTTACCTCTTTATTGAGCGTTTTTACTTAAAACTGAAACAATCATGAAAACCGTTATTTTATTCATCAGCATTGTCAATTTTAGCCTATTTTCTCAGGAAATACCTCTTAATGACCCAAGTTATAGTGTTCATAATTATAAACATCCAAATAAAGCCGCTGCGGCAGCAAAAAGAGATTCGAGTAGAGGAGTTAGGGTTTCGATTGATGCAACAAACAGGGATTACAAAAAGGTAGCGTCAAAACAAACAGAAAGCGTTTTAAAAATTATTCAGAAAGACAATAATTTAAAAAGAGTAAACTACAAAATGCCGAATAACTAATCAGAACTATCTACAATTTGTCGCAATACAAAATTTGACAACAGATTAATGCTCTGACAGAGTTATGATTTTTCTTTAAATTTATCTGTTGAATCAGTACAATCTGTGGTCTGATTTTATGCTGCGACAAATTGTAGATAGTTTCGTAATTAATTAACTTTATGAACACAACCACCAGAATGTCGCCAATAGAATATGCCAAAATGATTTTGGAAAAAGTTAGCTTTGAACCCAAAATTTTCAAGAAAGAATTGAGAAAGGCTCTCAAAAATTCGTCAAAACAAGACTTTAAACATTTGATGGATTGGTGTAGAGAACGATTTGGGAAGAAGAAATAGTAGTTTGATTTTAAATTGCAAAAAGCATCAAAATGACAAACAATAAGCATATTTTAGTCGTAGAAGACGAGTTGAAAGTGGCAACCTTTATCAAAAAAGGCCTACAAACACAATCTTTTGAAGCAACAATTGCTTCAGACGGAGAAGAAGCAATTTCGCTACTTTCTGAACAAAATTTCGACCTCATCATTCTGGACTTGAACCTGCCCGACATGAGTGGTTTGGATGTTTGTAAACATATTCGAGAAAATAATACTCGTGTTCCTATTTTGATGTTGACTGCTTTGGGAACAATGGCGGATAAATTATCGGGTTTTGAAGTTGGAACGGATGACTATATGGTGAAGCCATTTGATTTTATGGAGCTGTTGGTTCGAGTGAAAGCTCTTTTGAAAAGAACAGAAGAAATCCCTCAGCCCGTTGAAAAGTTGCAAGTAGCTGATTTAGAGTTAGATTTAGATGAAAAAGTAGCCAGAAGAGGGGGGAATGTAGTAGAACTTACTGCTCGTGAATTTAGCCTGTTAGAATATTTAATGAGAAATAAAGGAAAGGTGGTTTCAAAGGTAGATATTGCAGAAAAAGTTTGGGACATTAACTTTGATACAGGTACAAATTTTGTGGAAGTTTATATTAATTATTTACGCAATAAGGTAGATAAAAATTTCCCTAATAAATTGATTCATACGGTAGTAGGTATGGGTTATATGTTGAAAAACAAGTAAATTATTACTTAATAATACTTAACTTGCAGTATAAACCCTGCTATGTTTGAAGACTTTAACTGTTTACTTTATTACGGCTCTTATTAGCTACGTTGCAACCATTCCGCCAGGCCCTCTGAGTGTTTTTGTTGCTCATACCGCTCTCCAAAAAAATATCAAAATTGCCTTTTGGGTTGCTTTGGGTGGGGTTTTGTGTGAAAGTAGTTACGCATATTTAGCCATTGAGGGCGTAAAGATATTTGACAAATATCCAATGGTTGAGTTTTGGATGCAAAGAGCCATCATTGGTATTCTGTTAACTGTTGGAATAATTACTTTTTTTCAGAAAAGTATCACCATAAAATCAGAAGAAGTATCTTTAAATAGTCGTTTCTTTTCATTCTTCAAAGGTATTTCTCTTTCTCTATTCAATCCAGCTTTATTGCCTTTTTGGGTAGTAGTTTTATTGAGTTATCAGAAATACGATTTCTTAAAAATAGAAACTGTTTTAGAAAAAACGAGCTTTGTGTTGGGAGCAGGAACAGGCACATTTTTATTAGTTTATACTTACGCATTTATTGCTAACCGCAAACGAGATTTGATTTTTCAATACATTACAGATAGTCGTTTGAATAAATTGATTGGTTGCATTTTTATCAGTTTGGCCATCTTGCAATTGGTGAATTTATTAGCGTAGCACAGGCTTCAGCCTGTAATAAATAGATTTAATAAACAGGCTGAAGCCTGTGTTACCTCAATTTCGCCACATCATGAACGATTATTTCGCTACGAGTATAATCAATCAGTCCTGCGTTTTTTAACTCATTAAATAATAAGGTTACAGTTTGGCGAGTGCTACAAATAAGTCCTGCAATGTCATTGTGAGTGAGATAGTTTTTAATGACGACTTCTTTATCTTTTCCGTTTCCTTCTTTCATCGCCCAATCTTTTATGAATAAAGCAAAGCGAGTTTTGACATCCTTAAACATCAAATTGGCGTAACTATTTGAAATTCGCTTGATTCTGAAACCGACCAATTTTGTATAACGGACGGCTAATTGTGGATTCCGTTTTAGGATTTCTTCAAAATCATTAATTCTGAAACTACAAAATACCACCTTGTCCGAAACTGCAACGGCATATTCATCTTGATTTTCATCTTCAATTTCATCAAAAGTATATTGTCCAAATAAATCACCCGACCTCAAAACATCTTTCACCGTTTCATTACCGTCGTTATCGACCCGTACAATTTTTAAAGTTCCACTTTTGATCGTATAAAGACGTTGCTCTTCGTCGTGAGAGAAATATAGAATTTCATTTTTTTTAACCGTTTTAAAGCTCGGAATTAAACATAAAGCTCGGTTTTCTTCTCGAGATAAAACCGAGAATAATTGATGGTCATGGAGATACCAGTATTTTGCTTCTTCTTGCATTTTAGGTTAAAAAGTAAAATTTCGCCAATATATCACTTTTGCGAATATAAGCCACAGTCAAGCAACAAGTTAGTGTGATTAATGCTAAGAAAAATAAATAGCCACCATCATATTCACTTTCAATACCCAAAATGGTGAGATGTGCCAAAATAGCTCCCGACATTGTACCAATTCCAAAAATTGCCCCTAACCAAGCTCTTCGTGCATTAAGAAGAAGAATAACGGTAATCAGTTCCATTGTACCAGCAGCATATCTTCCGAATGGCTCAATGCCCAATTTGGTAAAAAGAGCCATACTTTCTGCTGCTCCCGAAAATTTAAAGAAAAGCGTTTGCCCTAAAATAAAAGATGCTATAATTTGGGCAGTCCATGAAATATAGATTTGTTGCGGTTTCATCGTTTGATAAATTTATTCCAGTTAACATCTGCTTTTGGTTTCAATTCGCTTTCGTCTTTGTTCCAATCAGTGAGTGTATTGCTGAAAAATGTGTGATAAAATAAATGGAGCTTACCGTTTAAGATTTTATAAGTTTCGGGGTCAACCTCCACTTTTTCTCCTTTTGAACCCATTGCGTAGGCACACCAACCGCCATATTGAGGTTCGTATTTAGCAGGGTTTTTCTTGAAAGTGTCTAAATTATTGGTGTTTGAAAATTGATAAACCACACCTTCGTAGGTATATGAAAACTCCTTTTTGCCTTTTTGCGGTTTTCCCGAAAAATAAGAAGTTGGGTCGTATCCATTGATAGCGATTCCTTTCTCTAATAAAAATTCTTTTTTACGGATATTGATGTCTTGACTAAAACCTCTAAAGGCAAGTAATATCAAGACGGTGAGGTTTAATAATGATTTCATATTGTTCTGATTAATTAACATCACAAAGTTTGCACAATCAACGAAAATGAATTGTCGGGAAGATTACCAAACGATTATTTTAAAATTTTCACAAAAAAGTACAATTCAGACTTGATAATATAATGTTTTTTTATTAAATTCAATCTAACATTTAACTCAACGTATTACTACTATGACAGCAATCGAACGCATTGAACATTGGGGTGACGCACATCATCCCGCTTGGCTTGACATCGTAAGAATTGGATTAGGGCTTTTACTGTTTTTTAAAGGAATGAGTTTTATTGGGGATACTTCTCAATTATCAGCACTTACTGAAGGTTTACATTTTAACGCATGGAGTTATGTGGCAGTACATTATGTAGCTTTTGCACATTTAGTTGGAGGCTTGTTGATTACGCTTGGTTGTCTCACTCGGCTGGCTTCGGCTTTTCAAGTGCCAATTTTGTTTGTTGCCGTTTTCTTCACCAATATCCGTAATGGTTTTACAGCAGTCAATTCAGAGCTTTGGCTTTCATTACTTGTGTTAGGGTTATTGATACTTTTTTGGATATTAGGCTCAGGGAAATTTTCTTTTGATGAATATATGAGAAATCACCCTGCTTATAAAATGAAGTGATGGAAAAGGTAGTTAGTGGATGAGGAAAGTGTATAAAAGTAAAAAGGTGAAGAGTAAATAGTTGCAGGCATTAACGCCTTTTCTATTTACCCTTCACCTTTTACCGTTTTAACGTCTAATCAAGGTAAACTACACTTTGATTTCAACATCAACACCTGAAGGCAATTCTAATTTCATTAACGCATCAACTGTTTTTGGAGAAGATGAGAAAATGTCAATTAAACGCTTGTAAGTACACAATTGGAATTGTTCACGAGCTTTTTTGTTAACGTGTGGAGAACGTAAAACTGTGAATTTTTCAATTTTAGTTGGTAACGGAATAGGACCCGAAACAACAGCACCCGTAGCTTTAACCGCCTTAACGATTTTCTCAGCCGATTTGTCCACCAAAGTGTGGTCAAATGACTTCAATTTAATTCTGATTTTTTGATTCATTGCATTGGTACATTAATTTGAACCCAAAATCGAAAGTACCATTTGCTTCGATTTTGGGACTGCAAAATTAAGAGAAATGATTGAAAATTAATAGTTTAGAAAGAAAAAAAACAAAAACATTTTATAAAAATTGTTTGCGATAAAAAAAGCGAACGATATAGACTTGAATGATATAGGTAATTATCTGAGCAAAAATGATAAAAATCTCTCTCAAATACTTGATAATCAATATTTTTTTCGTACTTTTGCAGGCTGATTTGCAACGTTTTTACAGACAAATCAGTTTATAAAAAGTAATCGTTTCTGAAACACCTCTTTTTTTCGTAGGAAAGAAGCAAAGGGAAACGAGATGCTCACTTCTACGAGGCTCCATTTTTTCGGGCGTTTTGCCCTGTTATTGGCTATTAATTATGCGTTATTAGTTATTTACAATTCAATTTTAGTGAATTCTTAAACTAATAACCAATAATCAGTTTCCAATAACCAAACTCAAACTTCAAAACAGTAAAAAGCCTTGACACAGATGACAAAAACAGGCAGAATTAGTTTTGCCAAAGTCAAAAACTTACTCGAGTACCCAGATTTCTTGGATATTCAGGTGAAGTCGTTTCAGGATTTCTTCCAGTTGGAAACCGCAGCCGAAAATCGTACCGATGAAGGTCTTTTCAAAGTATTCGCTGAGAACTTTCCCATTGCGGATTCTCGTGAAAACTTCGTCCTTCACTTTATTGATTATTCAGTTGACCCTCCGAAATACTCAGTTGATGAGTGTATCGACCGTGGATTGACGTACTCAGTGCCTTTAAAAGCGAAGTTACGTCTTATCTGTAACGATACCGACAACGAAGATTTCGAAACCATCGAGCAGGAAGTATTCTTAGGAAATATTCCGTACATGACCGAGCGTGGTTCGTTCGTAATCAACGGAGCTGAACGTGTTATCGTATCTCAATTACACCGTTCTCCAGGGGTGTTCTTCTCACAAAGTCGCCACACAAACGGAACAAAATTGTATTCGGCTCGTATCATTCCATTCAAAGGTTCTTGGATTGAATTTGCTACGGACGTAAACAGCGTAATGTACGCATACATTGACCGTAAGAAGAAGTTTCCAGTAACAACGCTTTTACGTGCTATTGGTTATGGTTCTGACAAAGACATTTTGGATTTGTTCGGTCTTTCTGAAGAAATTAAAGCTGACCAAACTAACTTGAAAAAAGCCGTTGGTCGTCGTTTGGCGGCAAGGGTTTTAAGAACTTGGCAAGAAGATTTCGTAGATGAAGATACAGGTGAAGTAGTTTCTATCGACCGTAACGAGGTTTTGATGGAGCGTGATTCAACCATTACTGCTGGTGACATCGAAACAATTCTTGATGCTGGTTTAGACACAATCATTCTTCACAAAGAAGATATGAACGTGAATGATTACAACATCATTTATAATACGTTACAAAAAGATTCATCGAACTCTGAGAAAGAAGCGGTTGAGCAAATCTACCGTCAATTACGTAATACAGAGGCACCCGATGAACAAACGGCTCGTGATATTATCCAAAACTTGTTCTTCTCTGATAAACGTTATGATTTAGGAGAAGTTGGTCGTTACAGAATCAACAAGAAATTGGGTCACGATATTCCGATGGAAACGAAAGTTTTAACGAAATCAGATATTATCTCAATCGTTAAATACTTAATCGGACTTATCAACTCGAAAGCTGTTGTCGATGATATTGACCACTTGTCTAACCGTCGTGTTCGTACAGTTGGTGAACAATTATACGCTCAGTTTGGTGTTGGTTTGGCTCGTATGGCTCGTACTATCAAAGAACGTATGAACGTTCGTGATAACGAAGACTTTAAACCAGTTGATTTGATTAACGCACGTACATTATCGTCGGTAATTAACTCATTCTTTGGAACAAACCAGTTATCACAGTTCATGGATCAAACAAACCCATTGGCGGAGATTACGCACAAGCGTCGTCTTTCAGCACTTGGGCCAGGTGGTCTTTCTCGTGAGCGTGCAGGTTTTGAGGTTCGTGACGTTCACTATACCCACTACGGTCGTTTGTGTACCATTGAAACTCCAGAAGGTCCAAACATTGGTTTGATTTCATCACTTTGTGTTCACGCCAAAATTAACTCGATGGGCTTTATTGAAACGCCTTATCGTACAATTGAGGACGGAAAAATCAAAGTTGAGGAAATTACTTATTTGACCGCAGAAGAAGAAGACGGCAAAAACATTGTACAGGCAAATGCTCGTTACAACGAACAAGGCGTTTTTGAATCAAATCTTGTAAAAGCTCGTTTTGAAGGTGACTTCCCATTGGTTGACCCAAATAGTGCTCAATTGATGGATATTGCACCAAACCAAATTGTATCGGTAGCGGCTTCATTGATTCCTTTCTTGGAGCATGATGATGCCAACCGTGCGTTGATGGGTTCAAACATGCAACGTCAAGCAGTACCATTGTTACGTCCAGAAGCTCCAATTGTGGGTACTGGTTTGGAAGCAAGTGTTGCTCTTGACTCTCGTACATTAGTAGTTGCAGAAGCAGACGGTGTTATCGAATACGTGGATTCTATCAAAATCATTGTAAAATATGATATGTCTCCAGAAGAGTATTTGGTAAGTTTTGAAGGAGATACGAAGGAATACAAAATGATTAAATTCCGTCGTACCAACCAAGATACTACTATCAACTTGAAGCCAATCGTTCGTAAAGGTCAGCGTGTTAATAAAGGACAAGCACTTTGCGAAGGTTATGCAACACAACAAGGAGAATTAGCATTAGGTCGTAACATGAAAGTTGCCTTCATGCCTTGGCAAGGATACAACTTTGAAGATGCGATTGTAATTTCTGAGCGTGTAGTACGTGACGATATTTTTACTTCTATTCACATTGAAGAATTTGAATTGGAAGTACGTGATACAAAACGTGGAGAAGAAGAATTAACAGCGGAGATTCCAAACGTAGCTGAAGAAACAGTGAAAAACTTGGATGAAAGCGGTGTTATTCGTGTAGGTTCTGATGTAAAAGAAGGCGATATTTTGATTGGTAAGATTACACCAAAAGGAGAATCTGACCCAACACCAGAAGAAAAACTTCTTCGTGCAATCTTCGGAGATAAAGCAGGTGATGTAAAAGATGCTTCTAAAAAAGCACCTCCATCATTGAAAGGAGTTGTAATTGATACAAAACTTTTCAGCCGTCCAAAGAAAGATAAAGACGAACGTGAGAAAGCGAAGAAAGAAATCGCTGCTTTATCTAAACAACTATCAAAAGATTTGACAGCCATCCGTGCAAAGATGATTGGCAAAATGGTAGAATTGTTAGAAAATAAAGTTTCAGGTGGTATCAAACATAAATTCGGAACGGTAATTATTGAAGCAGGTGTTAAAATGTCAGCTCGTAACATCGAGGAGGCTTTATTCCCAGCTAAAAACCTTTACCGTGATGATAGTTCATATAGCGTTCCAGAAGAAGCAAACTTAATTGCAGACTTAATCTTGGAAAATGCTACTGAAGATGCAGATACTAACGTTTTATTATTGCAAATGGTGAAAAACTACAACGTTCGTCGTAACGAAGTAGTAGGTCGCTACAAGCGTGAGAAATTCGTATTGGAAGTAGGAGACGAACTTCCAGCGGGTATCGTGAAATTAGCAAAAGTATATATCGCTAAGAAACGTAAATTGAAAGTAGGTGATAAGATGGCGGGTCGTCACGGTAACAAAGGGGTTGTTGCCCGTATTGTACGTGATGAAGATATGCCATTCTTAGAAGACGGAACACCAATGGACATCGTGTTGAACCCACTTGGGGTACCTTCACGTATGAACATCGGTCAGATTTATGAAACCGTATTAGCATGGGCTGGTGAGAAATTGGGTCGTAAGTACGCAACACCAATCTTTGACGGTGCATCATCTACTGAAGTTGCTAAAGAATTAGAAGAAGCAGGTTTACCAGCATGGGGACGTACTTATTTGTACAATGGTTTAACGGGAGATATGTTCGACCAACCAATTACAGTAGGTATTATCTATATGTTGAAACTTGGTCACTTAGTTGATGATAAAATGCACGCCCGTTCAATCGGACCGTACTCATTAATCACTCAACAACCATTAGGTGGTAAAGCTCAGTTCGGTGGTCAGCGTTTTGGAGAGATGGAGGTTTGGGCATTAGAAGCATTTGGTGCAGCTAATATCTTACAAGAAATCTTAACGGTTAAATCTGATGACGTGATTGGTAGAGCAAAAGCCTACGAAGCCATCGTTAAAGGAGAAGCCATGCCAAAACCAGGTATTCCAGAATCATTCAACGTATTGATTCACGAATTAAGAGGTTTAGCTCTTGAAATTACATTAGAGTAATTTCAGTGAACAATTATCAGTAAGCAGATAATGCAAAAACTGTTTACTGATAATTGCCAACTGTTTACTGAAAATATTAGAACCATTTTCAACACAAACAAACACGAAAATGTCATTCAAAAAGAATAGAAAATTAAATAGTGATTTTCAAAAAGTAACCATCTCTTTAGCATCGCCCGAATCAATCCTTGAAGGCTCGCACGGAGAAGTTACTCAACCTGAAACTATCAATTACCGTACTTACAAGCCTGAAATGGGCGGTTTGTTCTGTGAAAGAATTTTCGGGCCAACAAAAGACTGGGAATGTCACTGTGGCAAATACAAGCGTATTCGCTATAAAGGTATCATCTGCGACCGTTGTGGTGTAGAAGTTACCGAGAAAAAAGTACGTCGTGAGCGTATGGGACACATCGAATTAGTTGTGCCTGTTGCCCACATTTGGTACTTCCGTAGTTTACCAAACAAAATCGGTTATTTGTTAGGTCTATCTACGAAAAAACTTGACCAAGTAATTTATTACGAAAGATACGTAGTAGTTCAAGCTGGTGTTAAGGCAGAAGACGGTGTAAACAAAATGGACTTCTTAACAGAAGACGAATATTTGGACATTATCGACAAATTGCCTCGTGAAAACCAATTGTTACCAGACGAAGACCCTCAGAAATTCATCGCTAAGATGGGTGCTGAAGCTTTGGATATGTTGTTGAAACGTACTGAATTAGATAACTTATCTTATACATTACGTCACTCGGCTGCAAATGATACTTCTCAACAACGTAAGGCAGAAGCCTTGAAACGTTTGAAAGTAGTTGAAGCATTCCGTGAAGCAGGTACTCGTATTGAAAACCGCCCAGAATGGATGGTTATCAAGATGGTTCCAGTAATTCCACCAGAATTACGTCCGCTTGTGCCTTTAGATGGTGGTCGTTTTGCGACTTCGGATTTGAACGACCTTTACCGTCGTGTAATTATCCGTAATAACCGTTTGAAGCGTCTAATCGAAATCAAAGCTCCTGAAGTAATCTTACGTAACGAAAAACGTATGTTACAAGAAGCTGTCGATTCATTATTCGATAACTCACGTAAAGTAAATGCGGTACGTTCAGAAGGTAACCGTGCCTTGAAATCACTTTCAGATATGTTGAAAGGAAAGCAAGGTCGTTTCCGTCAAAACTTATTAGGTAAACGTGTCGATTATTCTGGTCGTTCGGTAATCGTAGTAGGTCCTGAATTGAAAATGCACGAATGTGGTCTTCCAAAAGACATGGCAGCGGAGCTTTTCAAGCCATTTGTTATCAGAAAATTGATTGAAAGAGGAATCGTGAAAACGGTAAAATCTGCCAAGAAAATTGTTGATAGAAAAGACCCAGTAGTTTGGGATATTTTGGAAAACGTAATGAAAGGACACCCAGTTCTTCTAAACCGTGCCCCAACGCTTCACCGTTTGGGTATCCAAGCATTCCAACCTAAATTAATTGAAGGAAAAGCAATCCAATTGCACCCATTAACTTGTACGGCATTTAACGCCGATTTTGATGGTGACCAGATGGCGGTACACGTACCACTCGGACAGGAAGCAATCTTGGAAGCCTCTCTTCTAATGTTAGGTTCACACAACATTTTGAACCCTGCCAATGGTGCTCCTATTACAGTACCATCTCAGGATATGGTTCTTGGTTTATACTACGTAACGAAAGGACGTAGAAACGCACCAGAATATGAAGTGAAAGGTGAAGGAATGAAATTCTATGGTTTTGAAGAAGTTGTTATCGGTATGAATGAAGGCGTTGTTTCTAAACACGCAAATATTACTGTAAAAACAAACGTTCGTCAAGAAGATGGTACATTGAAATCTCAAATGGTAGAAACCGTAGCAGGTCGTGTATTATTTAACCTTTGCGTTCCAGAAGAAGTAGGATATATCAATGAATTGTTGACAAAGAAAAAATTACAACAAATCATTGCTCAAGTATTCAAGATTTCAGGCGTGGCTCGTACCGCTAAATTCTTGGATGATATTAAAGAATTAGGTTATCAAATGGCATTTAAAGGTGGTCTTTCAATGGGTCTTGGCGATATTATCGTTCCAGAAGAAAAAGCTGACCTTGTAGTAAAAGCCAAAGCTGATGTTGCTTCGGTAACAGAAAACTATTTGATGGGTTTAATCACAGATAACGAACGTTACAACGCCGTTATTGACATTTGGACAAAGGTAAACTCGAAAATTACGGATACCTTGATGAAACAAATGGAGAATGACAAACAAGGTTTCAATGCCATCTTTATGATGATGCACTCTGGAGCTCGTGGTTCTCGTGAACAGATTCGTCAGTTAGGTGGTATGCGTGGTTTGATGGCAAAACCTCAGAAGAACTTAGCTGGTTCGGTAGGTGAAATCATCGAAAACCCAATTCTTTCTAACTTTAAAGAAGGACTTGACGTACTTGAATACTTTATCTCAACGCACGGTGCTCGTAAGGGTCTTGCCGATACTGCCTTGAAAACTGCCGATGCGGGTTATTTAACTCGTCGTTTGCATGACGTAGCTCAAGACGTAATTGTTAATGAAGATGACTGTGGTACATTAAGAGGTATTCAGATTGCAGCGTTGAAAGACAACGAGGAAATCATCGAACCATTATCAGAACGTATCTTAGGTCGTGTTTCTATCCATGATGTGTATGACCCAATCACGGGTGCATTATTAATCACAGCAGGAGAAGAAATCAGCGAAGAAGCAGCTCTTTCAGTAGATGATACAGCGATTGATTCACTTGAAATTCGTTCAGTATTAACTTGCGAAACTCGTAGTGGAGTTTGTGCTAAGTGTTATGGACGTAACCTTTCAACAGGTAGAATGGTAGGTATCGGTGAAGCCGTAGGTGTAATTGCCTCACAGTCAATCGGTGAACCAGGAACACAGCTTACACTTCGTACATTCCACGTTGGGGGTACAGCCCAAAACGTAACCTTAGATGCTGCTATCAAAGCTAAATTTGACGGTATCATTAAGTTTGAAGAAGTTCGTACCGTTGGTTCTGTTGATGCAGAAGGAAATGCAGTTGATATTGTTATGGGACGTTCGGGTGAGGTTCAAATCTTGAATGCAGCTAATCCTCAACAAGTATTTATTGCCAATAACGTACCTTACGGTTCTTATTTAAGAGTAAAAGACGGACAGACGATTACAAAAGGAGAAGAGATTTGTGCTTGGGACCCTTATAACGCTGTAATCCTTTCAGAAGTTGAAGGTAAAGCAGAATTTGATGCCATCGAAGAAAACGTTACTTACAAAGAAGAAGCCGATGAACAAACAGGTCTTCGTGAGAAAGTAATCATTGAATCAAAAGATAAAACGAAAAACCCTACTATCTTAATTAACGTAAAAGGTGCTGATGAACCAGTAGCTTACAACGTACCAGTAGCGGCTCGTTTAGCAATTGAAAATGGAGCGAAAATTAAACCAGGTCAAATCTTGGCGAAAATTCCACGTGCGGCAGGTAAAACTCGTGACATTACGGGTGGTCTTCCACGTGTAACGGAATTATTCGAAGCTCGTAATCCATCTAACCCAGCGGTTGTATCTGAAATTGACGGTGTAGTAACTTTAGGTGGTATCAAGCGTGGTAATCGTGAAATTTACATCCGTGCAAAAGATGGTGCTGAACGTAAATATCTTGTACCATTATCGAAACACATCCTTGTACAAAACAATGACTTTGTGCGTGCAGGTGTGCCACTTTCAGATGGAGCTATCACACCTTCAGACATTTTGGCAATCAAAGGACCAACTGCTGTACAAGAGTATTTGGTAAATGAAATCCAAGACGTTTACCGTCTTCAAGGTGTGAAGATTAACGATAAACACATTGAGTCTATCGTTCGTCAAATGATGCAAAAAGTAATTATCGTAGAATCAGGAGATACCATGTTCTTGAATGGACAAAATGTTGACAGATTCTTATTCCGTGAAGAAAACGATAAAATCATGGATAAGAAAGTGGTTATGGATGCAGGTGATTCAGACAAAATGAAAGAAGGTATGATTGTATCGGCACGCTCTTTACGTGATGAAAACTCATCATTAAAACGTCGTGACTTGAAAATCGTAACTGTTCGTGATGCTTCACCAGCGGTTTCACAGCCAAACTTGCAAGGTATCACCCAAGCATCTTTAGGTACAGATTCATTCATCTCAGCGGCATCATTCCAAGAGACGACTAAAGTATTGTCAGAAGCATCAATCCGTGCGAAAGCAGATACATTAGATGGCTTGAAAGAAAACGTAATCGTTGGTCACTTAATCCCAGCGGGAACAGGTGTACGCAAGTATGCAGACTACGTAATTACTTCAAAAGAAGAATTGCAACAAGTAGAAGCAGCCAAAGAAGCAAAAGCAGCCGAGAGAGTAGGAAACTACCGCAAAGCTCGTTGGTCGGTATAATATAAAAGTATAGTTTAGCGTTAGAAGCTAAACGAATCAAGCCCTCAGGTTAATTTCTGAGGGCTTTTTCATTAAAAATAAATTTAGCGTGAAAAAAGATAAAAGTCCAGCGTATTTTCTTAAACAAAATACTCAACACAAGAAATAACTCTATCTTCTCCACATTTTCCCTTTTAATAAAAAATTATAAAATTTCAGCTATTTTTTTTTAATTTCGTATAGTTTTGAACAGATTAGGAATTTAGATGAAAAAATATTAGCATCTTTACAGTCCAATCTATTATTATTGATTGTCTTGAAATCCTTACTGAAGTTTAAAAAATGGATATGGTTCGCAGTGTTAGCTTGTCTTTCACTCTCACTTGTGGTTTTTGCAAAAAATATCCACCGTCTTCAGAAGTGCAAAAAAATCAATGTAGAAATTGTTGGTAACAACGAAAACCGCCTAATAACACCCCAAGAAATATATTCACTAATAGCCCCAACCATTGTTGATAGCCCTGAAGGAAAACCTTTTGATAGGATAAACTTTAAGAAAATTGAAAACAGAGTGCGAGCCAATAGACTCGTCAAAAATTGTCAAGTTCACCGTGATTTAAGCGGAGAATTGACAGTAGATATCGAAGAACACACCCCAATCGCAAGAATAGTAAGTAACAATAAACCAGATGATTACGTAACAGAAAGTGGAGAGTTAATAGGAGTTTCACCACACTATACCGTAAGAACTTTATTATTGTCAGGTAGTTATTTTGAACAAACTCAAAGTCTCAAAGAACCGAAAAGTAAGCCCATTATCGACCTTGTTAGGGCGATTAATGAAGATACTTTTTGGAAAGCACAAATTTCACAATTAGTAGTTGAAATTGACGGCGGGATTACACTCGTTCCAGAAATTGGTAATCACCAAATTGAATTTGGAATGGGTATAGAGATTGAAGCAAAATTTAAAAAATTAAAAATATTATATAAAGAAATCCTACCCTCGAAAGGTTGGGATAAGTATAAGAAGATTAGCGTTAAATATAGAAATCAGATTGTGTGTGAGTAACAGTGGTTAGACTTTTGGTATTGGGTAATTAACTTACCCCAATCCCTGATGCCTAATCCCTAAATTAAAACTACCCCTCCCATGAGTGAAATAATTGTAGGACTTGACATAGGCAGTAAGCAGGTGAATGTCGTAGCGGGCAGACTTGACCATTTGGGCAAGCTGGAAATACTTGGTTTGGGAAAAGCAGATACTACTGGACACGTATCCAAAGGTGTCGTTTTGAATGTCAATAGGACAATTGAGGCTGTTCAATCCGCCATTGAACAAGTTGAAAATCAAGCAAATATTCATATTAGAGGTGTCTTTGCAAGTGTTGCAGGGCCTAATATTCATAGTATAAAACATCGTTCAGCCATTACTCGTCAAACTGAAGGAGAAGAAGTAACAGTAACCGATGTTGACCAAGTAGCAAATGATGCCAAACGTACCTTTATCTCTAAAGGTAATGCCATTGTGCATACTCTTCCGCAAGAATATTTTGTGGACTCAATTGGTAATATCTATGACCCCGTAGGTATTAGTGGTTTAAAGTTACAGTGTGATTTTATGATGATAACATCACCACAAGTTGAGTTTGACAAAACCAAAAGATGTATTGAGAGTGCAAAAGGAAAGATGGAAATAGAAGGAGGTTTAGTATTTTCTCCTTTGGCAGCATCTTTGGCGGTACTAACTCCCCAAGAAAAAAAGAGTGGAGTTTGTTTAGTTGATATTGGTAGCGGAATGACTGAAATAGTCATTTTCCATAAAGGGATTGTGCGTCATATAGCAGTATTGCCATTTGCTGGAGATTCTATCACGGCAGATATAGAGCAAGGATGTGGTATTTCAACCGAACACGCAGAACAATTAAAAGTAAAGTTTGGCTGTGCCGTTGCCGACGAAATTCCAGTAGAAGAAGTAGTATCAATTCCAGGAATAAATGGACGTAAAACAAAAACCATTTCAATCAAAAATGTTGGGATTATTATCGAAGAACGATTGAAAGAAATCGTAGCTTTGGTAGAAGCTGAAATTAGTCGTTGTGGTTACGGAAATCGTTTGAATTGTGGAATTGTGTTAACAGGTGGAAGCGTACAAATGTCGTACATTGACGAGCTATTTGAGCGTGTAACAGGACGTGATGTAAGAATTGGACATCCTAATGAGAATTTAGGAAAAACCCTTACCGAAGAAATCAAAAATCCGACTTATGCAACGGCTGTTGGGTTGGTTTGGAAAGGAATAAAAGACATTGATGAGCGTGAGGATATTTACAAAGAATTACGTAAAGATGCTCCGCCAATTATAGTTCCTCTTCCAATTGCACCAGCTGCAAGCAATGGAAATACAGGAAAGAAAGAAAGAGAATCAAAAAAGACTGGTGGAGGTTGGAATTTTTTCGGAAGTATTAAAAAAGTAGCTGGAAAAATAATCGGAGAGGATTTGGGAGATTCAGATGCTTACGATAAAGATAAAGCATAAACAGATTTCAGTAAACAGTTATCAATTATCAGTAAATTATAAATTGATTATTGAACTTCAATTCAAGAAATAATTTTTTAAACTGATAACTGATAACTGATAACTGATAACTGATAAAAATTAAAACTGTTCTAAACCTGCAAAGAAGAATGAGCCTTCAATGGCTGCATTCTCATCAGAATCTGAACCGTGAATGGCATTTGCACTTAATGATTTAGCAAATAATTTACGAATAGTTCCCTCATCCGCCTTAGTTGGGTCAGTTGCACCAATCAATTTACGGAAGTCCGCCACTGCGTTTTCTTTCTCCAAAATCATAGGAACAATTGTTCCAGAAGACATATATTCACACAAATCTGGATAGAATGGTCTTTCTGCATGAACTGCATAAAATTCACCCGCACGAGTTTGTGTCAATAACGTTTTCTTCATTGCCACGATTCGGAAGCCAGCCTCCTCAATCATTTTAATAATTGCCCCAGAATTACCATCTGCTACCGCATCAGGTTTAATCATCGTGAATGTTCTGTTAGTTGCCATGAATTGGTCTTTAAGTTGTAATATGTATTTTTTTTACAAAATTACGTAACCTAAACTGTTTTAGAAACGTTACCGTCTTTTTTATGAAGATTTCTCCCTAACTTTGTTCTTCATTTTTTGGTTTTAGATTATTAGATTGCTTTCATTGCGTATATCTTAATGTTAGGGTCTATTAATTGCAACCGCTATCGATACAAATGCAAAATCTGGAAGCCTTTCGTGAGTTAATCAGCACGCCTCGAAACATTGTTATTACTACTCATTTTAAACCTGATGCTGATGCACTGGGTTCGTCGTTAGGTTTGGCGGGCTATCTCAAAAAGAAAGGGCATAAAGTTACCGTAATAACGCCTTCTGACTATCCGAAATTTATTGCTTGGATGGCTGGGAATGAAGATGTTATTAATTATGAAGAATATAAACTTCGTGGGAAAACAAATCATGCCATTGCCAATGCTGATATTATTTTTTGCCTTGACTTTTCGGTTTTGGCTCGTATAGAAGCAATGGCAGAACCAGTGCGACAATCAAAGGCGATAAAAGTGATGATTGACCATCATACTTTTCCCGAAGATTTTGCTCAGTTTGTTTATCATGATACCAAAGCTGCTGCTACGGCTCAGCTCATATTTCAGTTAATTGAACTATTGGGGGATAAGGATTTATTGGATGTTAATATATGCGAATGTCTATACGCAGGAATTATGACTGATACTGGTTCGTTCCGTCATCCAAGCACAACCCCAGCAGTGCATCGTATTGCGGCTGATATTATGGAATTGGGTGTAAATACCAATCTTATTCACAGGCGAATTTATGATAGCTCTACGATGGAACGTATGAAGTTTTTAGGATATGTCTTATCTGAAAAATTAGTGGTACTTCCAGCATATAGAGTTGCCTATTTTACAGTTACAGCAGAAGAGTTGAAAAGATTTAACTCGCAAACAGGAGATACCGAAGGAATTGTAAATTATGGTTTACAAATTGATGGCGTTGTAATGTCTGTGATAATTGTGGATAGACCCGAAGCCGTAAAAATGTCATTCCGTTCGGTTGAAGAATTTGCCGTTAACCAAATAGCCTCAAAACATTTTAGCGGAGGTGGACACAAAAATGCTTCAGGTGGCAAAACAACAGGAATAGGTTTAGAAGCAACCGTTGAAAAATTATTAAGTATTTTACCAGAATATCAAGAAAGTCTTTTGGCGGTGAAGAGTTAGTTATGGGTTCTCAATTCCTAATAACCAGTGACCAATAACGGATAACCAGTAATAAACAACTAACGAATAAAAAACAGAAAAAATGTTAAAAAAACTAAGTGTAGTAATGCTTGCTGCCAGTGTATTGGTAGGCTGTAACAAAAATCGTGTAGAAGTAAAAGAAGGTGTGAAAATCCAGATTCATAGCCATGATGATAATGCTAAAAAATTAAAAGAAGGTGATATTGTATCTTTTTTAATTCGTATTAAAACAGGTTCAGATTCACTTCTTCAAGAGTCAATAGACGTAACAAAGCCTGCACGTGATATGGTTCAACCTGTTGGACAGGCTGGATATAAAGGTTCGTTGCAAGATGGTTTACGTTTGTTATCAGTAGGAGACAGTGCAACAATTTATGTTCCAGTTGATTCAATTGCAAAAGCAGGTGGTCAATTACCTCCATTCTTGAAAAAAGGTACAGACATCAAATATTCAATCAAAATCTTGAAAGTACAGTCAAAAGCCGAATTTGAAAAAGACATGGCTGCTGAACAAGCAAAAGCTAAAGTAGAATCTGAAACTCGTAAAGCACAGTTGCCACAATTGATTGCTGATTATGTCAAAAAAACAGGTTTAGCATTCAAGACTACTGCTTCGGGTTTACAATATACAGTTGCACAAGAAGGAGCTGGTAATAGCCCTAAAAATGGAGACGTTTGTAAGTGTAATTATGTAGGTAAATTCTTAGATGGAAAAATCTTCGATCAAAATAAAGGAATTGATATGCCAATCGGTGGTATGATTCCAGGTTTCAACGAAGCATTGATGTTAATGAAAAAAGGTGGAAAAGCAACATTCGTTATTCCTCCAGCTATCGGTTATGGAGAGCAAGGTGGCGGACCAATCCCAGGAAATACTCCTTTAGTATTTGAGGTTGAATTGTTAGATTTCAAACCAGCAGGACAATAATTTTATAGGGATTAGGTTGATGAATTGAGGACTTAGTTATGTCATAATAATTATTTAAACCTCAATCCAGAGCCTAATCCTTTTCTTTTTAACAGTTTTTAACGCCAATATTCGCAATCAAATTCGTTATTTTGCGTTTTATATAAAAACTAAAATTAAGTCTCTGTTACTGAGATAATATAATGAAAATCAGATTATTACAAAGTATAGCGTTAGGGGTATTAATTTACTCGTTGAGTTCTTGTCTCTCAAAAGTAGTTTTGGAAGATGACCTTATTGTACAACAAAATGAGGCTAAAATTCAGCAGTATATCAGTAGCCAAAAGCTAACCATGCAAAAGGCTACTAATGGAGCGTATTATACCATCACCAAGTCGAACCCTACGGGAAGACAACTGATTTATGGAGATACAGTACGTTTGCATTATGTTATTAAATCATTAACGGATAGTGTTATTGCCAGTTCGTCGGTTGCTAAAAATCAGCCATTTGTATTTTATCATAATGGAGGTAATACAAATATCTTTCTAAAAATGCTACCGCAAATGCGTGAAGGAGAGCAAGCTACCTTTATTTTGCCTTCTGAGTTAGCAGGTGGAACTCAAGGTTTTCCTAATTTGCCAGCAAACTCCCCAGTAAGATGTGACATTACATTTTTCAAAACATACGGTGAAGAGCAAGATATTGATGCCTATGTGGCACAAAATAAAATCAGTGTAACTGAAAAAGTAGAGGTAGTAAGTACAACAACAGGATACACCAATAATGTTCGTTATATCAGAGTAAAGGACGGAGCAGCAGATTTAGTGACGGGAAAAGTAGCCAAATTGAAATATACAGGAAGACTTTTGAACGGTTATGTTTTTGACAGTAATGTTAGTAGAACAGACTCCTTGAATTATACAGTGGGAGGTACTAATTCATTTGTACAGGGTTTTTTAGTGGGAGTAGCCAAAATGAGACTTGGAGAGAAAGCAACAATCATATTTCCTTCAGGATTGGGATATGGAAGAACAGGAAGTGGAAGTAAAGTGCCAGGGGAGTCCCCTCTAATTTTTGATATTGAAATTGTAGCCTTGAAAGATAAATAAACACAACAAATTATGAACAGAAGTATCATTTATATATTTTTAGTAAGTATCATCGGTTTTTTGAGTGCTTGTGGAGTTGAAAGTACATTGCCCAGTACCGAAGTCTCAGCAGAGACATTAGCTAAAATTACTGCTTATGGTACGGCACAAGGAATCACATTTACAAAATCTCCAGAGTCAATCTTTTATAAGATAACGACCTCAAATCCTACTGGAAGAGTTCCACAATTAAATGAATATGCTAAAGTTCATTATGTCTTCTCAAAATTAGATGGAACAATTGTAGATAGTACAGGTCTAAATCGTAAAATACCATTTACCTTTTTGTACTCAACTTCTGCATCTTCACTACCTAATTATGGTATTTCTTTTATGAAAGAGGGTGAGTCGGCAGTATTTGTATTTCCAGTGACTTCAAATTCAAGTGAGCCTATCGCAATGAAAGTAACTTTGCTATCAACACGCAATGAAACAGAGCAAATTGATGAATATGTGAAAACTAATTTTGTAGGATTCCCAATTAAAAAAACTGCTTCGGGTTTGAATTATTTCTTAACAAAAACCAGTGTTTCGGGAGATACTGCCAAAACTGGAAAAACAGCAACAGTAACCTATACAGGTAAGTTTTTATACCAATATAGAGCAGCAGATTCAAATGGATTTCCGATTTATACGGATAAATTTGACTCAGGAAGCCTTTCGCTCCTTGTTGGAGGAGGAGGATTTGTTGCAGGTTTTGAAGAAGCAACAAAACTCATGAAAGTTGGCGATAAAGGAACATTTATATTTCCATCGTCTTTAGGTTATGGAACAGCAGGGAGAAGTACGATACCTGGTTATACCCCATTATTGTTTGAGATAGAAGTAACAGCAGTAAAATAAAAAAACTTATTAAATTCAAAATTAAGCCTTCTCAGTAATGAGGAGGCTTTTTTCCGTTTTAAAATATGAAAACAACACTATGTTTCGCTACGAATAACGCCCATAAATTAGAAGAAATACAAGCTATTTTGGGTGGAACGTTTCATTTATTAAGCCTAAAAGATATTAATTGTAACGAAGAATTACCAGAAACGGGTAATACTTTAGAAGCCAACTCACTACAAAAAGCCCAATACTTATACGACCATTATCAAGTAAATTGTTTTGCCGATGATTCTGGATTGGAGGTCAATGCTTTAAATGGAGAACCTGGGGTTTATTCAGCACGTTATGCAGGAGAGCAACGTAGCCATTCAGATAATATCAATTTTCTTTTAAAGAATTTATCAGGTAAATCTGACCGTTCTGCTCAATTTAGAACGGTAATAACACTTATTCAGAATGGAGAAATATGTCAATTTGAGGGAGTAATAAAAGGACAAATCATTGAAGACTTGAGAGGAACAGATGGGTTTGGTTATGACCCTGTCTTTAAACCAGAAGGTTTTGAAAGAACATTTGCAGAAATGTCTTTGGAAGAAAAAGGTAAAATATCGCACCGAGCAAAGGCTTTTGAAAAGTTAGTAGATTTTTTGAAATAGTTTTTGGTAGGAAAAATCTATAAAAGAGATAAAAAAGGGAAGATACCCTAAAAAAACGTTTATTCACTCAAATATTTGATATTTGGAATGATATACAAGATTAAGGTGTGGGGGGAAAGTATAGATAAGTTGTCAGATAAGTACGACCAAATTGTAAAGTATGGCGAAAGCTATTAACTTAGATATAACAAAGACTAAATTGCTTACTAAACTCTTCATAATATTATAATGACTCATCAAAAAATTATGAAGCTACTTATATCCTGTATAGTAGCTTTTACACATCAAACAATTTTTGCTCAATTTACCATTTCAGGACGAATAACAGATGCTAAAAATGGTGACCCTCTGCCATTTGCATCAGTAGGTTTAAAAGGATTAAATGTAGGAACTCAAACTAACTTTGATGGTGTTTATACTATCAAAACTAAATTTCTTTCTGATTCAATTTATGTAAGTACCGTTAATTACAAGAAGAAATCTAAAGCTATTGATAAGACTGCGACCACGCAAACAATTGACTTTCAGATGCAAGCTGAAGCCAAATCATTGGATGAGGTGGTCGTCTATTCGGGTGAAAATCCTGCCTTCAAGATTTTAAGAAAACTGCGTGAAAATGCTGAACAAAATGACCGCAAACGGTTAACTGCTTTTGAGTACGATTCATATTCAAAAATGGAGTTAGACGTAGATAATATTTCCGATAAATTCAAGGAAAAAAAGGTCATGAAGCAAATTCAGGGAGCGATTGAAAAGTTTGAAAAAATAGCAGGGGAAGATGGTAAAGCGGTTATTCCAACTTTTATTTCTGAAACACTTTCTAAATTCTACTTCCGTGAAACACCTAACCGTAAGAAAGAGATTGTGCAAAAAAATAATATCAAGGGCGTAGGTGTAAAAGAAGGGAGTTTTATTTCTCAATTAGTGGGAGGGAATATATTTGCCAACTATAATTTTTACGATAATTATGTGCCATTTTTGGGTAAAGACATTATTTCGCCCGTTGGTAGTAACTGGAAAGGAACTTATACCTGGTATATTTCTGATACCACAGACGTGGATGGTCATGTTTGTTATGGAATGGAGTTTGACCCCAAAAATGATAAAGATTTAGTCTTTGTTGGAAAAGCATATATTGATACCACATCGTATGCACTTGTACAAATAGACGCAACTATTGGAAAGCAAGCTAATATCAACTTTATTGATAAAATTAAGATTTCTCAGGAATTAGAAAAAACAGAAGAAGGGGCATGGTTACCAGCTAAAACACGGTTTTTGATTGATATTGCCGAAATTTCTAAAAACTCGGCAGGAATGTTATTGAAAATGTATATTTCCAATAAAAACTTTGTCATAAATAAACCTCGAGATTTATCTTTTTATGATTTACCTGTTGAAGTCGCAGAAGATTCCAAAGAGCCAGACCCTAATTTTTGGCTAAATGCACGTCATGAATCACTTTCTGCCCAAGATATTCTTGCTGCCAAGTTGATTGACACCGTGAGAAATGTGCCGATTGTAAAAACGTACATTGAAATTGCAGAAATTATAGCAAGTGGCTATAAACGTTTTGGAAATAAGTTTGCCGTTGGTCCTTATATTAATCTTTTTGCATTGAACTCGGAAGAAGGACTTCGTACTCGTTTTGGATTTAAAACTTTAGCAGGTTTTGATAAAAAATGGATATTGAAAGGTTGGCTTGGATTTGGGACAAAAGATTTAGTTTTTAAATATGGCGGAGAGGTTGATTACATCTTATCACGTCGGCATTGGACAGTAGCTGGAATTAAACACAGCTATGACCTCGAACGCATTGGATTGACACCTGAATTGATAGGTGATAATAAAATTTTCTACGCATTTACTCGTTGGGGACGTTTCACAGGAGCATATTATCGTCGAGAGAGTGAAATATTTTTGAAGACAGAACCCTCTAAGGGTTTATCTTTTAATATCGCCTTTACCACTCGTAATTTTGACCCATTATTTAACTTTCAGTTTAGAACAAAACCAGAGTTAGGGCCAAGGTCACCATCTTTAGATGGCTATGATGATAGTTTTATTACTGTTGAAGCACGTTTTGCCAAGAATGAAACCTTTTTAATGGACGGCAATGAACGTATATCATTGGGTTCAAAAAGAGTTCCAGTTGTTTCTATTGCATATCAACAAGGCTTTAAGGGAATATTAGGTAGTAATTTTAACTACCAACGCATTACTGCCAAAATTTATCAATCCTTTCGTTTAGGTTCTTTTGGGCGTTCTGACTATACTGTTCAAGCTGGTTATATCCCTTCAGATTTACCTGCTCCACTTTTGTTCCCACATTTAGGGAACCAGACATTTTTTTATAATAGAGCCGCTTTCAACACCATGCACTTTTTTGAATTTGTAAGTGATAAGTTTGTTTCATTAAATTATAATCACAATTTTGAAGGATTACTTTTCAATCGTATTCCAGCCATTAGACAATTGAAATGGCGTTTGATAGCATCAGCCAATGTATTATTTGGTAGCCAACGTCAACAAAACCTTGACTTGATGAAAGAAGCTATACCTGTAATCAATCCCCGTCATAAGGATGGGAAGTTGCTTCCAAGATATAATTTTTCAGCTCTTGACCCCAACATTCCATATATAGAAGTTGGGTATGGCATCGACAACATTTTTAAAATATTTAGGTTACAGGCTTTTCACCGTCTAACCTATCTTGACCACATATCACCAAATGGAGAGTTGCCAAAATCTTTTGCGTTAAAAGCTTCTGTACATTTTTCTTTCTAAGAAAAATATAATAGCTTTACAAAATTCTCCTTCTCTTGCTTGTATTTATAACACGTATGAGGGGGAGTTTTTTTGTGGGGAGTTCAATGGACTTAAGAGTTCCTATAGAACAATAGTAGCTTATATTTCAGAGATAAGAAATGATAGATGGTGTATTAAAAACGAATTTCACTTTATTCGTATCTAATTGAGTAACTGTAGTTTTTTTGATATTTAATTTATTTGATTGTACGTTTTTCATGATTTTGATATTTATGAGTTAATATTTTAGTTTTCTATTAATTTATATTTTAGAGATAAGAAATGATAGATGGTGTATTAAAAACGAATTTCACTTTATTCGTATCTAATTGAGTAACTGTAGTTTTTTTGATATTTAATTTATTTGATTGTACGTTTTTCATGATTTTGA
>NZ_JAYGIN010000003.1:0-122119 GCF_034931005.1 Arcicella sp. LKC2W
GATATTTATGAATAATTCTTAAGTAATAAAAGACAAATAAGTAATCTAATTGTTGAGTCAAAATTAGGCTGAGAGCATACCGTATTTTTTTTTATTCTCTTAAATGACGTATTCGTAGTCCTAATATTGATTAGATATTTCCGTATTAAGCAATACCTAATTTAGGTAATTTTCTATAAGGCTTTTTTGAAATAAAGAAGTGGTTTTAAATGAAATTTTAATTAATAATGTTAGATAGAATTAGGTTAAATAGGAGTTTCCAAGTGCATACCCTAATCTGGTTATGTTATACAATTTATTATGGGTTATTAATTTTGTACTTTAATAATATTTTATTTACAAGCGATTTTATTATAGGGTTCTTACTTCTTCGAATAGGGGATATATTATTTTTCTATTGTGTTGCCTTATGGGTTTTACCCAAGTTTTTTTCTGTAAAGTATTTATATATATTATTAATTGTAATTTTAGGAGTGGTTGCTTCTTATATTGGCTATCGGTATTTTATAGAAGTTTACGTATTGGTTTACTTAAAAATTCAAAGTACTAAAGATATTAATTTAGGGAAGTTGATTTCATTAGGTGTATTTAATGCAAGTAACTTTTTAATCTTCGCTCTCGGCTATTACTTCGCACAAAGAACAATTCAGCAACAAAAAGATATTGCGGAAAGAGACGTAGAAATCGCCAATCAGAAAACAGACATTGCAAAAAAAGAATTGGAGCTTGCTGAAGAAAGAGAGAAAAATGCTATCTTAGCAAAGGAAAAAGCTCAAGCGGAAATGGCATTTTTGAGGTCGCAGATTAATCCTCACTTTATGTTTAATACCTTAAACATGATTTATAGTAAAGTGAGAGCCGCCTCAAAAGAAGCAGGTGATATTGTAATTGAGTTTGCAGATATGATGCGGTATGCAACAAGTACTAAACTGCAAGAAAATGAGGTTGATTTGAGAGGTGAGTTGGATTTTGTACAGCAATATCTGAGTCTTCATAAACAACGAAACCAACAAAATGCTCATATTGATTATGATGAAGAAGGCTATTTTAGTTCGCATAGAGTAGTACCGATGGTTTTGATTACTTTGGTGGAAAATGGGATTAAACATGGACTCATCGATGATCCCAATTTTCCTTTGAAAATAAGAGCAAGTTTAATTGATGACGTATTTGTTTTTATCGTTCATAATCTTAAAAATGGACATTCTGACCAAATTATGGATAAAGGAAATACGGGTATCGGTATTAAAAATATTATTAAAAGATTAGATGCCGTTTATAAAAGTGATTGTTATTCTCTCGATTCTGAAGACGGAGAGGAAGACTATATAGTAACTTTTACGGTGGATTTTAACCTCATGAAAAAATGATTAATTGCGTTGCAGTAGATGATGAACAGGCTGCTCTGGACATCATGATAGATTATATCAAAGATACCCCATTCTTAAACTTGGTGGCAGCGACTACCAATCCAATGGAAGTGGTGGGTATTTTACAGTCTCAAGAAGTTGATTTGGTATTTGCTGATATTCAAATGCCCCGAATGAATGGCTTAAATTTGGTCAGCCTTTTTGAAGGAAAAGTGAAATTTATTATGACTACGGGTTATCAAGAATATGCTTTACAGAGTTTTGAATTTGGTGTTTTAGATTACTTAGTAAAACCTTTTGGCTATCAGCGTTTCTTGAAAGCTGTTAGTAAAATGCCTTTTGAAATGACTTTAGTTGATTCTCCAGTTGAAGAGCCAGAACCAGAGCCAATGCCTAAAAAGGAAGAATATATTTTTGTAAAGGTTGATGCAAAGGGGAAATTTCACAAAGTATTATATCGAGATGTAATCTTTATGGAGGCACAAAAAACGTATGCTTCGATAACAACTCATGGCGATAGAATTACAACGAATCTAACACTTTCGGATTTAGAGAAACGATTGCCTTCAGACAGATTTATGCGTATTCACCGTTCATTTATTATTTCTAAAGATAGAATTACTGGAATTGAAGGTGATGAGGTTGTTTTAGATAAAGTTTTGAGAATTCCAATTGGAGATACTTATAGAGAAACTTTCGCTAATTATATTGAAGGAAGTGTTTATTTCAAAGAAAAAGATACTGCTGTGGTGTTGGGCAAAAGAATTTCAAGAAGTAAAAGACCAGAGGAATGATAAAAAAGGTTTAGGAAATTCCTAAACCTTTTTCTTTTTATAACGACAAGATGCTTTGTCGGACTTAATAAAATAAGATTTGTAATTTAATGCTTTAGGGTCTGTACATCCTACCAAATTTAATACTTCTATATGCTTAAAATCAATTGGATGACTTTCTGCTTGCATGGCAATATAACCCGATTTTAGAGCTGTTAAGTCTTTATTTTTCCAAAAATCAATAGCCGTATTATCCATTTTAGAAAACTCCCAATCTTCTTGTTTTCCACCAGTGAACCCACCGCCAATTTGTGTTTTATTGTAAGTCAGGACGGTATCACCATTAATTACGTGATGAACTATTGAATCTCCCAAAACGATAGCTTCCGCTTTTACCCATTGGTCGCCATCGTAAGTTTTTGAATCTGAATCAATACAATGGTCGGGGCGAAGTTTCCCTTGCATATATACCTGCGTTCCAGGCGAACATAAATTGCCTGTATGACGTTCTCCTGTGCCTAAACCACCTAATAGTTGCATTTCTAAGGACATCGGGAATGTTTGCTCAAATGTTAAACTTTGGGCAGATTGCGAATGTACCATGATACCGCTATTTCTGTTATTCCAAACTGCCCCTCCTGGCGTTTGTTTCCCCGTGAAGCGATATTCAAATTTTACGATATAATATGAAAAAGGCTTCTGATAATAAATATGACCGTATTTGTCATCAAAATTTTTATATTGGTCATACATTACTCGCATCATTCCATCTTCTACTCTAAATGTATTTTTATAGTTATCATTTAAAGGTTGACCTGCAATTTTAATGTCCCAACCAGATAAATCTTTTCCATTAAAAATAGAAATCCAGTCTTTGGTTTCTGAGTTTTTCTGTGAGAATACGACAGTTGTGTTGGAGAGTAACAACAAACCTAAAAGTGCTTTTTTCATAGTATTGTAAGATTTATTTGAGATAATTTTTTCGGAACTACCTACAATTTGTCGCAGGATAAAATTAGCCCACAGATTGTACTGATTCAACGGATTTACACGGATAAATTTAAAGAAAAATCAGTGTAAATCTGTTTTATCTGTTCTATCCGTGGTCTAATTTTGTCTTGCGACAAATAGTAGATAATTCCGTAATTTTTTAATGAATGTAACCTGAATTTAACCAAAAAGTCACCAAGACTCAAGGTGATATTTTTGTGTCTTGGTGACTAATACTAATTAATACTCACTTACTGTCCGCCTTCTGAATTGCTTTTTGATTTTTTCTCTGTAATCGCAATTGGTTTTAGCCAATAAGTATATTCATAGTTTTTGTAATTCAATCTGTATTTTTCGAGCGGTAAATGCCCCCACGAATCTATACCTGCAACGCCTGTTTGTTGTAAATCAACGTTAAGATATATGTCTTCTCTACTGACTAAATCTCCTGAGTGATATTGAGCTTTATCTTCGGCAGGGTCAAGGTCTTCTTGCGAATGATTAATAGCATTTACGTTCAAGAAGTCCGTATCTTGCAAAATCATTAATCCTCTACCTTTATTATTCGTTAAACTTGCCCATCTTACATCGGCTTTATTTCCTGATTCTTGCGGGCGGATATATGGGTGATATTGATCTTCTACTTTGCCTTCATATTGCCCAACTGTAGCACTGGTTTTTCTGTCCCAATAACTCTCATGAGGTCCACGACCATACCATTTTAGAGTGGTAAATTCTTTGGGAATAACCATCTGATTTCCAAAACGCATCATCATCGGATAGTTCCCTCTTAAGGCATCAAACTTATTTTTTACTTTGATATTCCCATCGCCATCTACATCATAAGTCGTTGTATAAAGGGCATCGCCATTGAGGATTTTTTTGGTGAAAATGATACGAGGATTTCCACTTACGACTGAGACTTTGGCATCAGAAACTGGCTCAATTTTACCAGTTTTCAACCAAATTCTTGACTTCTTTTGTGTACTTGCTCCAAAGTCATTATCATTGGCAGCACGCCAAAAATCAGGCATTGGTCCTTTTTTGATTAGTGCAATTCCTTGTTTAACGAATGAACTTATTGTACCAATTTCCTTATCAAAAACAATGATAAAGTCGCTTCCCACAACGGTGATTTTTGAACCTGCTTCATTGACAGTTGATGTTTTTCCGATGCTTAAATTAGGAGCTTGTCGTTTAATGGTATTCAAAGGAAACTGCTCGTAAGCCATTTCTGAATTAACCGCTAATAAAGGTTCTGGAGACTTTGTTTTTATGGAAACATTTAGGAAATATTCTCTCCCTGCTCTCAAACCTGACTTTGGTGAAATGGTGAAAATTTTCATTTTCCCTGCTCCAATACCAGTAAGATTATCAATTTTTCCCCTATCTATTTCAACGCCTTCTTCCAGAATAGACCAATTCAATGAAAAGTTATCTAAATTTCGAAAAGAAAACGCATTCTTTACCTCAATTTGATTTAGTCCAACATTTTCTAATTTAATATTTTGATAAACTTTTTTTACTTCAAGTGCGTGTGGATGCAATTGGCGTTCGGGGTCAACTAAGCCATTACACAAGAAGTTTTTATCTGAATTTATATCTTTTGCTCCCCAGTCGCCACCGTAGCCGTAAACTTTCTTGCCTGCTTTTTCAATGATAACGCCTTGGTCAACCCAGTCCCAAATAAAACCGCCTTGCAGATTAGGGTATTTCTCAATCATATCCCAATATTCTTTGAAATTTCCAACAGAATTTCCCATTGCATGAGCGTACTCACACATGATGTATGGACGGTCTTTGTAGCGTTGAGCGTATTTTTCCATTGCTTCAATATCTGGATACATCGGACAAACGATGTCGGTATTCCATTCTAATTCTGCCCGTTCATATTGTACTGGTCGAGTGGTGTCGTGTTCTTTGAGCCAAGTGTAGGTATTATAGAAATTCCAACCATTACCTGCTTCATTACCTAAAGACCAAATGATGATTGAAGCATGGTTTTTGTCTCTTTCAAACATTCTTTGGGTACGTCTGATATGCGAATTTAAGAACACTGGATTATTTCCTAAGGTTTGGTTGAGTCCATAGCCCATTTCGTGCGACTCGATGTTGGGTTCATCCACCAAATACATACCGTATTCGTCGCAGAGTTCGTACCAACGTGGATGATTGGGATAGTGAGAGGTTCTAACAGCATTGATATTCAAGGATTTCATTATCTGAATATCCTGAATCATTCTCTCTTCAGATATTACATGAATACTCACAGGGTCGTGTTCATGACGATTGACCCCCTTAATATAAATTGGTTTCCCGTTTACCAATAATTGCCCGTTTTTAATTTCAGAGGTTCTGAAGCCAATTTTACGCTTAATCACTTCCAAAACCTTGCCGTCTTTGTCGGTTAAAGTCAAAACCAAAGCATATAAATTTGGTATTTCTGCCGACCATTGAGCTACATTTGGAATTTCTCCTTTTAATGTAATTCGTTGTTTTTCAGTGCTTTTTACCATTTCTGGTTTAGGGTTTTCTAATTTCAGAACAGAAACGCCATTTGCATCTAATATTTCAGCGGAAACCGTTGCAGGTAAATCGTAATATGAAAAATTTTGAATATCTGCATCAAGCGTAAAAAGTCCATTACGGTAATTATTATCTAAAATAGAAGTAACTCTAAAATCCCGTAAATCTAATTTTGGCGTTGCGTAAAGGTAAACATCACGTTCAATGCCAGAAATACGCCACATATCTTGACATTCGAGATAAGAACCGTCCGACCAACGATAAACTTCCAAAGCAATCACATTTTCACCTGTATGAACGTATTCAGTTATATCAAACTCCGATTCTAATTTTGAGTCTTCTCCATAACCCACTTTTCGTCCATTTACATAAATATAAAAGGCAGATTTTACTGCTCCCAAATTAATGAAAACCTCCTTGCCTGACCAGTCGGTAGGTAGTGTGAATTTTTTACGATAAGAACCAACGGGATTATCTTCTGGAATAGGAGGGGGCGTATTGTTAAGAATTTTGGAGCCGTAAGTTGCTCCCCAATCATCACTTGATTTAAAACGAGTGTCAAATTCGTAAGGAATATTTACGTAAATGGGCGTTCCGTAACCCGCAAATTCCCAATTGGAAGGTACTTTGAAATTATCCCAACGAGTATCGTCATAATTTTCTTCATAAAAATTGGCTGGTTTCAAAGAAGGTTTTGGAACCCATTTGAATTTCCAGTTTCCGTTTAACGAAAAGAAGTTTTTAGAAGAAGATTTATTTCCTGCCATCGCCAATTCACGATTTTCATAAGCAAAAGCACTTGCACGGGCAGGTAAGCGGTTAACTTCTGTAACGTATGGGTCAAGCCATTCGGGTTTTTGAGCAACGTTTTGAGCAAATGAAAGGAAGCTACATAGAATAATAGCTAATGAAAGAAATACTTTAATCATATAGGAGTTCAGTGATGTTAGCTTATAAATATATAAAGGTACATTGTTGTTAATCAAAGATATGCAAGATAAAGATTATTTGTCAAAAATGTATTTTTGATGGTTAGGTTTTGATAATCAATAAAAAAAGCCCTGCAAAATATAAGTTTTGACAGGGCTTCTATATAAAAAAGTTTGCTAATTAGCTTTTCTTAGCTTTCTTTTTGGGAGCTAATGAATTAATCCAAGTGGCAATTTTCATAGCATCATCTTTTGGAACTTTCAATGCCATCATTGGAGGATAACCTGGCCAGTTAGAAGGCTTTGGAGTTGCAATCAACTCAAGAATTCTTTCTGGAGTGTATTTTCTTTTTGCTACTTCTGTATAAGCTGGACCTACTAATTTGGTATCTACTTTATGGCAAGCTGTACAAGTATATTTTGACATTAGAGGTTTGATGTCCTCTGGAAAATCTTGTGCTTGAGCGTTGATTGCAAGTCCTGCAAGCAACAATGTACTGAATAATGCTTTTTTCATGATAAAATTAAAAAAGGGATTTCTGGAATAATTTGGATTTACCTCTCAAAAGACAAAGTAACACACTTAATGGTTAAATTTTATCCTTTCTTGTTATTTTTATGTTTAAACGATAGATAAATCGTCTTGTTACATCAATTTGTGTTAATGTTTTGTTAATGTTTGGCACGGTAAGCATCAACTGATGCTCTTACGCTTCCGTGTACCTGTAATAAGGCTTCCGCTTCTTCTCTTTCTATGCCCAATTCTTTCATAACCATGTTTTCAGCACGCACAACTAATTTGTTGTTGCTCAATTGCATATCTACCATTCTGTTGCCTCGCACACGTCCTAACTGAATCATTACCGAAGTTGAAATCATGTTCAAAATTAATTTTTGAGCAGTTCCTGATTTCATTCGTGTGCTACCTGTTACAAATTCTGGACCTGGAATGGCTTCAATTGGGTACTCGGCAGCTTGAGAAATTTCACTGTCTGAGTTACAAGAAATTGAACCTGTCAATAAACCATTTTCACGTGCTTTGTTCAAACCGCCAATTACGTAAGGCGTTCTTCCTGATGCGGCAATACCCACTAATGTATCTAATTCATTGACATCGTATTCCATAAGGTCTTTCCAAGCTTGTTCGATATCGTCTTCGGCATTTTCAACGGCTTTTCTGATTGCTCCGTCACCACCTGCAATTAAACCCACCACCAAGTCAAACGGAACGCCAAATGTTGGAGGGCATTCAGAAGCATCAACTACGCCCAAACGTCCACTTGTTCCTGCACCGATATAAAATAAACGTCCGCCTTCTTTCATTCTCGGAACTATCTGGCTGACAAGTGCTTCAATTTGTGGAATTGCCTTTTCAACAGCATACGGAACGGTTTTGTCTTCGTTATTAATTCCTTCCAAAATTTCCTTTACTGACATCTTATCCAGATTGTCGTAGTGGGAAGTTTCTTCGGTAGTAAGTTGCTCTAAGTTGATTTCAGCCATGAGGGTAATGAGTGAATTGATTGTATTTTATATCTAATGAGTTGACTACAAAGATAAGGACATTTTGATAATAGGAGTCATAATTAGTTAAAAGCATCTGGCGAATATTAGGATAGAGACGTAGAATGCTATTTTTTAATATCAAAAAGCCAAATAGATTGTTGAGTTCTATTTGGCTTTTTGCGTGAGATTATTTTTCAAATATTCTCCAAGATGGATTTGTGTTTCTCGTCCATATTACATACTATAATATTTGAAAAATAGAGGTATCGTTTCAATTCCTTTATAGAAATTAAATAATCCATAATGCTCATTTGGCGAGTGAATAGCGTCAGAATCAAGCCCGAAACCCATTAAGATTGTTTTCAAACCTAACTCTTTTTCAAATAATGCCACAATCGGAATACTGCCACCGCCACGAGTAGGCACTGGTTTTTTACCGAAGGCTTCTTCCATTGCTTGTTCTGCGGCACGATATTCTTTTGAGTCTGTTGGTGTTACGTAAGGCTCACCTCCGTGATGCGGTTGAACTTTTACGGTTATACCTGCGGGAGCTATTGACTCAAAATGCTTGGTGAACATTGCCGTAATTTTATCCGATTGCTGATTTGGCACTAATCTCATCGAGATTTTGGCTGATGCTTTTGAAGGTAAAACCGTCTTGGCTCCTTCGCCAATATAACCACCCCAAATACCATTGGCATCAAGTGTTGGACGGATAGACGCACGTTCCAAAGTGGTGTAACCGTCTTCTCCTCTTACGTCGGCAATGCCTAAATCCTTTTTGTATTCGTCTAAGTTGAAAGGCGTTTCTGCCATTGCTTCACGTTGAGTAGGTGTTAATTCTACCACATCATCATAAAAATTTGGAATGGTAATATGTCCGTTTTCATCGTGCAATGAAGCAATCATTTTGCTCAAAACATTAATCGGATTGGCAACTGCACCACCGTAAACGCCCGAGTGTAAATCACGATTTGCTCCTGTAACTTCCACTTCCAAATAACTCAAACCACGTAAACCAACATCAATTGAAGGAATGTCGTTGGCAATAATTGCGGTATCGGAAATCAAGATAACATTTGCTGCCAATTTTTCTTTATTGGCTTTTACGAAGATTCCCAAATTGTCAGAACCAACTTCTTCTTCGCCTTCAATCATAAACTTGACATTGCAAGGAAGAGAATTTGTTGCCATCATCGTTTCAAATGCTTTGATGTGCATATAAACTTGCCCTTTGTCGTCGCAAGCTCCACGTGCGTAGATTTTTTCATCTTTCACAACAGGTTCAAAAGGCGGTGAATCCCACAGATTTAATGGGTCAGCAGGTTGAACATCATAATGTCCGTAAACTAAAACAGTTGGTAAAGATGCGTCGATAATCTTTTCGCCATAGACGATTGGATGCCCAGCCGTTTCACAAATTTCTGCAATATCTGCTCCAGCCGCTTGAATTTTCTCACAGATAAATTCTGCCGCCTTGCGAACATCACCTTTATATTTACTATCAGCACTTACTGACGGAATTCTTAGTAAATCAAGCAATTCTGAAAGGAAACGCTCTTTATTTTCTTGAATATATTGTTGCATGGTATTGATTGAAATATAGTTTTTACGTAGCCGTTGATTGAATTTCCACAAAATTAAAAAATGAAGAACTAAAACTTAGAAAATCTAAACTTTAATTCTTCATTTTAATATTTTTTACAAATAAATATACTGTTTAATAAGTTATTTCAACTTCCCGAAAGTTTAAAACTTTCGGGAAGTTTCCCAATCAAAGATTTTAGGATAAAAATTATTCAAAAAACTTATTAAACAGTGTAATAAGTAACCGACAAACTGAAATTATTTTTTGGAATAATGAATTGATAATCAGCTTGTTGCTAAATCCTAATGCCTAAACCCTAACCCCAATTAGCAACTTACGCCTTTTTCGACCGCAACGAAATTTTACTTTCCTGTCCTTTAAATAGTCTGACAATATTTTTGCGGTGGGTTATGACAATCATTCCAAAAAGTAAAAAACCGAATACAATTACTAAGGTATTTTCAGGTCCAAACGCTTTCAATAATAATAAAATTGGGAATGAAAGAGAAGCGATAATTGCTCCTAAAGAAACGTAATTGAATGATATAAAAACCAAGAAGAAAATCACCATACAAACCAACGCTGCTTCTGGATGAACAGACATTACCATGCCCAATAAAGTAGCCACGCCTTTACCGCCTTTGAAGTTTGAAAATACAGGGAAGATATGACCCAAAACTGCCGCAAAACCGAAAAGCAATTTCAAGTTTTGGCATTCCGACCAATCAATGATGTGTCCATAATACATCATCAAAGCGATTGATGTAGCAACCCAACCTTTGATGGCATCAATCAATAACACAATTGTTCCAGCTCTTTTTCCTAAAACTCTGAAAGTATTGGTAGCTCCCGCATTGCCACTTCCGTGCTTACGAACATCAACACCGAAATATGCCTCTCCATACCAAATAGCAGTAGGAATTGAACCAAGTAAGTAAGCCGCAATGGTGCAGGCGATAATTAAAACAATTAATGACATTGATTGGAGATAAATTTTTAGGGCTGTTTAACAGAAAAACAGTAATATTTGATATTCCTTAAAAACAAATATATATCAAACTTTTGCTAAAACAAGAGAGTGCATAAAAGTTCTTTAAATTGTGCAAAAAGGCTCTTTTAAATGTTTTATTTTGCTTTTATTAAATCGACTTTTATCTGAATTACATTATTTTTCTATTGAGTCGAGAATGTAAAACGCTTGCTTAAAGAAGAAAAAAATAGAGGAATAAATATTTTGGCAAGGATTTCGTTATTTAAACTCACAGAGGTGTGTTACACATTCTCTTTAAATTAACAATTAGTCAAATGACTTTTAAAATGAAAATAATCTTAGCTTTTCTTCTGACAATTTCTTTCATGTTTAGTGCCTCTGCTTCATCGCCACTTAATGGTGCATGGCAAAGCAAAGATGCCTCTGGAAATACAATTACCATGATATGTTCAGAAAACTATTTGATGTACGGAGTTTATAATACGGCACAACAGAAATACGTGCGTTCAGGAGGTGGAACTTACCAATTGGAAAATTTAGGAGGTAAAAAAGTGCTTTCATTCAAACGTGATTTTAATACAGATGATTCAACCGTTGTAGGCTTAACGGTTGCCAATCTTTATACGTTGAATAACAATGAATTAGCATTGACAGAAGGTCCATTATCAGGAAATTGGAAAAAAATAGATGATTCAAAAGCATCTAAAACAATGGCGAATGTTTGGCGAATTAGAGCCAGAGAAGGTGCCGATTTTAAAATGCAAACCATTTTGAAAGGCTCAAGAAAAACCTTGAAGATTTTGTCAGGCAATCGTTTTCAATGGGCGGCTTTCAACACTGATACACACCAGTTTTTTGGAACGGGGGGCGGAACTTACACCGTAAAAGATGGAAAATATACGGAAACCATTGAGTTTTTCTCTCGTGATAATAAACGTACAGGTTCTTCTTTAACATTCGACTGTGTTTTGAATGGGAAAGATTGGACGCACGCAGGACAAAGCACAACTGGAACACGTGTACATGAAATTTGGGAGAAACAAGAGTAGTAATGTAACACAGACTTGAGTCTGTAAAACATAAAACACAGACTCAAGTCTGTGTCACAAAAATAAATTCAGTCCAAAAGGCTGAATTTATTTTTTTTGTGCAATATTGTGGAAAACAAATCTTCAAAACAACACTATGAAAAACACGCTAAGTAAGTCGCTGATATTGGCGATTTTGCTGTTTACCACGCTCTCTATTTTCGTCCCAAATTCTTACGGACAAAACAATCAAGATTCTTTTCTTTTTGGCGATGCCCTGCCTGATGCACCAGAGTTAGCCACAAGAGGCGAGCATAAAGTGGGTGTTCGCACGATGGAGGTAATCAATCAAAACCAAATTGATGTATTAAAATCGAAACCCGATGCCGAAGCTACTTATGACCGAAAGCTAAAATTAGAAATTTGGTATCCTGCCGACGTTGCCGAAGGAGTTAAAGAATTAGTTACTTACGACCATGTTTTGGGTACAATCAATGACCCCAAAAGACCAATAACCCCTTTTCAGTTTTCGGGAAGAGCCGTGAGAGATGCCAATCCAAAAACGGCAAATGGAGCATATCCGTTGATTGTGGTTTCGCATGGATATTTGGGTTCAAGATTATTGATGACTTATTTGACAGAAAATTTAGCTTCAAAAGGTTATGTCGTTGTTGCCATCGACCATGCCGAATCAACTTATCAAGATGCCGCAGGTTTTCCGAGTACCTTATTGAATAGAGCCAAAGATATTTTGTTTGTTCTCAATCAAATGGCGGAACTTTCAAAACCGAATAGTAATAGTTTTTTGTCGGGTTTAGCAGATGCTAATAACACGGGATTAATCGGATATTCGATGGGTGGTTACGGCGTTTTGAATGCCGCAGGAGCAGGTTATAGTCCAAAAGCCGTTGCCATGTTTGGTACTTTGACCAAAGGGAATAAATCAATTGAAGTACGAACTGCTAATAATTCTGACTATTTAGCTTCGCAAGATGCTCGTATTAAGGCAGTTGTGGCATTTGCTCCGTGGGGAATGCAACGTGGCGTTTGGGATGCTGAAGGTTTGAAAGGCTTAAAAATACCAACCTTTTTTGTGGCAGGAAGTCAAGATGATATTTCTGGTTATGAAGACGGAATCAAGGCGATTTATAAAGGTGCTGTCAATACCGAACGTTATTTGCTTACCTACATGAACGCACGTCATAACGTTGCCCCCAATCCGCCACCGTTTGAAGCCTACAAAAACCCTAAAAACTACGAACATTTTTCAGAACCCGCTTGGAACGAAAGGCGTATCAATAACATCAATCAGCATTTTGTAACGGCATTTTTGGGAATTCAGTTGAAGCATCAAGATTTTGGTAAATTTTTATCCGTACAACCTAACTCAAATGACAAAAATTGGGTCGGCTTTCCTGCTCGTGCCTCCGTTGGTTTAGAATTATTACACGATGTCCCTACGAAATAAATGTAACCCGATGCTTCGGCATCGGGATTACCTACCGCTTAAAAGAATTACGCCCAAATAGTTGAAAATGCGTTAAAGATTTCTGAACTTTTCAGTTATAATCAACTAACGCTTTCTCGATTTCTGAAATCGAGCTTAACCCGATGAAGTCCACTTCCCGTTTTCCTCAATTTCCCCTTTATTTTCTAAGTTTTATTTTCTTGTTTTTTGTCTCATGTTCAAAATTTGGCGATGTAGCTATCTCTAATATGAATTTTGAAGATGAAGTGCAATTAGCTCAAAATCTGGTGTTTACCTTTGATAAAGACCTTGTGCGTGATGGCGACCTCAATACTTGGGAAGCAGAACCATACATTGAAATTTCTCCGAAAGTGGAAGGCAAATTCAAATGGACGGCTACTAACGAACTCATTTTTTCGCCTGCGGTTGGTTTTGAACCTGCTACTGAATATACGGCTACCATTAGTAAATCAGTTGTGAATAAATCTGAGAAAAAATATGGGGTCAGTTCTGAAAAAATCACGTTTCATACGCCTTATTTGAAATTGGAAAACGTAGAAACTTATTGGACAAAATCTCGTGAAGATGGACAAGGTGCTGCCGTGTTGAAAATGAATTTTAATTATCCTGTGAACCCGCAGGAAGTAGCGAAAGTCTTGAAAGTTACGGATTCAGATGATAAAAAATACGATTTTCAAATGAATCAATCGGGTACGTCTGCGAGTGTGAGCGTGAAGATAAAAGGCTTGTCGGATGGTGAAGGAAAAGCTTTGAAAATCAATTTAGATAAAGGGCTTTCGATGCCAAATTCTAAATTTGAAACGCCCGAAGAATTGACTTTGGAAGCATCATTGCCCGATATTAAAACCTTAGAAATCACCAACGTAGAACACGGTTTTGAAAATAATCAAGGTTTTGTGAAAGTCGTTACCAATCAGACGATTAGCGTTCAAGATTTAGAGAAAATCTATAAAGTTGAAATCAACGGGGCATCTTCGGAAGAAGTCGTTGAAGAACCCATCATAGAATATGATTCTTTGGGGAATCCAATCGAAAAAGCACCCGTTGCTCCAAAAGCCAAACCGCAAATTCCAACGCTTGAAACCAAAGCAGAAATTACCGAAAATGGATTTATCATTAAAGGTGATTTTAACGAATCTGATAACTATATTTTAACGATAAATAAAGAAGCAAAAGGTGTTTTAGGCGCTTCATTGTCAGATGATTATACGAAAGATTTGTATTTCGGACAAATGCCTGCTTCGATTGGATTTGTCAATAAAAAAGCTGTTTATTTATCGTCGAAAGGGAATAAAAACGTTGCCATTAATATTGTCAATACACCCAAAGTAAACGTTAGAATTGCCAAAATTTACGAAAACAACATTTTGCATTTTTTGACGAATGGACGTTATTTGAATTACGATAACGCCAACTACGATGAAGAAGGAAACAGTTCTTCAAACATATACGATTACGACACCGACGAAGCAGGTCAATATTCGGATGTGATTGTTAATAAAACCGTTGAAACAGCCAATCTTGCCAAAACCAAAGGCGTTCGAGCGTTGAATTTGTCCTTGCCCGAACAAAATTCTATCAAAGGAATTTATTTGGTAAGCGTTAATTCTAACGATGAATATTATAACCGAGCAACCAAATTAGTTAGTATTTCGGATATTGGATTGATTATGAAATCGTCTGAAAATGAAGTAGTTGTGTTTGCTAATTCCATCAAAACCGCCGAGCCAATGGGTGGCGTGGAAGTAAGTTTGATTTCGTCGAATAATCAAACGATTCAAACCGTAAAAACCGATGGAAAAGGCATGGCGATTTTCAAGGAATTTAAGGCTTCAAAATTCCGACCCGCCATGATTACGGCTCATACCGATGACGATTTTAATTACCTTTTCTTAGAAGGTTCGCAGGTGGAAACTTCTCGTTTTGATGTAGAAGGAAAACGAGATAATGCGTCTGGTTTTGAGGCGTTTATCTACGGCGACAGAGATATTTATCGTCCTGGAGAAACCTTGCATTTTAATACCATTATTCGTAAAAATAATTGGGAATCGGTGGGTGAAATTCCCGTAAAAATTCGCTTGCTTTTGCCAAATGGCAAGGAGTTTCAAACCTTCAAAAAAACGACCAATGCACAAGGTGCAGTTGAAATGTCCGTTCCGACCGACCGTGCGTCCATCACGGGTGTGTACGTGGTGGAAGTGCTGAATGCGAACGATGTTTTATTGGCTTCTCGCAATATTTCCATCGAAGAATTTATGCCCGATAGAATCAAAGTTGAGGTAAAAGCGGGCAAGGAATTTTATCGAAATGGCGAGACGATTCAGATTAATGCAACGGCTACAAATTTGTTTGGACCTCCTGCCTCCAATCGGAATTATCAGATGGAATTGAATTTGAACCGTAAACTTTTTGAGCCGAAAGAATACAAAGGTTTCATCTTTGATATTCAAGATAATACCAATTTTGAAATGGTTGCTCGTGAGGGCGTAACCAACGAAAATGGTATCGCTTCGGAAGGTTTTCAAATTCCTGCAACTTACGCAAATATGGGTGTTTTGGAAGCAAAAACGTATGTAACAGTTTTTGACGAAACGGGTCGCCCAGTGAATCGTTTGAGTAAATTAGACATTTTTACGCAGTCCGTTTTCTACGGAATTGGAATGCCAGATACGTATATTGGAACGAATGTACCGACTCAAATTCCGTTGGTGGCTCTGAATAAAGACGGAAAACCAGTTTCGGTAAAAGGTCGAGTGGAAATTGTACGCTTTGATTATCAGACCGTTATCGAGAAAAATGCCGATAATACCTTGAAATATTCTTCTAAAAAACAAACCAAAGTTGTCTATTCTCGCACCATGAATTTTGACGGAGGAAAGGCAATGGTTTCTTACGCTCCCCCTGTTTCGGGCGAGTACGAAATTCGGGTTCATAGTGAAGGGGCAAAATCTTGGACGGCTCAAAATTTCTATGCTTACGGCTACGGTTCAACTGAAAATAGTTCGTTTGAAGTAAATAACGAAGGAAAAGTGGAGATGTCGTTTGATAAAGAAAAATACAACGTTGGCGATAATGCAACGGTACTTTTCAAAACGCCATTTCAAGGAAAATTGATTGTAACGATTGAAAGAAATCACGTTTTGGAAAATTTCGTGATTGAAACTGATAAAAAATCGGCGGAATTGAGTTTCAAAATTGGGAAAGAACATTTGCCAAATGTCTATGTTTCGGCTACGTTGATTCGTCCGATGGATGGCTCAAATATGCCTTTGACAGTTGCTCACGGATACGCCCCTATCATGGTGGAAGACCTTGATAATCAATTGCCAATCGAAATTGTGGCGGTTGAAAAATCTCGTTCAAAAACCAAACAACGAGTAACGATTAAAACCAAAGGCAATACAGAATTAACGATTGCGGTGGTTGATGAAGGAATTTTGCAACTCAAAAACTTCAAAACACCCGACCCTTACGCTCATTTTTACCAAAAACAGGCTTTGGAAGTAGATAGCTACGATTTGTATCCGTTTTTATTTCCAGAATTATCAATTTCGGGAAGTTCGTCAGTTGGTGGAGATGGTTACGATATGCAAAAGCGAGTGAACCCCTTGAATAATGGACGGGTAAATTTAGTAGCCATTTGGTCGGGAATTGTGAAAACTGGCGTAGGAGGAGAGGCAACTTTTGAGTTTGATATTCCGCAGTTTTCGGGCGATTTACGCATCATGGCGGTGGCTTACAAAGATGAAGCCTTTGGTTCGGCAACGAAAAATATGAAAGTCGCTGACCCACTCGTGATTTCTACGGCTTTGCCAAGATTTGCTTCGCCAAATGATGAAATTCAAGTGCCTGTTAATATTACTAATACCACCAAGCAAAACGCCAATGTTACGGCAACGGTTTCATTATCAGGCGGTTTGTCGGTGGTTGGTAACAAAACGCAGACCTTAGTAATTCCTGCCGAAAAAGAAGGAAGAGCTTATTTTGCGGTGAAAGCTGCTCCAAGTATTGGCAATGCAACGGTAAATGTGGTGGTAAATGGATTGAAAGAGAAATTTACCGAAAAGATAGAATTAACGATTCGTCCAACGACTTCTTTACTGAAAACTTCGGTGGCTGGCGTGGTCAATGGTGGTTCGATTGGTAATGTAAATTTAATAAATGACTACATTCCGAGTTCGTTGAAAACCGAAATGACGGTGAGTAAATCGCCAATGGTGCAGTTTATGGACAAGTTCCAAAACCTCTTGAATTATCCTTATGGTTGCGTAGAACAAACGACTTCAACGGCTTTTCCACAATTGTATTTTTCTGAGTTTGTTAAACAAATTCAGTCGGGTAAAAAACCGTACATGAAAGCGGGAGAAAGTCAATTAAATCCTCGGACAAATGTAGAAGCGGCCATTCATAAACTTGAATCAATGCAATTGCCAAGCGGCGGTTTATCATATTGGCAAGGCGGCGACCGTGAATCTTGGTGGGGTTCTGCTTATGCTACGCATTTCTTATTAGAATCACAAAAGAATGATTTTCAGGTAAATAGCTCAACTTTGGGCAAATTAATCGAATATCTAACGGTGGCTTCCAATTCTAAAATGACTGATAAAGAATATTACTTTTTAGAAACAGGAACTTACGAAACCAAAGTGATTGCGGCACGTGAAACTATTTATAGTTTGTACGTTTTGGCGATGGCAGGAAAGCCGAACCGTTCGGTAATGAATTATTACAAATCTAATATGGACTTACTCACCACCGATTCAAAATATCTTTTGGCAGCAGCATATAGTCTGATTGGCGAAGTAAAAAGTTACAACGCCATTTTACCGAAAAATTACGGTTCAGAAATTACCGAAAAGCAAACGGGCGGAAGTTTCAGTTCACCGATTAGAAATCAAGCTTTGGTGTTAAATACCTTGATTGATACCGACCCAAATAATTTACAAATTCCGACTTTGGCGAGACAATTATCCCAAAATTTGAAAGCCGAACCGTATCTAACCACGCAAGAACAAGCCTTTGCATTTTTGGCGTTGGGTAAATTAGTGAAGAAAGCCAATGCAAGCACCGTAACGGCTTCAATTTCAAGTAATAATAAAGTGGTGGGTAATTTTACGGCAAATGATTTATTGATTAAAAATATCGGAAATCAGTCGGTTATCCGCACGCAAGGAAAGGGAAGTCTTTACTATTTTGCTCAAGCTGAAGGTTTAAGTGCTACGGGCAAATACGAGCAAATTGATAATGTATTGAAGGTGAGAAAGCAATTTTATACTCGTTCGGGACAACCTTTGGGTGGAGCAAAATTCAAGCAAAATCAGTTGATTGTCATAAAAATTACGCTCCAAAGTACCAACGGATTGGCAGTTGATAACGTGGTAGTTACGGATATGTTACCCGCAGGCGTAGAAATCGAAAACCCAAGACTAACCGCAGACCGTGATTTAGTATGGGTAAAAGACCAAACCACACCCGAACATTTCGATATCCGAGACGACCGAATTAACTTCTTTACCAACATTTCCAACAAGCCACAAACGTTCTATTACTTAGTAAGAGCTGTTTCAAAAGGCAAATTCCAAATGGGACCCGTATCTGCGGATGCGATGTATCGTGGGGAGTATAGAAGTTATAGTGGGGGTGGGGTTGCGGTGGTGGAGTAGAGAGAATAAGTTAAAAAATAAAAAGCCATTAGTCTTCTGATAATGAGAAGGTTAATGGCTTTTTACGCTAATTGCAAGAATAAATGTTTGAGAGTCAAATTTTTAGGATTTACTTGATTTTCAGAAATATAAAATTCATCATACACTGGTTTTATAGGCTTTGCAATGATTCCATAATCTGTAAAATCTGTTGAAATTCTGTTATTCAAATTAGAGAGAATTGCGTTTTTATCTCCGTTTAAAACATAAGCTATCATTACGCAATTGCTTGGGTAATGCCCTGTTAATAAATGACTTATGCCTGTTTCGATGTATCTTTTGTAGTAATATGAAGCATTTACGGGTTTACCATTTTTCTTTATCCATGAATTTTCTGATACATTTTTCGCTTCTGCATAGTAATTAAATTCTTCTTTTTGAAACCATTTAAGAAACATAAAATCTATTCTTGGAGCTGTTTCAACTTCATCTTCTTCAAAAGCGTGTTCATCTGAATAGATGATAAATTGTGGTATGATTGAAATTTGATGCTCTTTCCTAAGATTCAATGGCTGCATACAAGCGATGTAATGAACCGTTAATTTATCTTCTTTCCAATCTACGTCATATTTCTTTGCCCTGAGCATAGCTTCATAACCTTGATGTAGCAATTCAAGGCAAAATCCTTCCATAGCTAACTGGAAAGACTCATAAATGTCGGTGTTGAATGGTGTCATTAACTCTTCTTACTTAGTATTTCAGCAATGATTTCGTCTGCTTCATTCAGAGCTAATGAACGTGACCAAAAACGCTTTTCGTTAGGTTTAATAATATAGATAGTATCTCCAGAATAATATTTCACAAACTTGCGATAATAGATGCTTTCCGTGTATTCTTGATAGGTAAATTCATTTATTTCTTTGAGAATTTTGGCAATATTTGTGTTGCCATTTTCTTCAATATAGCCAGCCTCTTGGTCTTGATTAAAATGTAAGGCTACAATATTCAACGGAATTTTAGGAGCTACTGGAAAAACCGTTACCCATGCAGTTAGCGAACTACCAAATTTCAAAAAACTATTAATGTTATTAGCCAAATATTGGCTATACGTCTTTATTTCAATGTTTTGGCAAGGACGAAATGCTATACTTTCTTTTTTATTCTGAAAACCATCTAAGGTTAGATTTATTAAATCTTCAATTAAAACAATTTCATTTGAAGTTAAATTAAGAGCTTCATAAAATAAATTATCAATCTTTTTTTCGATTTCTTCAATACTATAAATAGCTAAATTTTGCTTTTTAATCGCAATGATTTCATCCATACACACTACGATTGCTTCTTTTTTGTCTTCGGGTAGGGAGAAGCATAGATCTGGTAAATCGAATATTTCATTAGGCTTCACTTCTTCTCTCTCTATACCCCAACTTGCCGCTGTCAAAAACATTATATAAGAAGCCAATCCAGAATTTAAGAAAACAGACAATAGTTTTAATTCCTTTTCACCTTTTTCTATGTGAATACCATAAATCGTACTCTGAAAAGAACAATCAAAATCTAAATATGAAGAACAGAATTTTTTATTTTCTTGACCTGTTTTGATTAAAACATGAGGTTTTTTATATGCCTCTTCATTTCCAAATCTGCGAAATATTGTACGGTTAATTGATCGAGTTTTTTCAATATCAGTATAATAGCGATTTATTTTACCAGCGTCTATATGTGGAATTAGGTTGATAGTAAAATTAGGCTTATCCGCATCAGAAGTTTGAAATCCAACACCTGACTTATCTTTCCATTTTTTTTCTTTAAAAATATTTAAAAGACTATTTACTGATTTAAATTGCTCAATTAATGCAAAATCCTTCTCCGTTCCCCACATAGCCGATTTTAAAATCTTCGTATCTGGCTTTTTAACCTGTTCCCTTGGCAAATACTTAACATCTGTTGCATCAATAGCAATACCATTCATAAACCGATTTTTTAGAACGGTTTTAGGGGCAACGTAAAGTAAACGATTTGAAGGATTTTCTGGGAAAGTATTGCTATAAAACAAAATACCTGCTGGTCCACTTGCTGCACCAAATAAACTTCCTCCTTCATCTTTTGAGGCATTTCTTAGAATAGAGAAATTGTAAATTTCTTCTACGTAAGTTTTCTCAAATAGAAAATCTCTGAATTTTTGATATGGTTTTCCAGTATTAAAAAGAATTTTGATACCTGTAACTAAGGCTATCTTTCCTTTTGGGCAAAGTGTGGTGGCTTTGTGTAAAAATGCAATAACTGCTTCTTGTGCAAATTTATGTTTTGTAAGATATTGGCTTACATCTTCGTCTAATCCTCCTTTCTTGAAAGGGGGATTTCCGACAATTAAATCATACTCTATTTCCTCAAAAGGTCCCGAAGAAATGGTGCTCATTCTGAATAAATTATTCCCCTGTGTATTGGGATTAGGGTTTTCAGGTTCGTAAATGAGGTAAGGGAATTTACCAGTTTGCCAAAGATTTTTTGGGTCAAGTCTGTTGAGCATGGCAAGGTATAAACTAAATGCAGCTACCTTGATGGCTTCTTTTTCTTGTTCTACTCCAAATATATTGTCTTTAACAATTTTACATATTGTATCGAAATTAAGGTTTTTGTCAGGATTAGCCATTTCCCAACGATCTAACAAACGGTTGAGGCTTTCTACCAAAAAAATGCCAGAACCACACGTTGGATCCAAAATCTTGATATTATGATTCGTGTCCTCAGTGGTAGGATATGGAAGGACTTTATTTAAAATGAATTCCGCTAATGGACGAGGTGTGTAGAAAGCACCCGTTTTAGACTGTTTTTCTTCACCACCTTCGTTAGAAAGAAAATCCTCATAAATCCCACTAATTAATTCAATAGGAATAATACGGAAGTCAAAAATACGCCAATCAAACAAATTGAGTTGGTTTTTATTATCTTTTATTTTTGACCAAAAACATTCTTTAACAATTTGTAAATGCTCTATTGTAACATCTTTTTCTTTGTCTGTAATGGGGCATAAGTTTCCATTAAAAGAAACTTCTAATTTTTTGAAGATACCATAAGTGGCTTCTCTATCTCCTAAAATATGAAAAAATGAACTTGCGTCTCGTTTATAATTTTGGTAAAAGCTTGGGTCTGTTGCTCCTCTGTCTTCTAAATAAAGCGTAAAAAGTACCCGTAAAAGAATATCGTGAATGACATGAATATCTAAGCCTTTTGATTTTAAATGAGTCCGAGTATCTCGTAGGTTTTTAATAAGGGCTTGCTCAATTTTTACCTTAGATTTAATCTTATTAGCGTAATCTTCTTTGCTCCAAAAATCACCCGAATCAATTGAGACTACTCCAAAAACGTCTTTCAACTCATTTAAGGCTGTTTCATCGCCTTTCTTTGCTTTAAATATTTCAAGACTCTCTACATTTTGGCTATCGTCATTAGGATTTATAGGTTTATCAAATCCATTATATACTCGGATTTCGGTAGGACTTTCTACATACAAAAACGGTGCTTTGCCTTGATTCCAGATACTTTTTTGAACCTTAGCGAGGTCTTCTAATACTTCTTCCTTGAAATTGGGTACAGATTTAAAATAAATAGCGGGTTGTTCTCCTAAAAAATAAACTTTATCTATGCCGTACAATAGATTATTCGCCTGTTCAACGTAATGACGCTTGACAGGGGGTAATGTATTGGTATCAGAATTAACGTCTATTATACCTTTACCAAACTCTAAATAATCAATTACTGAAAAATCCATTTTTATTGCTAACTACTTTTTATTTTCAATGACTCGATTGATGCTTTGTTCAATAGTATTCATTTTAAGCATCAATAAATCTGTATTATCTTGTACTATGTCTCCGTAACCAATAAAAGCAACCATTTCCCAAATTTCCAGTATGTCTTTAAAATGTATTGAAAACGGCTGGAAATTAGGATTATCTGACAATAAAATAATACTATGCTTTGAGTTTTTTTCTATGATAGCTCTTTTAAATAGAAGCCCTTCTTCTCTTAATAGAATGATATAGCGTTTATTATTTAGTATTTGTTCCGCTTTTTCTATATATCGACCAACAATTACATCTCCTTCTTTAATTGGTAACATTGAGGTACCTTGTATTTCAAAAGCCCTGTATGTTCCTTCTTTCAATTTAGGAAATGTAAAACGAGATAATTCGCCTATAAAATTTGTATTTTCAAAATTTTGAGCATACCCAGCTACCGCTTTGATAGGAATAAATTCTATATTTTCCTTTTGATTTTCATTAACTGTTATTGCTAAAACACGAAGTTGATTAGTAGTATCAGTGGTTATAATTTCATTTATTTCACTCTTTTCAATATCATCAAAAATAAGTTTATCAATACTTACACCAAAATTCGTACTAACTTTTTGTAAAAAGGATGAAGGAGGGTCATGTTTCCCATTTTCATAGTTTGCATAAGTGGCTCTCAAAATACCTAATATTTTCGCCATTTCTTGTTGAGCTAATGAACGACTTTTTCTTAGATATTTTAAATTTCGAGACAGCAATTGATAAAATTTTGTACAAATGTATGAAATTCTATCAATTTTGGCTTTTAAAGTTACAATAAATATATAGTTTGGCTATTGTAATCACATTACAAATTTTAAATAATTAAATATTTCAGTCAGTTTGGGTTCATAAATGGGATAAATATAATCATAAAAGTCCCATCAATAATTTCCATTTTTCTAAATGATTTTGAAATGATGTTCCTGTTCTATACAAATTATGGGAATGGTTTCGCTTGATGGGGTTATGTAATAATTCGTGAATTGATTCACTAAATATTATAATAATTTGGGATTCAATTCGCTAAAATAACAAATAAGTGTATTTCATCAAGCCTTTCCAACCTCCACCAAATTCCCATCAATCATCTCCACTTGTTTCCCCATTTTTTTCTGAATGATTTTGAAGTGATGTTCGTCTTCTGGGCAAATTAGGGAAATGGCTTCGCCTGATGAGGTTGCTCTACCTGTGCGTCCGATGCGGTGAACGTAGTCTTTGGGCGAGCGGGGTAATTCGTAGTTAATTACGAAGGGTAAAAATTGAATGTCTATTCCTCGTGAAGCTAAGTCGGTAGCAACTAAAACGGGTGCTTTGCCCGTCTTGAAACCACGTAGAGCTTCAGTTCTTGCTCCTTGCGTTTTTTTGCTGTGAATGGCTATGGCGTTGATGCCGTTTTTCTTCAATTTCTCCACCAAATTATCGGCAGTTCTCACCGATGACACAAAAACCAAAACCTGCGTCATGGCTTGCGACTTAATTAAATACCGTAAAAGTGGTCCTTTTCGTTCGGGACTTACGGTGTAGGCGGTTTGTTTTATCAAATCTAAATTCTCAACTTCTGGCTCAATTTCTATTTTTACGGGTTCACAAAGAAGGTTTTCTTTGATGACTTCCAATTTGGTATCGAGCGTGGCGGAGAATAATATATTTTGACGTTTTTTGGGTAGAAGTTGGAAAACGTAAGACATTTCTTCTTGAAAACCCAAGTCTAACATTTTGTCTGCTTCGTCCAAAACGAGCATTTCTATTTTGGTCAAATTGAGCGATTGCGTCGAAATCAAATCTAACAAACGCCCCGGAGTAGCCACCAAAATTTCGGTATCTCTCAATTTTGTCATTTGTTGATTGAGCGGAACACCCCCAAAAACGGCAAGATTTTTCACTTTTATGGGTAAATTTTCGGAAAAACTGCTGATAACTTCACTGATTTGAAGAGCTAATTCACGAGTAGGTACGAGAATCAAAACCTTTAAATGCAGACTTCTTACGGCTTTTTTACGTTGGAAAAACTCTAAAATAGGCAATACAAAACTGGCGGTTTTTCCAGAACCCGTTTGTGCAATTCCTTGAATGTCTTTTCCCGATAAAATAGCAGGAATTGCCTGTTCTTGGATAGGAAATGGATTGGGATATTGTTGTTTGGCAATGGCTTTCAAGAGCGATTCCGATAAACCAAGAGATTCAAATGACATATTTATGTTGTTAAATTTATACAAAGGTAATCATGTACCACGGGAATCCTTCCCGTGTACGTAGAGTTCAACACGGGAAGGATTCCCGTGGTACTTATAGTTGCAATACACGGGAAGGATTCCCGTGGTACTTATAGTTGCATACACGGGAAAGATTCCCGTGGTACTTATAGTTGCATACACGGGAAAGATTCCCGTGATACTATTATATTACAGGTAAGTACAGGTGTATCATATCCCAATTATTGTTTAGGTTTGTGGAAAATGATATTTTGTTATACTTTTTCCTAATTTAACCATATTTAAGAATCAACATGGGAGCAATTTTTGGCGTTATTTTTCACTTTATTGGTGGTTTTGCATCGGGTAGTTTTTATATTCCTTATAAAAAAGTAAAAGGTTGGTCTTGGGAAAGTTACTGGATTACTGGCGGTATTTTTTCGTGGTTAATTGTTCCTCCGATTGCGGCATATTTGACTATTCCAGACTTTGCTTCTATCATTTCAAGTACAGAAGGTTCAGTTTTATTTTGGACATATTTGATGGGTTTATTGTGGGGAATTGGTGGTTTAACTTACGGTTTGGGTGTTCGATATTTGGGTGTTTCGTTGGGTAGTTCTATTATTTTGGGACTTTGCTCGGTTTTTGGTTCAATCATTCCTTCGATTTACTATAATTTTAATCCGACTGCGGGTAAAGATACTATCCACGATTTAATGACGACTTCATGGGGACAAATGGTTTTATTAGGTTTGGCAATTTGTGTGTTGGGTATTGTTATCTGCGGAAAAGCAGGTGGTATGAAAGACAAAGACCTTAATGGGGAGACTGCTGACAATGCAGAATTTGACATTTCAAAAGGATTGACATTTTCAATTATTTCGGGTGTTTTGAGTGCTTGTTTTAGCTTTGGAATTGAGGCAGGTTCATCAATGGCACAGGTAGCAAATGAGCAATGGGTGGCTTTAAATGCTGGTCAGGGAGAGTTTTTGTATAGAAATAATGTGGTTTACATCGTTATCCTTTGGGGTGGCTTGACTACCAATTTGATTTGGTGTATGTATCTAAATTTCAAGAATAAATCGTTTGGTGATTATTCAAATTCAGAGACACCATTGTTGAAAAACTATATTTTCTCAGCTATTGCAGGTACAACATGGTTTCTACAATTCTTCTTCTACGGAATGGGTGAAAGTCGCTTAGGTAATGGTCCAAGTTCATGGATTTTACACATGGCATTTATCATCTTAGTTGCCAATTCGTGGGGCTTGGTTTTGAAGGAATGGAAAGGCGTTTCAAAGAAAACTTTAACAACTATTATTGTCGGAATTTTGACAATTGTATTGTCTGTTTTAGTCGTTGGATATGGTAACTCGTTGAAATAGTAGATATTATAGAACATGGATTAAACAAATTAGACACGGATATATAAATTTTATCCGTGTCTAATTCGTTTAATCCGTGTTCTATTTTTTAAGAAAGAATACTTGAATATTTTTCTTTCACTAAATACATAGCCAAAGCATTCACAATTACCAAAACAACGCCAATACCAGGAGCTTTTGCAATGTGTAGTTCAAATATAAGAATATTCACTACGATTGGAGCTACTAAAATTAAACCCAAAGCACGTGTTTTGGGAATTAAAACTAAGATTCCGAAAAGCAATTCACATATTTTAATAACCGTCATATAGCCTGTACTTCCGAATAACTTCATAAAAGTTTCAGCATCGCCAGTCATGGGTTGTTCTGGAGCAAACTTAAATAAATAAGCAGCACCACCGAAGATAAATAATGCACCTAAAAGAAAAGCTGGAATTTGTTTTACAATGTTCATAATTTTTGTGATTAAGGGGATAAATTAGTTTAAGAATGAAGATACAATTTTTTACATATTTAATTCAAATATTACTCAAAAAATTGGATTAAAATGCTATTCGACTATAAACCTATTTGAATTTATTGCTGCCAAAACCAATTAACCAGTTGCTAATCACCAATAAACTACATTCCATCTTTAAACCAAATCGTCAGAGCAATTCTAATCACGGAATAATCATGTTTAGAATCCATTGCTTCGTAAAGAGCTTTTACACTTTCTCCTTTTTTAACGCCCATTGCTTTAGCTGCCCTCACAATTTCGTCGTATTGTTGTTTGTTAATAAACGGACTAAAATCAATGTCCTTTCCTTCTTCGTATAATTTGCTCAAATGTGAAAAAATCGTTACAGGACTTTGTCCTCTTATTTTCGCAATTTCTTCCACTGTATTGCCCTCTTGGTATAATTGATAGGTATATTGAACGGTGTTAATACCCAATGATGCACTATTTGTTCCAGGAATTGTTGAGAGAAATTCCCTGATTTCTCGAATAAAAATCTCACCATATTGCTGATATTTTTGTTGTCCAACTCCCGAAACATTCAGCATTTCAGCTTGAGAAATTGGCTTTTGTTGCGACATATCCGAAAGCGTTGCATCTGAGAATATTACAAATGGAGGAATGTTTTTATCATCCGCCAAACGTTTCCGTAACTCACGCAGACGCTCAAATAAAGCATCTTTGATGATTTCTTTCTTCGTTTTCTCTTTCGGAACAATTGTTTCACGTTCCGCCTGACGTTCATCAAATGGTTTATATCGTACCAATTGCACTTTCCGACCTTCCTTCAAAACCGCCCAAGAAGCATTATTGAGTCGATAAGCGTGACCTTCATCATAAGCAATATCCATCACGCCCGAATTGAGCATTTGTTGTAAATAATCCGCCCATTCGTCGGCTTTTAAATCTTTTCCAGCTCCAAAAGTTTTAATTTCGTGGTAACGGTGGTCGATAATTTTTTTATTATTAGAACCTCTCAAAATGTCAATCAACATACTCATTGCCACTTTTTCGTTGGTACGAGCAACGGCAGAAAGGGCTTTTTGAGCGTATAAAGTGGCATCAAAACGCATGGGAGGGTTTTTACAAACGTCACAATTGCCACAATCTTTGGTAACTTCTTCGTTGAAATAACTCAACAAAATGCGTCGTCGGCAAATCTCAGCTTCTGCATATTGCTTCATTCGGTCGAGTTTTGCGTTTTGCACTTCCTTCATTTCTTCGGGCAATTCCGACGTAGCAATCATGTCTTTTCGTACCATCACATCTTGATAGGTGTAAAAAAGCAAAGTGTCTGATTTTACGCCATCACGTCCTGCACGACCAATTTCTTGGTAAAAACTTTCCACATTTGAAGGCATCGAATAATGAATTACCCAACGAACATTAGACTTATCAATGCCCATTCCGAAGGCAATCGTTGCCACAATCACTTGCACATCATCCCGAATAAACGCATCTTGAACCTTCGCACGGTCGGCAGAAGGCATTCCAGCGTGATAATACTTGGCTTTGATGCCCGCTTTTTGCAAAGCCTCGGCAACGGTTTCGGTATTTTTACGACTTAAGCAATAAATAATTCCTGATTGTCGAGGTCGTTCAGCCACAAAATTTTGAATAATTTTTGTGCGATTTCTTCCTGGTAAAACCGATAACGAAAGATTGGGTCTATCAAAAGAAGAAATGAAAGTTCGGGCTTCTGGAATGCCCAACTGTGAGAGAATATCCTTGCGAGTAACACGGTCGGCGGTTGCGGTTAAAGCAATCATCGGCACGTTTGGAAAGGCTTCTTTTAAGACGTGTAACTTGGTATATTCAGGTCTAAAATCATGTCCCCAAGTAGATACACAGTGCGATTCGTCAATAGCGAAAAGGCTGATGTTTAAGGTCTTAATCCAATCTAAATAACCTTGTGTAAATAATTTTTCGGGAGAAATGTAGAGCAGCTTCAACTCACCCGCTCGCACTTGTCGCTCAATTGCTGATTGTTGTTGTCCATCCAAAGAAGAATTCAAATATGCCGAAGGAATCCCATTGGCTTTGAGAGCCTGCACTTGGTCGTGCATGAGGGCAATCAAGGGCGAAATAACCAAAGTCAGCCCTTGCATCATCAGAGCAGGAATTTGGAAACACACCGATTTACCACCACCTGTTGGCATCAAAACCATCGCATCTTGTCCATACAAAACCCAATCAACAATATCGGCTTGGAGAGGTCTAAATTTATCGTATCCGTAATATTGTTTAAGGACTTGTTCTTTGGTGAGGGGCATGGTATAATGGAAAGTTTATAGCGATTAGTTAACAGTTAAGGGTCTGTTAATTAATGATTTACCGCTAAAAAAATATTGGAAATTTAAAATGGGTATAATGAATAGAAGGTCAATTTACAGATAAAAGCTACTTTCCTAATTGGCAGAGGACTTGATTCTTTGAATAATTTCTTCTACTTTTTGAAGCGGTAATTTAAAAGCATCAGCGATAAACTCAGCTTGAAGACCTTTTTCAAAGAGACCTTTCACATAATTTAAAGTTAAGTTTTCTCTTTCTTCAATTTTTATTTCTTCGGCGATAGTCATAGCAATGTTATTTACTGTTGTTGAAACTTTGGTAAAGATAATAATTAAGTCACTCCTTGTCAAGTTGATGCCATTGTCAATGTATTTGAAAATAGAGCTTATAAATCCTACTTCGTGGGCTTCGTCTAAGGCTTTTAGTTTTTCAACCCAAAATGATTCTAACTTCAAAAATGCTTCTTTTTCATCTCGTGAATGTTTCAAAAGCATAGCCGTTGTGCTAAGAAAAATGTTTTTAAAATTAGCAATTTGATAATCTTCCCAAGTATTGAGTGAAAAAAGCAAATAGTCAAATTCGGGTAAAAAACTGACCAAAGATGAATGGATATTGCCAAAATAGCTTTTCATTGGTTTTTTCTTCCAATTGATTTTACCATGATGAATGATAATAGGAATAACGACAGAAGGCTGTTTTTCTTGTTTTTGTTCTTCTACCCAAATATTGGTCATGTATCTTAGCAATTGCCAATGAGGAAAACTTTCGGTATAAGATTTATGCTCAAAAAGTAAGGTAACTAAAACCTCTTGTGAAGCAAATTGCGTTTGATATACCAAATCGGCTAAATGTTCAGAAAGGTCAGCATCAATAAATGATGCATTCGTGAGTTGTAGCGTTTCAAGGTTGATTTTTTCACTGAATTCTTTTGGGAAAACCTCTTCAATAAAACTTTTCACAACTTCCAGTCGAGAGAAAGATTCTTTAAAGAATTTATCGTGCGGATTGTTAATATTTGTCATTGGCGTAGTGGTGTTTTATGATTTTGTAGTTTACAAAGTTACATTTTTCAAATCATTTCTACTCAATCAAGGGAAATCTATTACTTTTGAAAAATGTAACCCGATTCTCCAGAATCGAAAACCATTGAACAAATAGAAATTAAAACCAATGCAAGAAACCATATCCACCACACCGCCAGTTCGTAAGTTTTTGGGCGAAGAATTTGACTTGACAACTTGGGAAAGTGTAAAGCCTTTTTACGAAAATTTGGTAAAACGTACCATTGAAAATGCTGAAGATTTACGTAAGTTTTTTGCCGACCGTTCTGAATTGGAAAGTTACCTTTCTGAAAACTTCGCTTGGCGTTATATCAAAATGACTTGTGATACGGGCGATAAAGAAATTAAAGCTCATTTCGACCAATTCGTGGGTGAAATTCAACCGCAGTTGGCTGAATACGACGATATTCTGAATAAAAAAACGCTCGAAAATCCATTTTTGAGTGAATTAACAGATGCTGGTTTTGAAATTACAATTAGAGGAATGAAGAAATCAACGGAGATTTTTAGAAATGAAAATATTCCTTTGTTTACCGAAATTCAAAACCTTTCGAGTGAATATCAGGCAACCGTTGGAGCCATGACTGTAGAGATTGACGGGCAAGTGAAAACGCTTCAACAAGCGGGAGTTTTCTTGGAAAATACTGACCGTACTTTGCGTGAATCGGTTTTTTTTAAACTCCAAGAACGTCGTTATGCCGACCATGAAAAAATGGACGAGATTTTCAATAAACTGAAATCTATTCGTCATCAAGTGGCTATAAATGCAGGTTTTGAAAATTTCAGAGATTATACTTTTGCCGCTCTAAAACGCTTTGATTATACAGCCAAAGATTGTTTCGTATTCCATGAAGCGGTAGCAGAAACCGTTGTTCCAATTCTGAATGAACTGAGCCAAGAACGTAAAAATGTGATGCAATTAGACGCTCTTCGTCCGTGGGATAAAGGCGTTGATACAGAAGGTCGTCCAGCTTTGCATCCGTTCAATGGTGGCGAAGACTTATTGAATAAAACTATTGAATGTTTTACCAATCTTGACCCATTTTTGGGTGAATGTCTCCAAATTATGAAAGGAATGGGACGTTTAGATTTAGAATCAAGAGTTGGGAAAGCTCCAGGTGGATACAATTATCCTTTGGAAGAAACTGGTTTTCCATTCATTTTTATGAATGCCTCTTCGTTGATGCGTGACGTAATTACGATGCTTCACGAAGGTGGTCATGCGGTGCATTCAATCGTTACGAAAGATTTGGCTTTGAATACATTTCGTAATTTTCCGTCGGAAGTAGCCGAGTTAGCATCAATGTCGATGGAACTGATTTCGATGGATAATTGGGATGTATATTTTGACAATGAAGAAGAATTGAAACGTGCTAAAATTCAGCATTTGGAAGACATCATTAGTACGCTTCCGTGGGTGGCAACGGTTGATAAATTCCAACATTGGATTTACGAAAACCCAACGCATACTACCGAAGAACGTACCGAAGCGTGGGTACGCATATACGAGCAATTTACGGATAGCGTAACTGATTGGTCAGGTTTAGAAAAATACAAGGCTACGATGTGGCACAAGCAGTTACATATTTTTGAATTGCCATTTTACTATATCGAATACGGAATTGCTCAATTAGGAGCGATTGGCGTTTGGAAAAATTACAAAGAAAACCCACAAAAAGGCTTAGAAGGCTATTTGAACGCACTGAAATTGGGTTACACCAAACCAATGGGTGAAATTTACGCTGCCGCCAATATTCCTTTCGATTTCTCAAAAGCACACATTGCATCATTGATGGATTTTGTAAGAGCGGAGTTGACGATTTTGAAAGGGTAGGACAGGTTTTTAACCTGTCCTTTATACAAATGACATACTAAACTTTCAATATAAATACGGAGGAAGAAAAAGAATTATTACGATTGCCAACTTTCTAAAAGTTGGCAATCGTTGTTTTTGCCCTACTTCAAAGGAATCCCTCTCTGCGTTAAAAACACCGTTGCATTTTGGTCGCCTTTAGCCACAGCTTTTTGCATGGCTTTTATGCCGTTTGGAAAATCTCCGTGTTGCCCATATTCTAAACCGATGTTGTAGTCAAAACTTCCATCTTTTGGGTCGGCTTTGATACCATTTTCCCATGCTTTGATGGCATTTTTCCAATCGCCCATTGATTTGTAGGCAACCCCTAAATTTTTGAATGCTACCGTTGCTTTCGGGTCAATTTTGATAGCTTTTTCTAACTCCGCAATTTCGCCTTGATGGTCGCCTTTGTGGTTCAAAATGGTACTGATATTAATGTGTGGGTCAGCAAATTTAGCGTCTAATTTCATAGCCGTTTCGTAGCGTTTTATGGCTTCTATTTCTTTGCCTTGTTTTGCCAAGCATAAACCCATGATGTTCTGAGCAAACTGGTTTTTATTGTCCGATTTATCCAAAGCAAGTTGTGATTCGTCAATGGCAATATTGTATTTCCCTGTGTAATAATACGCTGCACCAAGCATCCAGTGAAGGTTTTGCATTTCTTTCGGCTTGATTTTTAGAGCTGCTTCAAAATTATCAACCGTCAAATCATATTTCTTTTCGTCGAAATAAATTTGCCCCAAAGCTGTATGAACATCCGCTGTTTTGAAAGATGTTTTATGCGTTTCTTCAAAGTAAAATTTAGCCTTTTCATTATCTTTCATGCCAAACCAATACCAACCCATGTTACTCGTTACCATTGGGTCGCTGGGATGTTTTTCATAAATGGGCGTAAACAATGTTAGCGTATCTTTCCAATGTGTTGATTGGTTAAATGAAAGAAATGTTAAACCTAATAAAAGTATCATTCCGACCGCTGGCATGAGTTTATTGGTTGTAGCTTTTTGGTATAAGCGATTGGCAAAAACGGCTAAAATTACCAAAGGACCAATCGAAGAAACATAAAAATAACGGTCAGCCATCAACGCACTACCAACAGGCAACACTTGCGAAACAGGGAAAATTACAATCAAAAAATACAAACCTCCCCACCAAACTAATTTATTCTTGCGACCCAACCAAAATAACGCAATCGCCAATGCTAACACGCCCGCAAAAGCAGAATAATAAATCGAAGGGATTGTACCTGTTGGCTTTTGTGGATAAGGATAAAAAGCAATCAAATTAGTCGGCAAAACCATTTTTATCCAATAATAAAGTACGCCATAATTTATCATAAAAAAACGTTCTGAGAGAGAATAAGCGTCGCTGATAACTTTGGTTGCATTCGCTCCTGCATCACTTTGAGCTTTGATAGAAATAATACCCGTAATTAATGAGATAATAAAAAATGGAGCTTTTTCAATGCCAATTTTGATAATTTGCTTACGGTTCAACAAGAAATAATCGGTAATCAAGAATACAACGGGTAAAATCACCGCCATACCTTTTGACAAGCACGAAAGAATAAATAAACCTAAAGCGTACCAGAAATTTTTGCTTTTCCAGTTGGTAGCCCCGCCGTTGTCTGTGTCCTCACAGACAACAGAAGTGTATTTCAAATATTGCCAAAAAGACAAAAGCAAGAATAACGTATAAAGTACATCTTTTCGTTCAGCCGCCCATACTACCGACTCCACGTGTAACGGGTGAATAGCAAAAAGTACCGCAGTTACCGCTCCAATCAAGAAGTTTTTACTCAGTTTTTCGACTACTTTAAACACCAAAATACTATTAATGATATGGATAATCGTATTATCGAAATGGTAAACCCATGCGGTATCTTTTACCAAAGAATATTCGATGTAATAGGTCACCATGGTGAGTGGGTGCCAGTTTCCAAGATAAAAATCAGAAATTAAAGTCTTGAAATTTTGGAAGGAAACAACTCGTAAATCTTCGTTATTGACGATATAAAACATATCATCCCAAACGTAACCATTCTGAAAACCTGGGAGATAAGCAACCAAAGCACAAACTGTGATGATGCCCGATAAAATCCAAAAATTACGTTCTGTATAGGGAATTGGTTCTACCAAAACTTCAGGTTCACTAACGCTTTTTGTCGTCTGATTGACCGTTTGTGGCTTTTGATGAGTATTTTTAGGATTCTGAGAAACTTTATTCTTTGCCATATTATGAGTAAGGGAATTGACTTTTAGAGATTTCTACGCAAAATCTATGCAAAACTAAAAACATCTAACAAAAAACTATCTTTTGTTAATTATGTTTCGATTAAAGGTCTAAAATAAAAGAATTTAGTTCCGCTTTCAATAAATTCTCCTTGATTCTCATTAATTTTGTACTTTTACAAGAAATATACATTTTACTATGTATAATTTTAGGTAACTTTATGTAGCCTAAAGATTTAGACACAGATAACAAAGAACTAATCATAAAAAATGGGATTATTTAGCTTCCTAACTTCAGACATTGCAATTGACCTTGGTACTGCCAATACGTTAATTATTCACAAAGATAGAATCGTGGTGGACGAGCCATCAATTATTGCACTTGATAAAGCTACAAACAAAGTTTTGGCAATCGGAAACAAGGCAATGCAGATGCACGAAAAAACCAATGAAAATATCAAAACAATTCGTCCTTTAAAAGATGGAGTGATTGCTGACTTTACCGCTGCCGAATTGATGATTCGTGGCATGATTAAAATGATTGATACAGGAAGCCGTTTCTTTACGCCTTCTCATCGTATGGTTATTTGTATTCCTTCTGGTATTACAGAGGTTGAAAAACGTGCCGTAAAAGACTCTGCCGAACACGCAGGTGCTAAGGAAGTTTATATGGTTCATGAGCCTATCGCTGCGGCAATTGGTATCGGAATTGATATTGAACAACCAAATGGTTCAATGATTGTGGACATCGGAGGAGGTACTACTGAAATTGCGGTTATTGCCCTTTCTGGTATCGTTTGTGAGGCTTCTGTACGTATTGCAGGAGACGTTTTTACTCGTGATATTGTTGATTATATGCGTCGTGAACACAACCTTTTGATTGGTGAGCGTTCAGCAGAATTAATCAAAATTGAAGTAGGTTCGGCATTACCAGAATTAGAAAATCCACCAGCAGATTATGAAATTCGTGGTCGTGATTTAATGACAGGTATTCCAAAAGAAATTAAAGTAACTTATTCAGAAATTGCTTACGCTTTAGATAAATCAATTTCTAAAATTGAAGAAGCCGTAATGAAAGCTTTGGAGGTTTCACCACCAGAACTTTCAGCTGATATTTACCACAATGGTATCCACTTAACGGGTGGTGGTGCATTGCTTCATGGTTTAGATAAACGTTTGGCTAACAAAACAAAATTGCCAATCCACATTGCTGATGACCCTTTAAGAGCGGTTGTTCGTGGAACAGGTGAGGTCTTGAAACACTTAGACCACTTCAAGCCAATTCTTATTTCGTAGTTAAAAAGAGCATAGATGATAGCGTAAGAGTATAGAGAAATTTGAAGAGATTTAGCCTCATTTGAGGAATCACTCTTGGATTTTCTTTATACTCTTTTCTCTTAACTCTCTCATCTGTTCTCTAATCTCTAAAAAAATGTACCAACTTATTCAGTTTATATCCAGACAACGGGCCTTCATTTTGTTCGCAATTTTGGAGGTGCTGAGTCTTTGGTTTTTTTATTCCTATAATAATTATCCAAACGCCATTTTTTTCAATACGACTAACTATTACGCAGCCAAAGCTTTAGAAACCTCAAATTCAATAACAGAATATTCAAATTTGAGAGATGTAAATAAAGATTTAGCTACCGAAAATAGCCGTTTGAATCAATTGGTTTCAAAACTACAAGCACAACAACTTGATAAGTCTATTATAAACTACAAGGCGGATTCTGCCGTTGCGAGTCGCTTCAAATTTGTTGTTGCCAAAGTCCAAAACCTCACAACTACCCAATTTAATAATTATATAACGATTGATAAAGGTTCTGCCGATGGACTTGCTCCTGGAATGGGCGTAATCTCGTCAACGGGCGTTGTTGGAAAAATTAAATCTTGTTCAGAGCATATTTCAATCGTGATTTCAATTTTACACTCGGAGTATTCCGTTTCAGCAAAATTGAAGAGAAATAATGAAATTGGTTCTGTAAAGTGGGACGGTGTCAATCCAGATATTGTTGAAATGACCGAAGTGTCAAGGTATAAAGCCGTTAAGATTAAAGATACAGTCGTTACTTCCGATTTTAACTACGTTTTTCCTCCCAATATTACCATCGGTTATGTTAAAAAAGTGGGCGTAAAAGCTGACCAGACTTTTCATGATATTGAGGTTCAATTAGCCACCAACTTTCACACACTTGCTTATGTATATGTGATAAATAATAAGTTGATGAACGAACAGAAAACATTGGAAGAGAAAACAAACGACGTAAAAGTGAAGTAAATCTACGTAATGCTAAAAATATTTAGGGTGGTTTGCCACTGTGATTACGAAAAAACATGAATGCAATTCACTGTATTTAAGTATTCGCTTTTCGCAAATCGCTTTTCGCTTACTATAAATAATAAATGACTCAGAAAAATATATTATCACAAGGGCTGGTCTTTGGTTTTTACCTTTTATTACAAATATTTTTTGTAAGACAATTGGTACTTTTCGACTATGCGTTTTGTTTTGCCTATATAGCGAGTGTGACGCTTTTGCCTTTTGAAACGAACCGTATAACCTTGATTTTACTTGGTTTTTTTGCGGGAATGGCAGTAGATGTTTTTTATAATACTATTGGAGCAAATGCTGCTGCAATGACTTTAATAGCATTTTTAAGACCCTCAATTATCTCATTGTTGACCCCTCAGCGTGGATATGACGAACGCCAAACACTTAGTCTTAGTTCAATGGGTTTGACATGGTTTATAACTTATACGGTTGTGTTAACGGTGATTCACCATTTTGTACTTTTTTTATTAGAAGCTTCTGATTGGGGATTATTTTTCCCTGTGTTATTGAAGGTGATTTGTAGCACTATTTTCACGACGGTAGTTATCGTAATTATTCAGTTTTTTAGAAGAGATTAGTTTGGATGTTTGTTATTCGATGTTTGGTAATAATTGAGTACCAAACATCGAAAAATAACTTAAAATCCTTTCACTAAGGCAATACATTTTTTTACAATCTCAGTTGTTTCTTCAAAATTTCCAGATTCTAAAACTGCTTTTGGAAATAATTGAGAACCCATTCCAACAGCAGTAACTCCTGCTGAAAACCAACCTTTTAAGTTTTCTTCGTTAGGCTCAACACCACCCGTTACCATTACTTTTGCTTTTGGCATTGGTCCTTTAATAGCCTTGATAAATGCCGTTCCGAGTACATTGGCAGGGAAAATCTTTACAATATCAGAACCAGCTTGTTGTGCTTGGAAAATCTCAGAAACGGTCATTACGCCTGGGAACCATGCCATTTCGTATTTCTTACAAACTGCTCCAACTTCTGGATTAAGACATGGTTGTACGATAAAATCAGTATCTAAACTAACAAAATATTCAGCTTCTTCAGCAGTGAAAACCGTACCAATTCCGATGGCCATATCGGGTAATTCTTGGCGAATATATTTTACTAATTCTGCAAAAATTTGAGCAGCACCTTCTCCACGATTGGTGTATTCAAAAACTTTGATTCCTCCGTCATAGCAAGCTTTTACCACTGCTTTGCTCACCTCAATATCTGGGTGATTGAACAAAGGCATAATTGGCACTTCGCTAAGTTTTGCGTATAATTCTTCTTTTGTAAATTTCATTTTGTTTGTAACCACATAGAAGGTATAAGAAACATTAGGTTTCTCCACTTCTGAGTGTTATTTTAAATATATTAAACTTCTGTTTTAATTTTCATAAATAATTGAAGGGAAATGGTGAAAAATAATATACCATATTTGACTTGGAATAACTTCCCGAAAGTTTTTAACTTTCGGGAAGTTCAACGGAAGATGCTTGGTACTTTAAATTTATACTTTTCCTAAAGTAAAGTGCTAAACTTAACTAACTCATTCCTCCATCTACTGCATTCCTCCCGTCCCCTCAAACTATCTTTTTAATCGTCCACTTACATCACCTGCCATGACTGCTTCAACTTCCTGTACGCTTACAAGGTTGAAATCACCTTCTACGGTGTGTTTCAAAGCTGAGGCTGCTACGGCAAATTCAAGAGCTTTTTGAGTGTCTTGGTAGGTTAATTCTCCATAAATATATCCGCCCATGAAGGCATCGCCACCACCAATTCTATCTACAATGTCTGGAATGTCAATGGCTTCTGTTTCAATCATTTGCGTGCCATCCCAAGCTCTTCCAGAAAGGGTATTGTGTGAAGCCGAAATTTGTCCACGTTTGGTCGTAAGAATTTTCTTTACTTTCGGAAAACGCTCCATAATTTGCTTGCAAACTGATTTGAAACTGCCTTTTTCGTCATTAGGCTTAATTTCAAACATATCAGCGGCATCGCCTTTACTACAAACAATTACGTCGCAATATTTGATTAATTGAGGCATCACTTCGTTTGGTCTTTTTCCCCATTTCCAAAGATTTGAACGATAACCAACATCGGCAGAAACTTTTATTCCTAAACGTGATGCCGTTTGTACAGCTTCTAAACAAGCCTGTGCCGCACCTTCAGAAATAGCAGGCGAAATACCTGTAAAGTGAAACCAAGTAGCTCCTTTTAAGATTTCTTCCCAATTAAAATCAGAAGGTTGTAGCGTTGCAAATGATGAATTGGCACGGTCGTAAACAACTTTACTCGGACGCATGGCTGATCCTTTTTCAACAAAGTATATGCCCAGACGGTCACCACCATAAGCAATGGCTTCTGTGCCAACGCCATATTTTTTGTAAACAGCCGTTGCTGCTTGTCCTAAATCATTATTTGGAAAACGAGTTGCATGACTTGCAGGAATGCCAAAAATGGCTAATGAAGAGGCAACGTTTGCTTCGCCACCGCCAAAATTTATATCAAATTGAGTTGCCTGAGAAAATCTTGAAAAATTAGGCGTACTGAGCCTCATCATGACTTCTCCAAAGGTAATAACTTTCATAATTTATGATAATTTTCAATGTAAAGTAACACAGACTTCAGTCTGTAATGTAAATACTGTGAAATAGACTTTAGTCCGTATTTCACTTACAGGCTAAAGTTTGTGTTACAAATTCTTCCTACAAATATTTTCTAACGGCATCCGTAAAGCCATCCAATTTGGTTAAATCTTCTCCCCAAAGGCTAACGTTTGCTAATACTTTTTCTAAATCAAAACCTGCCTGCCAAGCTTCGTAAAAGTAAGGGGCAAAGTTACAATTGATTGGATAAAACTCTCCGTTTGATTCGCCGTAATATGTGCCATTTACTTCTTTTACACCGTGCATAAATTGTAAATAGGCTGCAAATCCCATCGCAAAAAGTTCAGGAGCTTTTCCAAATTCTTTATAGTATTGTAAAAGAATTGGGATATTACGCATCTTCATTTTTGCCGTGTATTGAACCGTAATATCTAATAATTTATGGTTCAAGAATGGATTACGGAAACGGTCAAGAACCATTCTACCGAAACGGTCACGAGTTTTAGCATCAATTTTATATGGAATCGCTAAAGACATTTCACCCAACATCAAATTGGTAATTATTCTGCTCAAATAACCATTTGACATGACATCTTTAACCGTTCTGAAACCTAATAAATACGCCATTCCACACTGTAACGAGTGCGTTCCGTTGAGCATACGAAGTTTTAATTCACGGTAAATTTCAATATCATTTTCAATAACAACTCCAGAATCTGCTTGAGCAAATGATAATACTTTACGTACTTTCTCTCCTCCTTGAATTGCCCATAAACGGTAGGCTTCAGAAAGAACCATGATGTTATCTTCGTAGCCTAATTTTTTCTGCAATTCTTCGATAGCTTCTTTTTCTGGTTTTCCCGGTACAATTCTGTCAACCAATGAGTTACAAAAATGATTGCTATTGTTTAACCATTCAATAAATGCTGGTTCAAGAGCATTCGCTTGAGCTTGTTTCAGCACAATATCTTTCAAAATATCACCATTGCCAACGATTAATTCTGTTGGTACAATCACCATTCCACTTTCTGCTGAGCCATTAAATACAGTCCAACGTTCATAAAGAAATGCTAATAATTTTACAGGATATGAAGCAGGAGGATTGTTTGTAATTTTATCACCTTCTAATAATGAGATACCTACTTCCGTGGTGTTTGAAAGGATAATCTGCATTTCTGGATTTTTGGCACAATGTAAAATTTCTTGCCATTGCGAGCGTGCAGATAAAGTACGAGATATGGAAGCATTAAGAATGTATTCCTCAATTGCTTCACCATTTTCGATTCCTTTAACAGAGTGGGTATAAAGTCCATCTTGTTCGTTAAAATCATCGGCACCACCTTTGTCCGTAGATTTAACAACGACAACTCTACCATTGAAAATACCTTGTTTGTTGGCTTTGTCGATAAAATAATCGCAAAGTCCACGAAGTAGAACTCCTGTGCCAAATTGTAAAACTTTTTCGGGTAAGTCAAAAACTTTAGGGTCAGGTAAATTAAGATGTTTACTCAGATGAGTCGAGTTAGAAGCTATATGAGATTTGTTAAGTTTAACATTCATTGTACGTTATTTATTTTAGTTATAGTTTTGAAAGAATAATTTGCCTACGGATTACTCGATTTTGAGAAATAATTTGGTGATTTTATCTAAAATTACTCGTTTTTTTATAAACAAAAAAAGCGTAAACGTTTTCAGAGAAAACTCTGATGCGTTTTACGCTTTTGAAGTGTTTTTAAATAGACGTTCTGTATTTACATTTAGAATTATGCTTCACCGATTGGTCCACGATAATTCATTGGAAATTGAAATCCGATTTGACTTTGGTCTTCCGAAATTGCTCCGTAAGCCTCTTCGTATTTTTGAATATTTTCCTTCAACGCATTTAGCAATCTATATACATGGTCAGGCGTAAGAATTACTCTTGACTTTACTTTTGCCTTCGGAATCCCGGGCATCATTTTGATAAAATCTATTACAAACTCACTTTGCGAGTGAGCAATCATTGCTAAGTTTACGTATTCACCCTCAGCCATTTCTTCAGTTAATTCTACATTAAGCTGATTTTCGTCTTGTTGTTGCTGTTTTGCCATTTTAAATTCGATGTTTGTTTTCGATATTCGTCTTCCGATGTTCGATGTTTGGGTTTTCTTACAAATATCGAACATTGAAATTCAAACACCGAAAAACAATTGTTTTTACAAATGTATAAATTATTGATAGCTTAACAAAAATCAGTCCTAAATTGCGTAAAAATCAACGTTTTAATGAGATATAAACACATTTTCTTTGACCTCGACCATACACTTTGGGACCATAATACTAACTCAAGAATTGCTTTAGAAGAAGTTTATCATGATTTCGATTTGCAGACTTTGGGTGTTCCTTCATCGTCGCAATTTTATTTGAAATTCAACGAAATTAATCATCAACTTTGGGATAAATATGAGGCTGGACGAATTTCCCAACCCGAATTACGTCATTCACGTTTTCGCTTGATTTTTAGTAGCTTAGGCGTTGATAGTCATGAAGTATGTGATTCTTTGTCAGATACTTATATCAAGATTTCTTCAAAAAAGCATAATCTTTTACCTAATGCAAAAGAGACGTTGGAATATCTTTTTCCAAAATATCCTTTGCATATCATCACTAACGGTTTTGATGAAATTCAGTCGGTAAAAATGAATGCAGGACAGATTACGCATTATTTTAAAGAAGTAGTTACGTCTCAAAATTCAGGATATAAAAAACCCGATTCTCGAATTTTTGAATATGCCCTAAAAAAAGTGGGAGCAGTGCCTCAAGAATGTTTGATGATTGGCGATAGTTTTCAGTCGGATATTGTGGGGGCAACCCGTGCGGGAATTGATGCCGTTTTCTTCAATCCAGACCAACGTCCACAAGAGGTTTCGATAAAACCGAAGTATGAAATAAGGGATTTGGGAGAGTTGAAAGGGATATTGTAGTAGTGGTCTGACTATCGTCTGACTGAATTTACATACTCGGTCAGACGATAGTCAGACCGCTATTTACACCATTTTTAAATTAATATTATGAAGGGTTGGATGTTTTATGGAATGTAAATGGTGGTTAGCGGTCTGACTATCGTCTGACTGAATTTACATACTCGGTCAGACGATAGTCAGACCGCTATTTACGTTACTTTTCAAATTACGAGTGCAACGAAGCAATCTGCCGATAGAAGAGAAATAGTTTGAAAACCTCTGCTCGTAAGCAAACAGATTGATTTAACAAAACTCCGATTCACTACACTCGCAATGACATAGCGTTCTAAAACATCGATAATTGATTATTGTCAGTTTTATTATCAAAAATCTTTTTGTCTTTAATGAGTTTTTTATGTTGTTCTATGAAATCCACAAAATTGTCGATTTGCTGATAAAGCGGTTTGAAATCGTAATCATCGAAAGTGTAGGTTTCTTGATAAACTTCCTCAAAATCGGTAATTACGTAGTCTAAAGTTTTTATTCCGTACTTTTTCAAACCCAATAAATACAAATTTTGATGATTGTGTTCAAAGCGATTAGGTTCATATTTTCGAGTGGATTTTAAGTCAACGGCACGGTCGCTACCAACCAAATCCACGAAGCCGTAAATCAAGCAGTTTTTATATTTCGCTTCTGAGTAAAATTGCGTTTTGTATTTTGAAGGTAATAAGGCTCGTGCTTTTTCAATGATTCCTTCTTTGAAATCATCTTCATTTTCACCCGTTACGACGGCTTTTTCAAAATCTATTCCTTTTTGTTGAGCTTCAGTAGTAGGTTTCTTTACACGGTTGATACGGTCAATCATGTTCCACATATCCACAATGATTTCCCCCTGTGAATCAGTGGTTTTTTCTTCAAATAAAGCGAACGAATTTAATAATGTGGGATATATGCGATACATGATGGAATGGGCTGTACGACAGGAATCCTTCCTGTCATATAATTGGAATTATAAAATAGTAGAGACGTTGCCTGCAACGTCTTTCCACAAAATTTCATTGACATTTAAACGTTATGAAAACGCTGCAGGTAATATGCAAAGACGTTGCAGGCAACGTCTCTACCTAAGAAAATTACGCAATAACCAAACGTTCAACGGGTTGGTCGTTGATTAAATGGCTTTCAATGATTTCCTCAACGTCAGATAATTGAACATTGCCGTACATAATTCCTTCTGGATAAACCATCACTGCTGGGCCAAAAGCACAGATGTCTAAGCAACCTGTTTTTTGAGCTCTCATTTGTGGCAATAAACCTTTTTCTTTCATCGAATTTTTGAACGCATCTACTAAGGCTGCTCCTCTTTCGTCACCGCAACATTTCTTGGGTGCATCTTTCTGATTTGTACAGATAAAAACGTGTTTTTTGTATTTCATTATTTGTAAATATAATTGTGGGGATGAATTCTAATGCTAAAAAATCAAAGCTATCATGCAATTTAACAGTTTTCTCTTAAATTTGGCTTACAACTTACAGACTTAGGACTTACGACTCCCTTAAAATATGACTTTTCAGACACAAGAGCAGTATCAATTTATCGAAAGTATTCTTTTTGAAAATTTAGGACACCAACCCAAAGTGCTTGATTTTCAGTTTTTTTACGGTGGAAATTTTAACCTTGCCGTAAAAGTAAAAGTGGCAGAAGGTGATTATTTTATCAAATGGAATCAGGGCGACCACGAAGGAATGTTTGCATCAGAGTCTCGTAGTTTGCAGGTTTTGCGAGATACAGGCGTGATGTCGATTCCGCAAGTTATCAATCACGGAAAAATTGTTGATAAAGAATATTTAATGATGGAGTTCCTGACAGCCAGTTATAAACAACCTAATTATTGGCAAGATTTTGGGCAAAAATTGGCTCATCTTCACTCGCACACAAACCCAAAATTTGGTTTAGATTTCAATAATTTTATCGGAGCATTGCGTCAGTCGAATGAATGGATGACGGATGGCGTAGAATTTTTTATCGAAAAACGCTTAAAAGTTCAGGCAGGATTGGCACTTTACGACCGTAAAATTTCGGAAGAATTACACGCAAAATTCAATCAATTGTATGAAAAATTACCGTCATTAATTCCGAACGAAAAACCTGCTTTACTGCATGGAGATTTATGGTCGGGCAATGTGATGACGGATAGTCAGGGTTTTGTGGGCTTAGTTGACCCAGCCTGTTATTACGGTTTGCGTGAAGCAGAATTGGCTTTTACGACTATGTTTGGTGGTTTTGAAACCAGTTTTTACGAAGCCTATCACGAAGTAAATGCTATTGAAAATGGTTTTGGCGACCGTATTCCTTTGTATAATTTATATCCCTTAATGGTTCATGTGAATTTGTTTGGAGGCGGATATTTAGATGCCGTTGAGAAGATTTTGAAGAAATTTTTGTAAACTGATGTTTCCACATCGGCAATTTTTATTCATATTATTTTCGATGCGGAAGTATCGAGTTACATACAAATGAATTTATCAACCGAAACTTGGATTTATATTGGCATTGGCTACGTAGTCTTGTGCATTATTGCCTATTTTATCCAAGAACGGTTTATTTTCAAACCAGAAAAATTGCACGCTGATTTTGAGTATAAATATGATGACCCTTTTGAGGAACTTCATTTTGAACCCGAAGAAGGCGTAAAAATCAACGGATTGCGATTTTATCATGAAAAACCTGTTGGTTTGGTGATGTACTTTCACGGTAATACTCGCAGTATAAAAGGCTGGTCGAAATACGCAGTAGATTTTACTCGGCACGGTTATGATGTCGTGATGATTGATTATCGTGGTTTTGGCAAATCCATTGGCAAACGCACGGAGGCAAATCTCAATAAAGATTCTCAGTACGTTTACAATCGAATGCGGGCAAAATATGGCTACAAAGAAGAAGATATTGTCGTTTATGGGCGGTCGTTAGGTAGTGGATTTGCCTGTAAATTAGCATCTAATAATCGCCCGAAAATGTTGATTTTAGATGCTCCCTATTATTCATTTTCACATTTAACAAATCGCTTTTTACCCTTCATGCCCGTTGCGATGATATTACGATTTAGTATCAGAACCGACATTTGGATTCGCTACGTTCGTTGCCCGATTTACATAATTCATGGGACGAAAGACTGGCTAATACCATATTCTTCATCGGTAAGGTTACAAAGTCTTGTTCCATTAACTGCCAGATTAACACCTATTTACGGTGGAGGACATAATAATTTGCCATCATTTCCAGAATATCATCATAAATTAGAGGAAATCCTAAAAGGACATTTCGACTTACTTTTTGATAAATATGAGAAGGGAGATTTTAGGGAATAAGATTTCAGTTATCAAACAATTAACAGTTATCAGTAAACAATTAACAGTTATCAGTAAACAATTAACAGTTATCAGTAAACAAATATAAAGTATCAAAAGAAGCCAGTTTGGGAACTAACAATTCCCAAACTGGCTTCTTTACTGTTTACTGTTTACTGTTTACTGTTTACTGTTTACTGTTTACTGTTTACTGCTTACAACTCCACTACAATTGCCTCCCTAACAGGACGATACGCCAAATCAACCATCGACGCATTTACGTATAAAGTTTCTCCAATTTGTTGCTGACCGTAAGCCTCGTGTATATGCCCAAATACGTGCAAACTTGGTTTTACCCGATTTTGAACAATATCTGTCAAATCTTCACAACCTACTTTTTCACCCCTGATGGTTTGGTCTAAAATGCCAAAAGGAGGTCCATGCGTTATCAGAATATCCGTTTCCGTTGGAATTAAATCCCAGTGTTTACGAATATCCTGTCCCCGTTTCCTATTAAAAGCCCAATCATAAAACCAAGGTTGTACAGGCGAACCCCAAATTTTGAAGCCTTCAATCGTCGTTCCGCTATCGTTTAAATATTCAATATTGGTAATTATTTTATGAACTTCTTTAGGATATTTCTCAAAGAAAAAATCATGATTTCCCGCAATCATAACCTTATGACGATGTGGTAATGAACCCATCCATTCATTAAACATTTCTATTTCTTCAATTTTCCCTCTTGACGAAATATCTCCTGCATGAATCAGCAAATCTCCATCGGGAATCGTCATTTTGTGTTGTAAACTATGGGTATCTGAAATACAAACTATTTTCATTTTTTGTCGATTATTTTTGCCACGAAGACACCAAGTCACTAAGTTTTCATTATTCTAACTTTATAAAAACTTAGTGACTTGGTGTCTTCGTGGCAAATCAATACTTGTAAATTTCCTATAATAACGATAAATTTAAGCAAACAAACCTAAAATCAATGCAACGTAGAACATTCATCAAACAAACAAGTATTTTAACTGCTTTGGCATCAACCCAAACGCTTGCCTCTAACAAACCAACAGCCAAATTCCCATTTGTTATTTCAACTTGGAAAAACGAAAAAGCCAACGAAGCCGCTTGGGCATCGCTCCAAAAAACAGGAAGAGCCTTAGATGCCGTAGAAGCAGGGGCAAGAATTCCCGAAGCTGACCCAAATGACACATCAGTAGGTTACGGTGGTTTTCCCGACCGTGACGGCAATGTAACCCTCGACGCTTGTATCATGGACGAAAAAGGAAATGCGGGTTCAGTAACTTTTCTTCAAAATATTATGCACCCGATTTCAGTAGCAAGAGCAGTAATGGAAAAAACGCCTCATGTGATGCTTTCGGGCGAGGGTGCTTTACAATTTGCTCTTTCTCAGGGATTTAAAAAAGAAAATTTATTGACAGATGTTGCCAAAAAAGCATGGGAAGAGTGGAAGAAAACATCAAAATACGAACCTAAAATCAACATCGAACGCCACGATACCATCGGTTTATTGGCATTAGGAACAAAAGGGGAAATATCAGGAGCGTGTACCACCAGTGGATTAGCTTTCAAAATGCACGGTAGAGTAGGGGATTCGCCCGTAATTGGTGCGGCAGTATTCTGTGATGATGAGGTTGGTGGAGCTTGTGCCACAGGCTTAGGAGAATTTGTCTTAAAAACACTCGGTTCATTCTTAATCGTAGAATTAATGCGTAATGGCAAAACGCCGCAACAAGCCTGCGAAGAAGCCATCATGCGTATTGTGAAGAGATATAACTACAAAGAATTTCAAATCGGATACTTAGCTTTAAACAAAAACGGCGAATATGGAGCGTATGCCATTCAATCAGGTTTTAATTATACCATTACCGAAAATGGCGTAACAAAAGTTATTGAGTCGAAATATTATATGAAGTAGGACAGGTTTCTAACCTGTCTTCTATGGTTGAATTGTAGGACAGGTTTCTAACCTGTCCTTTACTAAATTTTTAGACAGGTTGGAAACTTATCCTACTTAAAACAATGCCGTTTTGTCAGGAAAATGACCAAAAAAATGCTTGGCAAGTTGTTTGTTTGTAATAAAGTTCAAACATGATAAATGTCATAAGGAATGATTTTTTTGTAAATCAATTATCATGTTTTATTTTTACTGACGATACTCAGCAACAAAATGGACGAACAAGAAGAAATCCAAACAACTCAAACCTATTCCGACCTCGAAAAACACCGTGTTTTCGAGAAAGAATTTATGCCTCATATTGACTCTATGTACAATTTTGCCTTCCGTTTAACCAACGATGAAGACGATGCAAATGACCTTGTACAAGACACATATCTCAAAGCATTCAGATTTATCAACTCATTTTCAGAAGGAACTAATGCTAAAGCATGGTTGTTTCGTATCTTGAAAAACAGCTTTATTAATGATTTTAGAAAGAAATCTAAAGAGCCTTCAAAAGTTGATTATCAGGATGTTGAAACAACTTATAATTCGGAAGAAGACGCAGAGACAAACCAAACCGTTGATTTAAGAGCTGAAACAGTTCAAGACTTAATCGGGGATGAAATTGCCAATGCCTTAAACGCTTTACCCGTAGATTTCAGAACAGTCATTATTCTTTGTGATGTAGAAGGTTTTACCTACGAAGAAATGGCAAAAATTCTGGATATTCCCATCGGGACAGTCCGTTCAAGACTTCACCGTGCAAGAATGTTGTTGAAAGAAAAATTAAAATCGTATGCCAAATCGTTAGGCTATGATGTAAATGCTGACAGTATGGCAGATTAGGGATTGCTGAAATAGCAGATAGTGAAAATAATCAACGTTTAATTGCTAAATCATTAATCTTGTTGAACTTTAGTACATATATCAAGTACAATAAATTAAACAAATGACTTTTTTTTCAACTAAGTGGAATTATTTTAAAACACACCCTGTTTACTAACTACTTGATTGATAAATAGTAATCCCATAATTGACCGAACGTTAAAATTGCTTAATAATTAAAAAAATGGTTTCCGAGGCTGAGAAGATTCAAAAAAAGACATCGTGCGAGCATCAAGCTGAGTGCATGAAAATGGTGCAACTGATTGTGGATGGTCAGGCAACAGATGAGCAAATGGTTCAATTCAAGCAGAATATGGACAAATGCTTACCTTGTGAAAAAGGCTATGAATTAGAAAAATGTATTAAGGAAACAATGCAATTGAGATTGGAAAAAAAGTGCATTCCTTCAAATTTAATTGACTGTATTAAACAGAAAATCAAAGGATTATAAACAGGTATTAGGATTTAGGTGTTAGGCATTGGTGAAATAATCAGTTGATTACTTTATTTTTAATAATATATTCAAGTTATTAAGTTGGTCATTTCAAATGATTTCACTTAATAACTTTTTATTTTTGTAGAAGTTAAGGATTTGCGGTGTTTTATCACTCAATCACACATTCTCTCACTCAATCATTCATTCATTGGAAAACGGTAAACTCATCATCTTTTCAGCCCCGTCTGGCTCGGGCAAAACAACTATTGTTAAGCACCTATTGGCAAATAATGACAATTTAGGCTTTTCTATTTCGGCTTGTACCCGTGACAAACGTGGTCGCAATGAAGAAAATGGTAAAGATTATCACTTCATGACTCCCGACGAATTCAAGCAAAGAATTGTGCATAATGAATTTGTGGAATGGGAAGAAGTTTATCCAGGGGCATATTACGGAACATTAAAGTCTGAAATTGAAAGACTTTGGGCATCAGGAAAACACGTGATTTTTGACGTAGATGTACGTGGAGGTGTTAAGTTGAAGGAATATTACAAAGAAAGAGCTTTGTCTATTTTTGTAAAAGTACCAAGTGTAGAAGAATTAGAAAAAAGACTTCGTGAGCGTGGTACGGATTCGGAAGACTCAATTTCGAAAAGAGTTTTTAAAATGAATTTTGAAATGTCCTTTCAAGACCAATTTGATATTGTTCTTTTAAACGACGACCTCGATACTGCTTTTGCAAAAGCACAAAAATTATTTGATGATTTTACGAGTCAGTAAACAGTAAACAGTTATCAGTAACCAGAAAAGCTGTACTGATAACTGTTTACTGATAACTGCTAACTGATGATGAAAATTGGTTTATTTTTTGGGTCATTCAACCCTATTCATATTGGTCATTTGATTGTGGCAAATGTCATGGCTACCACTACCGACTTAGAACAAGTTTGGTTTGTAGTGTCACCGCAAAATCCTTTCAAGAAAAATAGCTCACTTCTGCACGAGTTTGACCGCTTGACGATGGTAGAAAAAGCCATCGCCGATAATGCTCAATTTAAGGTAACAGACATTGAATTTTCAATGCCAAAACCTTCATTTACGATTGATACGCTTATCCGTTTGCAAGAAAAAAATCCGCAACACGAGTTTAGGTTGATAATTGGAGGTGATAATTTAGCTCAATTTCCGAATTGGAAAAATCACGATAAAATTTTAGAATATTTTGGATTGTATGTTTATCCAAGACCAAATTCGGTAAAAAGTGATTTAGAAAATCATCCAAATGTGAAATTAATAAATGCTCCTTCTCTGGATATTTCGGCAACATTTATTCGTGAATGTTTGAAAAATGGAAAGTCAATTCATTATATGGTTCCTGAAAATGTGGAGGAGTATATTCATTGGAAAAAGTTTTACTTAATGTAGCTCAGAATGCTATTTTGAGAAGGTTTTACGCTTCTCAGGATAGAATCCTGAGCTACTCTTTATTATGAAAATCAGTATTTTAGGTTGTGGTTGGTTAGGTTTTCCATTGGGTGAAACTTTAGTTAAAAATGGTCATACTGTAAAAGGTTCAACGACTTCAGAAAGTAAAATTGCCTTACTTTCAGCGGTAAATATTGAGCCTTTTTTATTACAATTCACGCCTAAAATTGAAAGTGAAAATATCACTCAATTCCTTGATTCAGAAATACTTATTATTTGCATCCCACCACGAGCAGGGAAATTAGGGGAAGATTATCACGTTCAACAAATAGAATCTCTCCTTGAATATTTGCCATCATCTTCCATCAAATCCATTATTTATACTTCTTCGACTTCTGTCTATCCTGACTTAAATCGAGAAATTTCAGAAGAAGACTCTGTCATTGATAATCACGCATTAATTAAAGTTGAGAATTTATTGAAAACCCTTCCACAAAATGTTACGATTTTACGTTGCGGCGGATTAATGGGCGGAGAAAGAATTCCTGCTAAATATTTTCAAGGGAAAACGATTAATACAGGAAAAATACCCGTGAATTATGTCCATCAAGACGATGTAATTCAAATTATTTCGATGATTTTAGAAAAAGGTTTTTGGGACGAAACTTTCAATGTCGTTTCACCAGAACATCCGATTCGAGAAGAAATTTACCTTAAAAATTGCGAAGATTTAGGTTTTACAAAACCAATTTTTGAAGAAGCCGTAGAGCCGATTCCTTTTAAAATAATCAGTCCGCAAAAATTAATTTCACGGACTGGTTATGTTTTTAAATATGCTAACCCTTTGGATTTTAGGTATTTGTGAGATTATCCCTTCACTAATTCAAAAACCGTAATCTCTGGAGGCATTCCTACTCTTCCTGGGTAGCCAATATAGCCATAGCCACGATTGATGTATAGTTTTTGGTTGCCTTCTTCATACATTCCTGCCCATTGTTTATAAGCATATTGTGCAGGCGACCACGTATAATCACCAATATTTATTCCAAATTGCGTTCCGTGCGTATGTCCAGAGAACATCACGTCAATGTCTTTAAACTTGGTGTTTACTTCTTTGTCCCAATGCGTTGGGTCGTGTGAGAGTAACAATTTTACGGGAGCTTCTTCTGTTCCCTGATGTGCTTTTGCCAAGTTTCCGTAAGTATGAAAACGATTTTGCCCGCTGATATTTTGTACGCCAATAATCGCCAATTTTTCACCACCTTGTTCGATGAAGCGGTGTTCGTCCATCAATAAATCATAGCCCATTACTTTATGAGCGTGCATTAAGTCATTGAGGTTCTGTTGCTTAGCTCTTGCGTCGCCTTGCCAATTTACGTAGTCTGCATAATCATGATTTCCAAGTGTACTAAAAACACCCAACGGAGCTTTTACCTTATTGAAAATGTCAATATATTCTTGAACCTCCGTAGCCAAATTATTTACCAAATCTCCCGTAAAAAACACCATGTCAGGTTTTTCTTTCATCAACATTTCAACACCACCTTTTACAGCCACACGATTGAAAAATGAGCCTGAGTGAATGTCAGAAATTTGAGCGATAGTCATGCCTTCAAACTGTTTAGGAAGGTTTTTTAAAGCTAATTTTACCCGACGTATTCTGTAATCATGAGCTCCTGAGATAATTCCCCAAGTAAGAGCAACCGCTGGAATTGCTCCTGCAACTACGGCAGTTTTCATTAAAAATTCAGAGCGAGTGATATTTCCTGTTCCTCCAATGGGTGCATCAGCGGTGACGGTATGACCTGTAAATTTTCCTGTAATCCAACGTATTAATCGACCCAAATCATCAATAAGAAGAAATAATACGACAAATATTTTGGAAACATAGTTAATGAAAACACCAACCATAATGATTGTACGTAGGTTTTTTCCTAATAAATCAGGATTTACAAAGTTATAAACCCACATTCCTGCAAGTGTAAACGCTGTAACACCCCAGAAGATATATTTGACGATATTTTGGGTATTTTGAGCAAGGTTTTGTGTTGAAACTTTTACTGCTTGCCAAACGTACCAGTCTATCAATAAAAAGACTAAAGTAATGACTGGAATAATTATTAATTTGTTCATCTAAGAATTGAGTATTGGTTATTCTATCAAAACTCAAATACAAGATTGTAGGTTCAGGAATGGACTTATTTTGTGATGAACGGATGATTTGGGAGCATATCAAGGCTAATAATTTAAGTCCAAACGGAAAATCTAAGGATTCAGGTATGAATTGGCGGTTGTTAAGCAAATGACTAAAGTACAATTCTGTATATTCTGCTGATAAAATCCATGACTTTTGTTAGAGATAACCTCACTGTCTCTCAAAACGTTAGCATGGCTATTAAGCAAAAATAATACAACACTCTTTTTTTACGCTTATAAGGAAAATTGTAATGTTCGTGAAATAAGTATTAAAATTAGAATATTCACTTTTGGTAATTCGTGTAGGTACACATACCTTTGGAATAATAAATAGCTAATCACAATTTGAAAGTCTGATTTTTCGTGGCGGCTTAAAATCAGACTATTTTTCAAGTTGCAAGAATTTTATAAATCCCTAACACATTTAATCGTTTGAAAATCATTTATCATCGTGGCGGCTTTGATAATTAGAAGTAGATTTGTGTGATAGGGATTTTTCTTATTCCTTCGTTCCTAACAAATCTTGCCCTTGTACAGATACTTTTATTCCTGAAACTATTCCGTTGACACGAGTGAAAGTTATTACTGCTCCGAAGTTAGTTTCTTCAAATTCATCCTCCTTTTTACGAGTCAATTTTGTTGCTGGATAACCTACTGCTTGTCCGTATAAATTATCATCTTTAAAAAAGATTTTCATTTTTTCTGCAATCGGATTCTCGTCCATTTTATAACTTCCTAAGTAGTCTCTAAACTCTGTTGAATCAGCCGTAATTGTATTGATATTCATGTGGTTTTTGGAAGACTTTGCAAATGTAGAAAATGCAAAGAATGACACAATTGTGCTAAATATGATTTTTTTCATTATTGTAAATACAAAATGTTTTGGAGAATGAATATTTATTGTAAATTGGATTGATATTTCATAACTGTTTGAATGTTAATGGGTTATGTTATTGTTGTTGAGACAAACAACAATAACACAACCCATTAACATTTCTAAATATTCTTATTGAAAAACTCGAACATAATCTACCACTAAATGCTGTGGAAAAATGGTTGAGGCATTGGGGCTTCCAGGCCAATTTCCGCCAACTGCTAAGTTGATAAGGAGAAAATATTCTTCTTGAAATTCACTCAGACCCGCAGGTGTTGTATCAATGACATGAAATTGTTTATCATCTAAATACCAAACGATTTTTCGGGCATCCCATACAATTGAGAACACATGAAATTCGTCATTAAAAACACCTGATGATAATTGTGTACTACCGCCATATTGAGCGTGGCTATTGTTATTATCCCAGTGAACAGTTCCGTGTACAGTATTATCTTTACCAGGTCCTCCAACCATTTCCATAATATCAATCTCCCCACATTTTGGCCAATTGACAGAAGTAATATTTTTTCCCAACATCCATAAAGCAGGCCAAATTCCTTGTCCTTTTGGTAATGCTGCTCTAATATCAATTCGACCATATTTGAGATTAAATTTATTTTGGGTAGTTAATCTCGACGAAGTATAATTTTGACCGCTGATATTTTCAGTCTTCGCTTCAATAATCAAATAGCCATCTTTTACCGTTGTATTTTCTTTTTTGTAATACTGTAATTCGTTGTTTCCCCAACCGTTATTATTTCCAATTTCATAATTCCAGTAGGTTTCATTTAGGCTTGTACCATCAAATTCATCTGCCCAAACCGCTTTTAAATTTGTATAAGTCGTTGGAGTTGTGTAACCTTTTGTAGGAATAATAGAAACGGGTGTTTTTATTGGATTGTCATTGTCATCATTAGCATTTGAAACGTATCCAGTAGGCTGGTCGCAAGCTTCAGTAGCGACCACTTTGTTACCCAATCCATCGCTATCGGCATCTTGATACCATGTAGTTTTTACACAAGGTTCATCGCCTTTGCTACACGAAATATTTAAGGCAATAAATAAGAAAATAGAAAAATTAAGACAGACCTTTTTCATGTTGTTTTTGGTTGATTTTGTTTATAAGTATTTATTGAACTAAATTGTTTAAAATCAGATAGTTATTTTAAAGCTTTATCCAATGCCGTAGTAATTCTTTCGCTTTCGCTTGGTCTTGGTGCGTCTTCGTCAATTACCTTTCCATTTTCATCAATCAAAATATAGCGTGGAATAGAGCTTATATTGAAGGTGGCTGGAATGGCAGATTCGGAAGGATTGGCAAGTAAAAAGCTATGACCGTCAGGTAGTGCAAATGATTTATTCGCTTCAGCCCAAGCGGCAGATTCTTCGTCTAATGAGACATACAAAAAGTTGACATCTTTATCCTTATACACTTCACGGAGTGCTTGAGATGCTGGCATTTCTCCCCGACAAGGGCCACACCAGCTTGCCCAAAAATCCACATAAGTTACTTTGTGTTTAGTAGTAATGTCTTTAAAATCAACGACTTTGTTGTTTGGGTCAAATAAAGAAGTTGGTGTTGTTTGAGCTGTGGCAGTTGTTGTCTGACTGTCTGTTGAATTAGTTGTGTCTTGCTTTTTTGAAGTACATTTTGAAAAAAGTAACGCAGAGGCTACTGTCAGCATAATGAAGTGTTTTTTCATGATTTGGTTTATAAAGATTGGATTTTATTGAGTATTTGTACTAAAATTACTTATAAAGGCTTCAACTCACAATAAATCAAAAAAATATCTAAATATTTATACAAAATAGTATGCTTGCATAACAAATGTTGTAAATTCGTGCCATATTTGAAATATTTTCTAAGCATAACTATTCAAAAACGTCGGGCGGGAAACTCGACCAACCAAGCATGAATCAAGCATATATTTATGACGCTGTCCGAACGCCACGTGGTCGTGGGAAATCTGACGGTTCTTTGCACGCTACTCAGCCAATTACGTTGGCACAACAGGTTTTGGAACAACTCCGTGACCGCAATAATTTAGATACCAGTCTGATAGATGACGTTATCATGGGTTGCGTAACGCCCATTGGCGAACAAGGGGCAGATATTGCCCGAACTGCCGTCATTGCGGCTGGTTATGACCAACGAGTAGCGGGTGTGCAAATTAACCGTTTTTGTTCATCAGGTTTAGAAGCAGTAAATATGGCGGCTGCATACATTATGTCAGGTCAGCAAGAATTGATGATTGCGGGTGGTATTGAGTCTATGTCACGAGTAGCGATGGGTTCAGATGGCGGAGCAATGATGATGAATCCGCAATTGATTGCCGAACATAAATTTGTACCACAAGGAATTTCTGCCGATTTAATTGCCACAAAATACGGCTACACTCGTGAGGCTGCCGATGCCTTTGCCGTAGAGTCGCAGAGAAGAGCAGCCGAGGCACATAAAGCCAATCGTTTTGCCAAATCAATGTTTACCGTAAAAGATGAAATTGGGCTTGATGTTTTGAGTTACGACGAAGGAATGAGACCCGAAACAACGGTAGAATCGTTGGCTAAATTGAAACCATCTTTTGAAATGATGGGGCAGATGGGTTTGGATAATTTGGCATTGATGAAATATCCAGAATTTAACGAAATAAACCATATCCATCACGCAGGAAACTCTTCACAAATTGTAGATGGTTCAGCAGGAATTTTGATTGGTAGCAAAGCAATGGGTGAAAAATTAGGTTTGAAACCACGAGCAAAAATCACGGCTTTTGGCGTTTGTGGTTCTGAACCAACCATTATGCTCACGGGCCCAGTTCCTGCCACACAAAAGGTTTTGAAACGTAATGGTATGAATATCAACGATATAGATTTGTTTGAAATCAACGAAGCCTTTGCCGTAGTTCCAATGATGTTTATGGATGTTTTGGGCGTTGACCCTGCTAAAGTAAACGTAAACGGTGGAGCAATTGCTTTGGGACATCCACTCGGAGCAACGGGAGCAATTATCTTAATGACGCTTTTGGACGAATTGGAAAGAACAGGAAAAGGTACAGGTTTAGCCAGTTTGTGTATCGGTGGCGGAATGGGAATTGCTACGGTGATTGAGAGAGTATAAATCAGTGTACAGTTATCAATTAATAGTTAACAGTTCAAAGATTACAACGAATGAGCATCTAATAATTTTAGATTTGGAATACCTTGAAAGTCGGAAGTATTGTGAGTAATCAATGTTAAATCATATTCCAAAGCTGTTGCTGCAATGATGGCATCAGGGATTTTGATACGTCGGGAACGGCGTAAAGCAATAGTTCTCAGAATGATGTCTTCGGTTAAATCGAATACGGTAGAGTAATTGACGAATGAACGAAAAATCTCAATTTTAGGCGTGAGGTAGCTTAATGATTCGATACGAGTCATTACTGAAATTTGAGGATTATCATTCACGAGTGTATCAATAAAATCAAGACTATTGAGAGGTAGTTTCTCTCCAAAATAATCTGATAAAGTATTGGTATCTATTAAATATCTCGTTCCCATTCGTCTCTGCTTTTTTTAGCGTATTCATTAAATCTATCCGCTTCTTCGGCAGAAATGCTACCTCTGAACATATCAGAAAGTTTTCCTGGAGGTTTAGGTGGTGTTTTTTTTCGAATAATTTTGATAATATTCAAGGCTTCAAGGTCTTCCAAAAGAGCCATACTTTTAGCCTGCTTCAGTTCAATTGTTAATGTTTCCATATTAGAAGCGTTTTTTCTCAAAAATACTAAAATAAAACAATGATTTCATACAATATAAAAAATAACGTAGCTATTCTCAGTATCAATGTGGCGAATCAGCCGATGAATGTGTTGAATAGTGAATCAATGCCAGCCCTTGCGGAGGCTTTGGAAAAAGCATATTCTGATACGGAAGTAAAAGGAATTGTCATCACTTCTGAACGTCCTGAGTTTATTGCAGGGGCAGATTTGAAGATGATTTTGGAAAATAACGGAAAAGCTCCCGATGAATTATTAAAACTTTCGTTAGGTCTAAATCATATTTTCCGTAAAATGGAAACCAACGGAAAACCTGTCGTTGCCGCCATGAACGGAACGGCTTTGGGCGGAGGTTACGAGGTCTGTTTGGCGTGTCATCATCGAGTGGCGTTGAACAATCCCAAAGCGGTAATTGGCTTGCCCGAAGTAACGGTCGGTTTATTACCTGGTGGCGGAGGAACGCAACGTTTGCCACGCATGATAGGCATGGAAATGGCGGCTCCGTTACTATTAGAAGGCAAAAAAGTTGCTCCGAAAGAAGCACTTTCATTGGGCTTAGTCAATGAATTAGCAGAAACTTTCGAGGAGATGATGGACAAAGCATTTGCGTTCATCAATGCCAATCCAAACGCTATTCAGCCTTGGGACGAAGTCAATAGAAAAACGGGAAAAATTCAGGCTCGTGAAAATTATAAAGTTCCCAATGGAAATATTTTAACGCCCAAAGGTTTACAATTAATGATGGGTGGAACAGCCATGACTTTGGGCAAAACGCAAGGAAATTACCCTTCGCCAATTGCCATTATGTCTTGCGTTTACGAGGGACTTTTGGTGAATATTGATAGAGGAATTGAAATTGAAGCCCGTTATTTTGTGAAAGTTGCCAATTCATCCGTTGCCAAAAACCTAATTCGAACTATGTTTTTTGGTTTGAATGAAGTCAATAAAGGTGTTGGTCGCCCGAAAGGAATTGACAAAACTGATGTCAAAAAAATAGGTATTTTAGGTGCGGGAATGATGGGAGCGGGTATCGCCTACGTATCGGCAATGGCAGGAATTCAAGTCGTGTTGAAAGACGTGTCAATGGAAGCCGCCGAGAAAGGAAAAGCCTATTCAAAAGGAATTTTGGATAAAGCGATTTCGAGAGGGAAAATGGATTCCTTGAAAGCGGAAGGCGTTTTGAATTTAATAAAACCAACCGATAATTATGCCGATATTGAAGGAGCAGATTTAATCATCGAAGCCGTTTTTGAGAATCGTGAATTGAAAGCAACGGTAACTAAAGATTCCGAACCATTATTGGCTTCGGGTGGTGTTTTTGGTTCAAATACTTCTACTTTACCGATTACAGGCTTGGCAAAAGCTTCGGCAAAACCTGAGAATTTTATCGGAATTCACTTCTTTTCGCCCGTTGATAAAATGCAATTGGTAGAAATCATCATGGGTAAAGAAACCTCTGATTATGCTTTAGCGGTGGCAATGGATTACGTAAAGAAAATTCGTAAAACGCCAATTGTGGTGAATGATTCGAGAGGATTTTATACTTCACGAGTGTTTGGAACTTATACTTCGGAAGGTATTGAATTATTGAAAGACGGCGTAAATCCAGTGGTAATTGAGAACGTAGCCAAACAAATTGGAATGCCCGTTGGACCTTTAGCGGTTTCGGACGAAGTGGCTTTGGATTTAGCCTACAAAATTTCGGGTTCAGCCGTAAAAGATGGCGTACTTTCAGAAACTGACACAACCTATCAAGTAAGCAAACAATTTACCGAAATGGGGCGTTTGGGAAAAAAAGCCAAAGCAGGTTTTTATGAATATCCAGAAGGAGGTAAAAAGCATCTTTGGAGTGGATTAGCTGAACTTTTCCCCGTAAAAGAAGAGCAAATTGTTACCAATGACATCAAGCAAAGATTACTATATCGTCAGGTTTTAGAAACCGTGAAGTGTGTAGAAGAAGGCGTAATTCGTACCAATTTAGATGCCGATTTAGGTTCAATCTTCGCTTGGGGATTCCCTCCATATTTAGGCGGAACGCTTTCATTTGTGGACACAGTAGGGATAAAAACCTTCGTTTCAGAATGTGATAGATTAGCCGATACTTATGGCGAACGTTTTAAACCGACCGCAAAATTGCGGGAGATGGCGGAAGCTGGGGTTGGGTTTTATGTGTAGGGGTTAAATGGAAAAGGCGAGTCGTGAGGCTCGCCTTTCCTTTTAGCTCTTTATTTTGGGGAATTAATTTCTAGTTGTACTGTATTGACAAAATCAACTGATGTTCCACTAAAATTTGCAATATCCTCGATTGAAAACTGCTTACTTGCAAGCATTTTTTTCACAGTTTCATATTTGATTCTTAATTCCGCTTCTTCAATTTTCTTTTTCTCATTCTTAACTGCCAAAGCATTTGCTGAAATAATCATTTCATAGTTCAATCGCTGTTCGGGAGTCATCGCTTTTTTGTCTAATTCTTGAATAGCTACATTCAGCCATTCTTCATTCCAAAACATTGGAAATTGCGTTTGCTCAGTAATTGTATGTAAATTTTTCATGGTAAAAATCAATTTATCCAAGTCTGTTTTTATCTCAGCTAATGGCGTATCGAATTTAGCTAATTCTACAGTAACGAACGTCATTTGGTCGTCAATTAGTTCCCCTTTTTCATTTCTTAAAACGGCAACGTTATGATAATCAAAGATATGTGAAAAAATGTCATTTGCTAAAATACCTATACAGTAAATTTTCTGTAAGCCTTCAAAGGTATATTTTCCTTTCTTAACAAGCGTATTAAAACGATAAAGTGCGTAAAATTTCATTCGCTGAATAAACTCAGGGTATTCACTCAATTGCATTTCAACGATAAAATGATTGTCGTTTTCATCGGTACAAGCTAAGTCATAAATACCGCTTCGACTATCCAAAGTTATGGCGGTCATTTCATTTTTGATAAATTCAATTTCTCTAATAGCTACGGGTGATTTTATCAAAGCTTGCAACGCTTTTTTCAAAAAAGTGGTATCACTTTCGTTGCCAAAAGTCGCTTTAAATCCGTAGTCTGAAAGAATAGAAATAAATCTTTCATTGTCATTGTAGAGTTCCATGATGTAAATTGTATGTTTTGATTTTGATAGAACAAAATTGTTATTGAAACCAAGTTTGTAGCTTAGTTGATTTCCCTCAAAGATATGACTTCATTTGAATGTCTTGCCAATCAAATCACTCTTTCTGCGTATATTTAAAGGCAAGTTCACAAGAACTTGCCTTTTTAATTGACCAAATCCATGAAAAAAACACTACTAACACTTCTAACAAACGTCATCATTTTTACGCTTTCTGCTCAACAACTTTCCGTTGAGCAAATTATGCAAGACCCTAAATTTACGGTGGGTGCTTTGCCTTCAAATATCTTTTGGGCGGAGGATTCTAAAACGGTTTATTTTAGTTGGAATCCCGATAAAAATAAAGCTGATTCACTTTATGGGGCTTCGGTGGCTGAGAAAAAACCGTTTAAGATTTCGCCACAAACTCGTAGAGCTTTGCCGTCAATTAACGGAAATTATTCGGCTGATTTTAGTAAAAAAGTTTATGCTAAAAACGGTGATTTATTCTTATTAGATTGCCGTACAATGGCAATTCGTCAACTTACGAATACGATTGAAAATGAGTCTAATCCAAATTTTAATGGTAAGGACGATAAAATCATTTTTACGAAAGGTAGTAACCTTTTTAGCTTCACGATTAGCAATGGTGAAGTTGACCAATTAACTAATTTTCAGACTGGAACGAAGAAACCAGAACCGAAATTGAGCGAGCAAGAAAAATGGCAAAAGCAAGACCAATTAAGTCTTTTTGAAGTCTTGAAAGAAAGAGCCGATAAGAAAAAAGAAGGTGATAAAATCCAGAAAGCTGATTTGCCAAAACGTGCCAAAGAGATTTTCGTAGAAGATAAATCGGTGGATGCCCAAACGCTTAGTCCCGATGAAAAATACATTACCTATCGTTTAGTAAAATCTGTAACGGGAGCAAAAACGGCAATCGTACCCAATTATGTAACTGAATCGGGTTTTACCGAAGATATTCCTGCTCGTACAAAGGTTGGTGCGGCTCAAACGGCTTATGAATTTTGGGTTTATGACATCAAAAAAGACACTTCGTTACAGGTTTCCATTAAAGATATTGAAGGAATTTACGACGAACCTGATTATTTGAAGGATTACGTTAAAAAATCGCTTGTGGTAAAAAGAGATACTGTAAAGAAAAAGCCAGAGCCAAGAAAGGTGATTTTTAGCAATGTCGTTTGGTCGGAAGATGGGAAATATTGTGTTTTGGTTGTGAAAAGTCAGGATAATAAAGACCGTTGGATTATGCGTCTCGACCCTGCTACACGTAAGTTGCAAACCATAGACCGCCAGCGTGATGAAGCTTGGATTGGTGGACCTGGCATTGGTTTTGGCGGCAATGCAGGAACTTTGGGTTTCTTGGGAGATAATCAAACGCTTTATTTTCAGTCGGAAGTGGATGGCTATTCTCATCTTTACACGTTTAATTTGGCAACCTCCGTTCGTAAACAATTAACTAAAGGAAAATTTGAAGTTCAGTCGGTGCAATTATCTCGTGACAAGCAAAATTTTTATATTACAACGAATGAAATTCACCCTGGAGAACAACATTTTTATCGTTTGGCAGTGGCAGGAGGAACACCAATACGTTTAACTAAAATGGTGGGTTCAAATCAAGTGGTTTTGTCCCCAGATGAAACCAAATTGGCTTATTTGAATTCATATTCAACTCGTCCTTGGGAGGTATTCATTCAAGAAAATGAAGTAAATGCAACCGCTACGCAAGTAACAAAATCACAAAGCCGCCAATTTAAGGAATACAAATGGCGTGAACCCGAAATTATCACTTTCAAAGCTGAAGATGGACAAACCGTTTATGCTCGTTTATATGCTTCAAAAACGGGTGAAAAAGGTAAGAAACCTGCGGTAGTTTTTGTACACGGGGCGGGTTATTTGCAAAACGTACATAAATGGTGGAGTCAGTATTTTAGAGAATATATGTTCCATAATATGTTGGTGGATAATGGCTATACCGTTTTGGACATTGATTATCGTGCTTCGGCGGGTTACGGGCGTGATTGGAGAACGGGAATTTATCGTTTTATGGGTGGAAAAGACCTTTCTGACCACGTGGACGGAGCAAAATATTTGGTAGAAACTCAAGGTATCGACCCTAAGAAAATCGGTATTTATGGTGGCTCTTACGGTGGATTCATTACGCTGATGGCAATGTTTACCAAACCAGATGTTTTTGCGGCGGGTGCAGCTCTTCGTCCTGTTACGGATTGGGCGGCGTATAATCACCCATATACCGCTAATATTTTGAACGAACCACAAACCGATTCAATTGCTTATCATAGAAGTTCACCGATTTATCACGCTGAAGGTTTGAAAGGAAATCTGTTGATTTGTCACGGAATGGTGGATGTAAATGTGCATTATCAAGATGTAGTTCGACTTTCTCAGCGACTTATTGAGCTTAGAAAAGATAATTGGGAATTGGCTTCGTACCCGATGGAAGACCACGGTTTTGTAGAACCAACTTCGTGGATGGATGAATATAAGCGGATTTTTAAGTTGTTTGAAACTACTTTGAAGAAGTAAATTAGTAGATTTTCAGATTGATAAATAAACATTAGCGTTTATTTATCAATCTGAAATAATTATCATTAAAAATTGAATTGTGCCTGCAAACGTAATAAATTTCCTGTCTGATTATTGATTGGTAAAGCTGCATCTTCAAAAGTTCTGTCAGAAGTGGTATAAATGGCGGTCAATTCAAAAAAGTCTTTTAATTGCCATTCTGCCCCGATTTCTAAATCTTTCACAATATATCTTCTTGCATCAATTTCGTGTTTTTTTCCTCCATTATAGTACTGATATTTTACAAATGGTGTAATATGATTTTCACCAACCTTCTTTCTGTACATAAGTTGTGCATATCCTCCATTCAGGCTTTTTATTTCCGTTTTCATCGTTGTTGGATTAAACTCTGGCCCTTCACCAATATTGTATTCTGCCTGAAAACCAAATGGCTGTGGATAAATTACGAGAGAACCTGCCATACGACGGTCAATATATTGGGTTTCGGTAGCTTTATTTTTTGTCGCCGTTTTTTCAATCACAAATTTACCTGTATATGCTTGCACCGAAGTTTCAATAATTTGCCCTGATTTCAGTTTGAATGGGTAAGTAATTCTTGAAACGATATGAGGTTCATTATTTAATTCAGCTTTGTTGGCATTTTGCCCATTATAAGCACCAAAAGCAAATACACCATAATCTCCACTTCCTTTTAAGCCAGAATTTACTAAATATTTGAAACGCTCACGGATTTCAGCAGGAGCGTAATAGAAAAATACTCCTAAATCACGTTCATTTGATACTGGGCTATTTGTTCCATCGGCACGGTCAAGTGCAAGACGATTTTGTGAAGATTGCATATTTTCAAAGCCATAAGGAACTTTACTTTGTCCAAAACGAAGACGATACTCCTTTTTAGTATCCAAAGCTAAGTCAAAATAAGCATCACGGATTTGAAAACTGTGTTGAAATGAGTTGCTAACGTTTGAAGCAAAGTCGGGTTGAATGTAAATATACAAACGGTCTGAAATATCTCCTGAAAAAACTAAACGACCACGACGCATGAAAAAACCACCGTTTTCTCCCCAAGACTTATCGCATTGTTCACATTTGAGTTTTTCATTTGTTTCTAACAAACGATTGTATCTTATTTGGGCATAACCTCTCAACGAGATTTTATCATACCATTTCTTTGAAGGTTGAACCTCTTTTTTTTCTTCTTTTTTAGGTTCTGAGATTGGATTTTGGCAAAAAGTAGTTAGGCTAATGGCACAGATAGCCATTAGACATGAAAGTCCCTTGAAAGTGGTCATTGTTTTTAGATTTTCTATATTGGTAGTTGGTACTAAAAGTTGTATTAAGTCTCAAGTATTAAAAAATTATATTTTTCTTAATACTTGAGACTTAATACTTGAAATATTATCCCAAAAGAGTACGGAATAAATAGAATAAAGTAGCTGATAATAAGATGGTTACAGGTAAAGTTAATACCCATGCCATTACGATATTTTTAACGGTACCACCTTGTAAGTTTTTGATACCTTTTGAAGCAACCATTGAACCCGCAATACCCGAAGACAATACGTGAGTTGTTGAAACTGGCCATTTATAAGCCGTTGCCAAACCGATAGTAATTGAAGCAACTAACTCTGCAGAAGCACCTTGAGCATAAGAAAGGTGTTGCTTTCCGATTTTCTCACCAACGGTTACAACAATACGCTTCCAGCCAATCATTGTTCCTAAACCTAATGAAAGTGCAATCATCCACATAACCCAGTTTGGTGCAAAATCAGTCAATGAAGAAAGACCATTGTTTGCATTTCCGAAGGTAAAGAATGGAGGTTTTTCACCAGCAGTGGCTTTTTTCAAGGCTTTTTTGTCATCAGCACTTAAAGTAACAGCATCGCTTTCCATTAATTTTTTCGAGTGCTTATTGATATTTAAAACGTCTTTACGAATTTCTAACTTCGTTTCAACCGTTAAATTTTTAGCATTTAACGTTTTATCTGCAAAAATAACATTTAAGCCTTTTACGCCTTTCATTACTTTAGCATAACTTTCTTTTTCAGTTGATGATAATTGATTAGTATCAATTTTAGCAACAATTGATTGAACCACACCTACTTCACCTTGCAATTTGAATGGGTCAACATTTGTATTGATAGCAAAATAACTTGGTAAAAATGCAATCAATACTAACATTACCAAACCAATACCTTTTTGTCCGTCGTTACGTCCATGAAAAAAGCTAACTAAGGTACAAGTAGTAAACAAAATCGCTCTAATCCAGAATGGAGGAGGAGTATCTTTTTTAGGTTCTTTAAAAATCTCTTTGTTAGCAATTGATTTTTTCAAGATATACATGAATACAATGGCAACTGCAAAACCAAATAATGGAGAAAGCAAAAGAGCTTGACCAATTTCAGTAGCTTTATCCCAGTTTACTGTCGAAAGTCCTTTATTGTTTTCTGGTAAAAGAGCGTATCCCACACCAATACCGATGATTGAACCAATCAATGTGTGTGATGAAGAAGCAGGAATACCGAAATACCATGTTCCTAAGTTCCAGATAATTGCAGAAAGCAACATTGAGAAGGCAAGAGCCATGGCATGATAAACATTGGGGTCTATCAGTAACTCTGTGGGCAGTAAGCCAATAATTGACATGGTAACTCCTACGCCACCTGTTAATAAACCCAAGAAGTTCATAAAACCAGACCAAACAACAGCTTGAGTCGGTTTCAATGAGTTGGTATAAATAACAGTTGCTACGGCATTGGCAGTATCATGAAAACCATTCACGAATTCAAAGGCACACGCCAAAAACAAGCATAAAAAAAGGAGGATGAACAAAGATGTGTCGAGTCCGAACATTGTGGTTTTAGTTAGAAAAATTGAAAATGATATAATCTATGTTAAGCTGAAAATAGTCAAAAGTATTACTTTAACTATCTTCTTTTATTATCATCTTCAAGATTAGAATTATTCATATTGGTATATATGCCACAAAAGTAGATAGACTTTTTGAGTTCAATATTACTAAATTGTTAAATTTCATTTTTCAAGAAAAAAACCTTGAAAATGAGCCAATTAATTGGATTTTTTGTAGAAAATCGGTGATAATAAAAAAGGTCTTTCAAGCAACTTGAAAGACCTTTTTTTATAAACTCGTTATTAAAGCATCAAAATTTTCTTCTTTTTTGAATATTCCCTTTCGTTTACTGGGATTCATTTCTAAAATCTTGATGAAATATTCAGGAGGATAAAACCCCTTTAGTCTTCCAATTGTTTTACCATTATAGTCTAAAAATAATGTTGTTGGAAACTGAGATACTTTATATTTATCAGCGATTGTAATGCCTTCCAATTCTTCCACATCAACTTTATAGGCAAAATATTTCAGACTAATTATTGACGCTATTAATTCATCAGAATATGTTTCTTTATCCATTTTTATACAAGGCCCACACCAACTGGCTGAAAAGTCTAAAATGATAGGTTTTTTTAATCTCTTCGCTTCCTGCAATAGGTCTTTGTAGCTTCCTGTAAAGAAAGATGTTGATAGAATGTCTTGAGCATTTGCTTTCGATGACAATATCAATAAAAAGATTATTAAAAACTGCTTTATCATATCTGAGTGTGTCGTAAGTAGTTTGCAAGATACGTTAGACAATAATCAAGCCATGATTTTTTTCTTAAAAACTGCTTTAAAAATTTTATAGGGTATTAATAAAACAGTTCTATTATTCATCAAAAAAGCCCAGAGAAGTATTCTCTGGGCTTTTTTAAATATTATTCAACAGTGAATTACATTACACCTAATGCTTTCAAAGTTTCAATGCTTAAAGCATTTCCTGTTGCCAAATTGTTATCTTTTTGGAATTGTAAGATAGCTGCTTTAGTTCTTACTCCAATGATATCATCAATTGGACCTGGGTCATATCCTTTAGCTTTTAATGCTCTTTGGATTTGGATGATTTTCTCTGTAGTTAATTTTTGCTCACAAAGAACTTCAACCCAGTCAGCATAAGAGTTACCAGATACTTGAGCCGTTGTAGTATATGAACCATATTCAGCAGGAATAGTAGTCTCAGCAGTTCTTGCAGCAGATTTAACAACAGTTTTAGTAATTGTTTTGTATTCTGCAGGAATTTCAACCTCACGAGTAGCAGCAGCATTTGCTACAACTTGACGAGTACGAGTTCCATATTGTGCAGGAGTCTCAACAACTTTTGTAGTTGCAGGAGAAACCAATACTTGTTTTGTACGAGTAGCAAACTGAGCAGGTACTTCAATAGTACGAGTTGTTGCAGGAGTTGCAACAATTTGCTTAGTTACAGTTTGATAACAACTTGCACCAGCAGCTAATTTACCAGCACCAACACCAGTACCGTTTCCGTCACCAGGAACAGCACAAGGAGTAGGAACGTCTAATAAACGAACTGTTGCAGGAGTAGCCACTACTTGTTTAGTACGAGTAGCATATTGAGCAGGAATAACTTGTTCTTTTACTTCAGCATCTTTTACCAAAACTTGCTTAGTAATTGTAGCATATTCAGCAGGAATAGCTGTTTCACGAGAAGAAGCAGCTTTCGCCAATACAGTTCTTGTGATAGTTCTATATTCAGCAGGAATGTCTTTTTCTACAATACGTGCAGGTTGGTCAACAACTTCACGAGTGATTGTTTCGTATTGAGCAGCAATAGCAGTTGAAGTAGCGAATGCAGCATTTCCGCCAGCATTAGCACTTGTTGGTGCAACAAGCACTTGTTTAGTGAATGTTGTATATTCAGCAGGAATAGCTACTTCACGTACAGATGCAGGAGTTGCTACAACTTGCTTAGTGATAGTTTGGTATTGAGCAGGAGTTTTAACTTCCTTAGTTCCAGCAGGAACTTTCAATACTTGTTTTGTAATAGTTTTGTATTCAGCAGGAACTGTTACTAAACAAAGGATACGACAGTCGTCTGGATTAGCAGATAAACAACCTGGGTCAGCCTTACCTCTTTCGTATTTAGTATATTCGTCACGAATTTTAATTCTTTCTGTTACTGTTTCGTAAGTAGGAAGAGTTGTTACCAAAGTAGTTGTAGCTTCTTTCAATAACATTTGTTCAGTTACTGTTTTGTAAGTAGCAGGAACAACTTCTAAACGCTTAGAAGCTTCTTTTACTAATACTTGTTCTGAAACAGCTTTATAACCAAATTGCTGTGCTGCTAAAGTAGTAGCTGCTTCTTTTACTAAGCGTTGCTCTGTAACTTTTTTGAAAGTACCAGGAATAACGGTTAACACTTTAGAAGCTTCTTTTACTAAAACTTGCTCAGAAGCAGTTCTGTATTCAGCAGGAATCGTTTCAACACGTGAATAAGCCGCTTTAACCATATATTGTTCTGTTTCAGTTTTGTAAACTGCAGGAATAACAGTATAAGTTTTTGATGCTGCTTTAGAAACGTATTGTTCTGTTTCAGATTTTAATACTGCTGGAACAACTTCTTGTTTTTTACATGGGCTACCTGTTACCACAGAACCGTCAGTACCAACAAATGCTTTACGTGCATTATCCCAAGAACCTGCTAAAAATGAACCTGTTGGACAACCACCCATGAAGATATTTTCCGTAACAGTTTTATAAACCGCAGGAACAACTTCTAAACGCTTAGATGCTTCTTTTACTAAATAGCTCTCAGTTTCAGTTTTGTAAACTGCAGGAATAACTGTAACTGTTTTACCAGCTTCTTTCACCAATACTTGCTCAGAAACTGTTTTATAAGCTGCTGGAATAACTTCCAAACGCTTAGATGCTTCTTTCACAAGAACAGATTGTGTTTCAGTACCCATTGTTGCAGGAATAACGGCAAGCGTTTTACCAGCTTCTTTAGCTACGTACTGCTCAGTTTTAGTGGTAAACTGTGCAGGCTTCAAACATTTTGCATAGCATTTGCCGTTAACTGCGTTAGGCGGCAGGTCATTTTGGGCGATAGCCACCGTGCTGACCAAACTGAGTGTGACTGCTGTATAAAGCAGCGAATAGTTAAGTTTCTTCATTGTTGTTGTTAGAAAAAATAAATCAGGTGTTTAAGGGGTTTGATTTAATTGACAAATATATACGGGGTTTTGGTAAAATGCAAAGTAATAACTCATACCTTATAAGAGGGATGCTCATCATGTTTAAAACGTATAAAACGAGATAAAGTAACATTAATCATATAAAAGTATTCAATGCTCCATTTTAAGGCGGGGAGCTTAAGTAAGGAAACTCTGTTGCAGAGTGTAGAGAGCGGAAGTGATATAAATCTTACGTAAATTTGCAGATGTTTTACAAACATTGCAAATATTTCTGCAAAAATGAAATTGTTTTTTGCATTTTTTTTCAAGTTTATATTGATAGATTATCATTTGTTAATCAATATAATCCGTTTAGATAAACTTTTTCTTATTAATCAACACATTAGGAGCATCTTTTTGAGTATTTTCAAGCAGATTTTCCACTAAATTCCCGTAGAACTGATGAAAATTTCAGAAGCAATTTTTTTACAGAGTAATACCGATTATCAGAAATGTCCAAAGCCTGATAAACCTGAATATGCCTTTATTGGTCGCTCTAATGTAGGTAAATCATCCCTCATTAATTCGATTCTTCAGAAAAGAGATTTGGCAAAAACTTCACAAACACCAGGAAAAACGCAGCTTATCAACCATTTTCAGATTGATAAAAAATGGTATCTCGTAGATTTACCAGGTTATGGTTATGCAAAAGTTAGCAAGGTTGACCGTGAAAAGTTTGAGAGAATGATTCATGAATATCTGGAAAATCGTGAAAACTTGATTTATACCTTTGTGCTTGTGGACGTGCGTCATGAACCACAAAAATTAGACCTTGAGTTTATCAATACTTTGGGAGAAAAAGGAATTCCTTTCTGTATCGTTTTTACTAAAGCTGATAAATTATCGAAAACAGCAGTTGACAAAAACGTGGAGGCTTATCAGCAAATAATGTTGGAAACGTGGGAGGAAATGCCACAATTTTTTGTAACCTCCTCCGTTAATGGGAGTGGTCGAAAAGAAATCTTGGATACAATAGATAACTTAAATAAGGAGTTTTAGCGAAGTGATGAGTTGATGGAGGTATATAACTTGGTGAGTAATAAGTTTTGAAACATATAAATTTATTAACAATCTCCCATTTTCTTTGTAAAGATTTAACGAGTATTTTTGTAAAAATTATCAATAGAAATAAAAACGTGATTTTGATTATGCCATTAATGTAATTATCATTTATCACTTAATAGAAACACATGGAATTATTAAAAGAAGTTGCCAATATTTCAGGGCAAAGTGGATTGTATAGAATTTTGAAGCCTACTCGTACAGGTGTAATTGTTGAGAGTTTGGACGGAAAGAAAGCTCGTTCGGTAGTCGGAGCAAATGCTCGTGTATCGGTTTTGAAAGACATTTCGGTTTATATGGCTAATCACCAAGATAATGCGATTCCTTTGGGAGATATTTTCTTGGCAATTAGAGAAAAACACGGCGAAAAAGTAGAAATTAACGTCAAAAACTCAACAGATGCAGATTTGTTCGATTTCTTAGATTCAGTTGCTCCAGATTTTGACCGTGAAAAAGTATTTGCTTCAGACGTGAAAAAAATGATTAACTGGTATAATATTCTTTCGACGAATATGCCAGAGGTTTTTGCAACTCCTGTGGAAGTTGAAACAGAAAAGCCAGCAGAAGCTTAATTTAGATATTAATTGATAGAGAATAGATATTGATTCTCTTGGCAAAAAGGTTCGGTGAAATACTTTTCATCGAACCTTTTTTATTTGGTCATTTCTATTCCTATATTCACTCAATCATTCAATAGACTTCCTGCAAAAGTGTTTTAAGTCGTAAAACAACATCTTTTCGGCTACAAATAGCGAAAATATACCATTTTTCAATCATAAAACACTTTCGCAGGAAGTCTAATCCAAAATCACTCAATAATTATATGAAAGCTGTTCTTTGTAAAACGTATGGTTTGCCAGAAGCCCTTGTGGTTGAGGAAGTTAATTCTCTTGTTGCCTCAAAAGGTAAGGTGGTTGTTAGCGTAAAAGCCTGCGGTGTTAATTTCCCAGATACTTTAATCATTCAAGGGAAATATCAAATAAAACCGCCGTTGCCATTTTCACCAGGAGGCGAAGTTTCGGGAATAGTAAAGGAAGTAGGAGAGGGCGTTTCTCATTTGAAAGTTGGTGATAAAGTGTTTTCATTGACTGGTTTTGGAGGATTTGCCGAAGAAGTAGAAGCTGATGCTCAGAAAACATTACCGATGCCCGAAGGAATGGATTTTATCACGGCTTCTTCTGTTATGTACACTTACGGAACATCTTATCACGCTCTGAAAAATCGAGCAGAATTAAAGGCTGGTGAAACACTTTTGGTTTTGGGTGCTGCTGGCGGCGTTGGTTTGGCGGCAGTAGAATTGGGAAAAATCATGGGAGCAAAAGTAATTGCGGCGGTCTCGACAGATGAAAAATTGGAACTTTGCAAACAATACGGAGCGTCGGAAGTAATCAATTATTCGACGGAAGATTTACGAGAACGCATCAAAGAAATTACGGGTGGAAAAGGCGTAGATGTTGTTTACGACCCCGTTGGAGGTAAATATACCGAACCAGCTTTTCGTTCAATTGCTTGGAAAGGACGTTATTTAGTGATTGGTTTTGCAGCGGGCGACATTCCAAGTTTACCTTTGAATTTGCCATTACTGAAAGGTGCATCAATCGTTGGTGTATTTTGGGGAGCATTTGCCGCTAATGAACCTAAACAAAGTATGCAAAACTTCAAGGAACTTTTGGGTTTTATTGCTGAAGGAAATCTAAAGCCTCACATCCACGCCCAATACACACTTGAACAAGCATCAGAGGCATTAAATGAGATTTTAAACAGAAAAGTAATGGGGAAAGTGGTTGTGGTAATTTAAGTAACACAGACTTCAGTCTGTCTCATGTATGATTATAGACTTTAGTCTGTCTCGTGTATGATTATAGACTTCAGTCTGTCTCATGTATGATTATAGACTTTAGTCTGTCTCGTGTATGATTATAGACTTCAGTCTGTCTCGTGTATGATTACAGACTAAAGTCTGTGTTACTCTATCGCAATTCCCATTTACTATCTTTCATAGCATATCGAAGAATCACTTTTTTCTTAGAAACATTTTCCAAAAAAGGTTTTAAAACTTGTTCCGCAGATTTTTTCGTCTGTTCCAAAATGCCCATTGATTGGGCATTTTGTGCTATCTCACTTTCTGCTTTTTGAAAAGCATTATCTACCAATTTTGCTTCATCCAAAAACGCATATTCTGTATCATAAACCCTTGATTTTGAGTGGTCTATTTTATAATTACAGATTTCTGGTTCGGGTAAATGAATAACTAAAGTATCGCCATTTTCGGCAATATCTGATACCTTAATTTTAGTCAAATCTAAACAACCCGTTGCTTCGCCCGAAACAATTAAAAGCACTTTGGCATCGGGCAGTAAATCTTTCTTGATTTTACTTTCTACGACATCTCTAAAATTGTATTTGACCAACTCCAATTTCCCCATCGACGAAATTTGTTGCAACAACACATTGTGCGAAACCTCCACTTCCCCACTGCTAAATGGATTTTTGAAATCTTTCAGTTTTTCCCATGCAAAAATGGCAAGAAATACAACCAAGAAAAGGGGAATTAAACGAATAAGTCTACGAAGCATAAGATTGATTAAATATGCTCAAAGGTATATAATAGTCAAAGACAAATGGCAAAAGTCATTAAAAAATCAGGTTATAAAGTAGGAAAATTGTTTATCCAATGAATTTGCAATTTTTACGAGTTCAGGAACAGTTACGACTGCCTTATCACTTTCAATTTTTGATAAATGAGATTGAGAAATACCGATTAGATAAGCGAGATAACATTGTTTATACCCTTTTTCTTGACGAGTTTTTTTGACAATAGAACCTTGAAATTTCATAGATCTTAGAAGTTGTTTTTTTATAGAACATAGTTATAAGTTTAGTTATTAGTGGAAAAAATATTGTAACACGGATATAACGTAGCGAATTATAGTCAGTGTGGCAAGTGCTACAAAAGCGGGAAGCACGGCAAAAATATAATTTTATTTTTTTTAATACAATTAACAAACGGTTTTTTAAGTATTTCTTGGAATATTCTATATGGAATATTTTTTATGATTTTAAATTTTGTAGTGCTACAAAAACCGTAAACCTTTGCAAAATTAAGCCCATTCTAAGTTTGGCGACCAGATGGGGCTTAAAGGTCAAATTTCTAACAATTAAACCCAATGCAAAGGTAATGAAAAAAACATTACAACGTTTGGGCATGGTGACAGTGGGACTGTCAGAAGAGATTAATGTCTTCAAGAGTAATGGGCGGACAATCATGGTATTATTCTGAATATAGCGATGCAATTTTCCTTAACGGAATTACAGATGGTAATGGTTGGTCAGGCTTTGAAGGTTGGCTTATGGGAGACCCTGAAATAGAGGTTTATACATACGTAATGAATAATCAAGGTCAAGTTTATGGCTCAGGTAATTCCTATCACGATATCAATGATGATGGAGCTTGGGCTTATACTCAAATGGATCACCCCTACACATCATTTGATGTAGACCAATACCCTCAAGTCTATATGGCTTTTTGGGAAAATGATGGCATTGGAGATTCAGATGAGCAATCAACTCAAACAGTAGCTGGAGGAGTCACTTATAAGGTTTATAATGGCGATGATTATATAGGAGCAAAATGGATGAATAGAATTTCTTACCCAGGCTGGTGGTGGCAAGGGAAGGGTTATGTTCACAAATTATCGCCCAATGAAGATGTAAATAATAAGTTTTTTATCAAAGTAAGTGGCTTTACGGGGCGCACGGACAAGTAATTACGGAACTATCTACAATTTGCCGCAGAATAAAATTAGACCACAGATTGTACTGATTCAACTGATTTACACGGATAAATTTAAAGAAAAATCAGTGTAAATCTGTTTTATCTGTTCTATCCGTGGGCTAATTTTGTCTTGCGACAAATAGTAGATAATTCCGAGTAATTATCTAAATTATAGCCTTTTCATAAGTTCATGGAAAGGCTATTTTAACTCAATGAAATCATGAAAAAAACACTTTCAATCTTATTCCTAATTTTTCTTTTCACCGCTTGTAAAACAGATGAAGAGAAGGATGCTGAACGGTTCATCGGAATGTTTGGCAAAAGTACATGGAACATTAAAAAGATTGTTTACTACAATGACGATGCTTACAGTACAATTGATTCGACTATAAATTTTCAAAATTCAAATATTTATTTTTCCGAAGTTTGTCTTCCAAATAGTAGAATTTGTGAAGGTACACAAACTATCTATGGACAAACAGCCAAATTACAGTACGACCCTAAAAGTTATGCATATGACAGACAGGTATTATTTTCTACGTATGACCCCACAATAAAACCAATCTTTACACTGCAAGGTACATATGATGTCGAAGAATTGGATACCAATAAACGAATATTTAGTGGCATTGTAAAGGCATATGAAAAAAATAAATGGGCGAAAATCTACCTCGAAAAATGAAGAAAACCTTCCTCCTCTTAACCTTAATATTCCTAAATACACCTTCGTTTGCTCAAACCCTCAGTGGATTTATTCGTGAACAAAAGAGTGGAGAATCCTTGCGTGATGTAAGCGTGTCTGTGAACAATACTCGAATTGGCACGACTTCCAATCAATATGGTTTTTACTCAATCAAATTGGAAGGAAATCGTGAGCAAGAAATCGTTTTTTCACGGGTTGGGTATAAATCTTTTACGCAAAAAATTATTCTTCAAAAAAATCAAACCCTCAATATTGATTTAGAGCCTGCTGTTACTTTACTCGAAGAAGTTGCTGTTTTATCCGAAAAACAAGCCAAAGAATCTGAAAAAATAGAGATGAGCAAAATCTCTATTCCGATGCAACAGTTCAAGGAAGTTTCCGTAATCTTGGGAGAAAAAGACGTTATCAAAACGCTTCAATTACTACCAGGTGTTCAGAAAGGAAATGAAGGAACAACGGGCTTATACGTGCGTGGAGGTAGTCCTGACCAAAATTTAATGATTTTAGATGATGCCGTAGTATATAATGCCAATCATCTTTTTGGGTTCTTTTCAACTTTCAATAACGATGCTCTCAAAAGTGTCGAATTAACAAAAGGGGGCTTTCCTGCTCATTTTGGAGGTCGTATTTCTTCGGTTCTCGAAATGCAGATGAAAGAAGGAAGTCGAGATAAATTTCATGGCGAAGGCAGTATTGGTTTTATCAGTAGCAAACTTACCATCGAAGGACCAATAAAGTTCAAAAAACCTGTTTCGTATCTTATCTCTGCCCGACGTACTTATGCCGACCTCATCGTTCCAAGTAGTAGTTTCCCAAGTCTTTATTTTTATGACTTAAACGCAAAAATTAATACCGAACTTAGTTCCAAAGACCGTTTATATCTCAGCACTTATTTAGGGCGAGATGTTTCTGCTATTACGGATAAAAATGATAAATCAGAAGATGGTTTTGGATGGGGAAATACTACGGCAACACTACGCTGGAATCGGTTGATTTCGGAAAAAATATTCGTAAATACTTCTCTCATTTTTAGTCAGTATAAATTCAGAGTTTATAACCAAAAGCCAACACCACAAGGCGATTATTTATTAGAATATTCTTCTAAAATTCGTGATTTTACTTTCAAAACAGACTTTGATGCTTTTGTAAGTCCTAATTTCTCCATAAAATTTGGCGGAATTATCACCCAGCATTTATTTGCTCCGAATGCTTACGTTCTAAAAAATCCGGAAAAAGATACTTCGGGCGTAAGAGCTAATGAAATTAAGGCTTTGGAGGGAGCAATTTATCTTGAAAATTCATGGAAAATATCTTCTAAATTCAATACTAATTTTGGGTTAAGAGAAAGTACGTTTATCGTTGGAGAACGTACTTATACCAATCTTGAACCCCGTTTTACTGCCTCATTCCTTCCATCTGAAAATTGGGCAATCAAGGCTTCTTATACGCAGATGAATCAATATATCCACCTCCTTTCAAATTCTGGTTTGGGTCTTCCAACTGATTTATGGGTGCCTTCTACGGAGAAAATTGCTCCTCAAAAAGCACAACAAGTGGCTTTGGGCATTGTCAGAGATTTACCGAAGTCAAATATGTCTTTGAGTGTAGAAGGATATTACAAAGAAATGGATAATATTTTGGGATATAAACAAGGAGCAAATTTCTTAGTATTAGATTTTGGAGCAAATCCAAATCGTGTTAATTCGGTTGATTGGCAGGAAAATGTAACCTCTGGAAAAGGAAAGGCTTATGGAATGGAAGTTTTTTTACAGAAAAAATACGGACGACTTTCTGGATGGATGGGCTATACACTTTCATGGATAAAACATCAATTCCCAGAATTAAATAATGGACAAGAATTTTACCCAAAATATGACCGCCGACATGATTTTTCGTTCGTAGGAATTTACAAATTACGTCCAAAAACCACGCTTTCCGTTACGTGGGTGTATGGAACTGGCAACAACATAACCATCCCAATTGGTACTCATTATGCCTCAAAGCACAGTTTTGGGGATGTTTATGGTAATTCAGCAATAAGAGTAGAACAATTAGGGGAGCAAAATAATTATCGGGCTGCTCCCTATCATAGATTAGACGTTGGTTTTAGATTTTTTAAGAAAAAGAAAAAAATTGAAAGAACTTGGGAAGTCAGTGCCTATAATCTCTACAATCGCATAAATCCCTTTTATTATGAAAGTAGAGCGGTGAGTGGTTCTTCTGATTATCAATTATACCGTCAGGGGCTTTTCCCGATTGTGCCTTCGGTGAGTTATCATTTTAAATTTTGATGCTGTGAAAAAGATACTTTTTATTCTTTCTATTTCTACTTTAGTGATGTCCTGCGATGCTCTTTCGACGATTGAAGAGCGTGAGGTGTTTTCCGTTAAAACTCCTTGTGTTGAGATATTTCTTTGTCCACAAGATACTGTTATCACTGCCAAAGTTTGGGGGACAAATCCAACCGTTGGCACAGGCTCAAAAATTAGTAATCCCATCGTAAGTAATGCGACTATTATTCTTACCAATGAACTGAATCAACGTCTTGAACTGAAATGGAATAAAGGGCTTTTAAATTACTCAGCTTCGGCAAAAGGCTTTGATGTGATTGAGGGTAAACGATATGAAATGAAACTAACGACACCCGAAGGAGATAATTTGACAGCATTTTGCATAATTCCACAACAAATTGATAAACAAGGGATTAGTTTAGTAAAAACGAAAGTAGAGCCATCTCCATTTAGTGATGGAACAGAGTATTTTATTCAATGGAAGGATTTTCCAAATCAGAAAAATTATTATTCAGTATTTGTATTAAGCTATTTTGAAACCTTGTCTCCTAAAGAAATTAGATTAGAAGGAGACGGTGCGATTTACGGAATTGAAGATGACAAAGTTAAAAATGGTGAAGTGATAACGCCCCAATCTTTGCAACTAAGAGATAAACAATTGGGTTCAAACGGACCGTATCAATATGTTCGATATCAGACTTTATTGGTTTGTCACACAGATGAAAATTATGCAAAATTTCATAAATCTTTAGAAGAAATTAAGCGAAATAATGACAATCCTTTTGCAGAACCTTCAAGGCTTTATTCCAATGTGAAAGGAGGATTTGGCGTTTTTGCGGGATATAACCGAACAGAATATAAAGTTGATAAATTACTTTGAAATTTAATCAGGAATAAACATTCAACCATTAGTAAAAAAGTCCTTCAAATCAATTTTGAAGGACTTTTTTACTAATGAACATAAGCACTATTTGCTTGTTTTTCTAAATCGAATAATTCTGTAATTATATCTACCAATTGGTCAGCATCGCCACGTTTGCAGGCGGCTTTTAGATTCAACACGGGCGATTTCATGATTTTTTGAACAATGCCCATCGTGATTTTCTCAATTCTTTCTGATTCTTCGGGCGATAAGTTTTTCAAATGACGAGCAATTTCTTCTTTTCTGATTTGCTCTAATGAATTTTTGAGTTTGTTGATAGTTGGAGAAACAACCATTTCTCTTGACCAATCATTAAAGGCAACAATCGCCTCGTCGATAATTCTTTCAACGTCTGGAATGGACGCTAAACGAATGCGTAAAGCTTCGTCGGCACGCTCACGAAGGCTATCAACGTTATATACTAATGCTCCCGCAACTTCCTCTACGTTATCTTCTACACTTCTCGGAACAGATAAATCAATAAAATATTTGAAAGTAAGAATGCCGATTTTCTCCATTAATTCTTTCGTAATCAATGGTTTATCAATCATTACTGATGAAATAATTACGTCTGCTCTTCTAATTTCATTTTCTAATTCAATAAAATCGGCAATTCTAAAATTATTTCCTTTAGCAATATCTTCCGCTTTTGCTCTGGTACGATTCATGACCGTAATTTCAGCAAATTCTTTGTCAGCAATATTATGACAAACATCAATACCAATTTCTCCTAAACCTAAAATTAAAACTTTTGGATTGTTGATGTTTTGTGTAACTTCTTCGGTAAGAGCAACGGCAGCATAAGAAGTAGATGCGGCTCCGTCACGGAAGGAAGTTTCTTGAGCAACTCTCTTGTTTGAGAAGAAAATCGTGTGCATCAAACGGTGAAGGAATGGGCCAGCCATGTTCAAATCAGCCGAAAATTGATACGAATGTTTGATTTGGTTTGGAATCTGTAAATCTCCAACTACTTGTGAATGTAAACCAGTTGCTACTTCAAAAAGGTGCTTAACGGCATCTGCTTGAAGGTTGAATTGTTGGAAATGTACAAAATATGATTCAGTGTCAATAATACCTTTGTAGGTAAGTAATGCTTTGATTACGTCTGCTGTAATATCTTGCTCAGAAGTGTAATAAACTTCGGTACGATTGCAGGTTGAAACAACCAAACACTCTTGGATTCCAAATAAGTCCTTGATTTTCAGAGAAAAGTCTTTTATTTCTCCTTCCGTTAAAGTGACTTGTTCACGAACTGCCAATGGAGCAGATTTATATGATAGACTAAACGCTTTGAATATATTTTGCATGATTCTTTACGATTCCGATTCAATAATGACAATTAATTTTACGCTTGTAAATTGTTAAATCATTGAAAATTAAACAATTATGGTTTGGCACAGTTCCAAATTCATATAAATTGTTTGGACTGCAAAATTACAACAAGAACGAATATTTTTAGGGGAAATGATAGGTAATTTTTAAGGTAGTTTTCTAATTTAGAATAGGTATAAATAGTTAGTTTTATGTTGATGAAAATGTAATTCTCGAAAGTAGTATCTCTTAAAATAGTACAATATGACAAAAGTCAGTTTATTGGTTGATTTGTTACGGGTTATTGGTGAATAGGTTAATTGTATTATTGATTATTGGGGAATAAATGTTTGTAAGTGTTTAATTGATAGGCAATTAAAATTTTATAACCGAAATAGTTAATCAAAATGAGCTTTCTCAAATACCAATAACCAATTCCCCAATAACCAATCAACCAATAATTATTGCCCTACAATATCAGCTCTCATGCCACCTAATGCGGTTAATAACTGAATTTTAGTTCTTGATTCAACCTTGAATTTCACTAAAGAGGCCTGTAAATCTTCCACTAAAGCATTGAATTGAGCATCTGTAATTTTCATGCCTTTGTGAGCCGTTTTCATGTCAAGACCTGAATATTTTTCTGGACCTCCAGAAGCTTGTCCAACTTGATTGACAAGGTTCAGTTTCAGACGATTCAAGCGAGCTGGGTCAGCAGCAGCAGCAGCAAAAAATGCGTTAATACGTGAATCAGCGGCAACTTTACCGATAAAGTCGTCAATGACAGCAGTGATTGCTCCATTGCCACCCAAACGAGCATAAAGCGTTGTTGGTCCTTCCACGATGTCAGCTTTCATACCAGCCAAAGCAGTTAATAATTCAGTTTTCTCTGTTGTTGGAACTTTGAATTTGTCTAAAGCTAATGACAAATCTTCTACCAAAGCATTAAAATGAGATTCTTCAATTCCCATTCCTTTGTGAGAAGTTTTCATGTCTAAACCTGTGTATTTCTCTGTTCCACCCGTTGCCATACCCACCTGATTAATAAGATTGTTACGCAACTTAGTCAAACGAGCAGGGTCAGCTGCAGCATCAGCAAAAAATGCGTTGATACGTGCGTCGCCCGCTACGTTAGCAATAAATTGGTCAATTACTGCCGAAATAGCAGGATTTCCACCTAAGCGTGCATAAAGAGTTGGCGTTGGAGTAACGGCTGTTTCCTCTTTTTTGCAAGATGTAAACAATAACGTTCCTGCCATGAGGAACGCTCCACATAGTTGCATTGATTTTTTCATGTTATGATAAGAAAATTAATTACAAACTTGAATAAGCCCGTTCTATCCAAATTTGCGATGATTTTAAAACTCGGGCAAAGTTTTTAGCGTCAAAAAGTAATTTCAGAAGTAAACTTTAAGGCAAAATTTTATAACGCTGAGGAGTAAATGCTATTAATAGGATTTGTTGCCCATTACTCATCTAAAACAAAGAGCCTTTTTTGTATTGATGATAAAATCAATATATTCAGAAGGAACGGGGCATTGTGGCCCTTTAAATGCTGTGAAATCGACTTTTTTAGCTTCAAATTTTTCTGCTTCCACAGCTTTCTGTAATTCGCTTTCAGATGTTTCATCGGCGTGATAAGTAATACTGATGGTTTTTCCTTGTGGATTAATCGTTGAAGCGGTTATTCCTTTATTATCAGCAAGATTTTTAGCAATCTGTAAACTGTCTTCCGTTGAAACGTCATTATTAAGTGTGAAAACCCTTAATTCTATGGGCTTTAAGTTAAGTTTGTCCGATAGAGAAGGCTCTTCCCAGTTGGCATAAACAACCAAAGCGATGAAAAAAGACAATACGGTATAAGTTGAAATTTTCAGAATTTTTTTTATCCTTTCCATGATGTTAATAATGTATTTTTAAACTAATAATCAAACATATCTACGACATAGGATATATTTTGGATTGCGAGCTAACAAAAAAAGGCTCAAGTAATTAAACTTGAGCCTTAAAATTTAAGCTAAATAATTAGAGGTATTAATTCTTTAGAATTTCAGATTCACCCCAAACATCACATTTGTACCTGCTTGTGGATAATAATAATTCTCTGTAATTGTCTGTTTGTCATAAATATAACTATAAGAATATCCGTTAGATTCGTACAAAGTATTGAAGAGATTATTCACCAAGAAACTGAAATTTACCTCTTTCAATGTTTTTCCTTTTACGGTATAAATGGCTCTTAAATCGTTGGTGAAATAAGCGTTCAATTTACGCTTGTCGTCGGTGGTATTATCTAAATATTGTTTCCCAACGTATTTTGATAAAAAGCCAAATTCTAAGTTTTTAACAGGCGTAAATAAAACTTGTGAACCCAAAATTGTACTCGGTGAAAAGGCAATATTTGTTTCTGCAAATTGATTTACACCGTCGGCATCGCCATCATAATTAGGCACAATTTCCGTAAAATTCTTGATTTTATTGTTTGAAAATGTAGCATTTGCATTGATTTTCAAGGTTTTGATAACTTGAACGCCTGCTTCAATTTCAATACCCATGCGGTAACTTTCGGGTACATTTATTCTGATAGCTTCACCAACATCATTTACTTTTCCTGTTAAAACCAATTGGTTTTTGTAGTTCATCATGTAACCATTTACAGATAATGCAACGTTCGATAATTGAGTTTTGTAACCAATTTCCCAATCGTTAAGCGTTTCAGCTTGTGGATATTTAGGAGCATTATCTACAAAATCTTGGCGACTTGGTTCTTTATTCCCAACACTAAATGACCCAAAAACGGTTGATGAATTATTCAATTGATAGGTTAACCCAAATTTTGGATTGAAGAAAGAGTAATCCACCTGTTGTGTAATATCTTGGAGTTTGCTGGCAATTCCCTTCATGCTATAATTGACGGTACGAACCTGTAAATCAGCAAAGGCATTTAAGTTTTCAGCAAGTGCATAATTGATTTTTCCGTATAAATTAAAATCTTTCTTGATTGAATTATTCTCATACCAACGTTGTCCCAATGGAATATTTTGAGCATATTTTGCCCAAATAATTTCGCCAAAATGGTCGCCATCATATTGATTATAACCACCGCCAAAAGTCGCTGAAATTTTGTTGTTTCCTTGATATTCCAACGAGAACGTTGTGCCATAAAAATCATTATCTAACCATTTTCTACGAATTAAATCTGTCTTTTTAATAGTTTCTGTTCCGTTCACGATGTTTGGTAAACCGTAGTTCGAAAACTTATCTTCTTCTTTATATTCTTCATAATAACCAGCCCCTTTTGTGTAGTGAAAGTTAAGGTTGAAAGTCCAATTTGAAGCCAAAACGTGCGAAGAAAGCAATTGGTAGTGGTCTTGCTGATAATTATCCGTTTGGTTTGGATAAGTATAATAGTTCATTTTGCGATTCACTAATAAATCACTTTCTGACAAACCATACCAAGATTGATACGTTTTTTCTTTACCCGAAAATACATTTAAACGCACAAAAGATTTTTTGCCAAAATAAGCACCCGAAAGGTAAAATGATTTCAAATCAGACGATGCACGGTCAATGTAACCGTCAGAAACCAATTTCGATAAACGTCCATCAACGGTAAATTTTCCATTCAATAAGCCAGAGCCAACCATAATTGTACTTTTACGAGTTTTGAATGAGCCAATCGAGTTATTAATTTCTGCGTAAGGGTCTTTTCTGAATTCGTTAGTTGAAAGATTGACCGTTGCCCCAAAAGCACCTGCTCCGTTGGTAGAAGTTCCTACGCCACGCTGAATTTGTACCGAGTTTGTCGAACTTGCCAAGTCTGGCATATTTACCCAATAAGTTCCTTGAGACTCAGAATCGTTAATCGGAATACCATTAATCGTTACATTGATACGAGTTGCGTCCGTTCCACGAATACGAATACCTGTGTAACCCACGCCCGCACCAGCATCAGAAGTAGTGACCAACGATGGCGTGAAGTTCAATAATTGTGGAATATCTTGCCCTAAATTTTGCTTTTGGAGATATTCTTTGCTGATGTCAGAATATGCCATTGCCGAATTTGCATTGGCACGAGTAGCATTTACAACTACTTCGTCAGCCTCGAAAGTTGATTTTTGAAGCGAAAAGTTAAACGTTTCATCTTTCTGTAAATCAATAGTTTTTGAAATTTTCGAAAATCCTAAATAGCTGATTTTTAGAACGTATGAGCCTTTTTTGAGATTTTTCAACGTATAAATTCCTTGCTGATTGGTGGCAGTTCCTCTCGATGTATTCTCTAAAATTACGTTAGCAGAAACAAGTGGCTTTCCTGTTTCAGCATCGGTGATTTTTCCAGAAATGGAAACTTGAGCGAATGCACAGTTTACAGTGAGCAGTAAACAGCAAACAGTAAGAAAAAATAGATTTGCGATTGATAAACAACGGCAAAAAATAGAAGATAAGTAGTTGTTAGCCAGTGATTGTTCACTGTTTACTGCTAACTGATTACTGTTTTTCATTGCTTGAATTTGAGTTCAAGACAGGCAAAGGAGTCAAATCCAGTCAGATTTAACATACAAAAAACCATTAATTTTGTGATTGAACAAAATTCCCTTCGACAGCATTATACTGCATCAGGTTCAATGGGTATAATCTCAGCCCGTTGTTATGAGGCACCCCTTTTTGTGATTGTGGTACAAAGGTATGTTGTAAAAATGGAAATTCAAGGAAAAACATGATTTCCATAATTTACAAACGATATTTTCAGTCGATGCAGAAGTATCAGGATATATACTAAACCATTAATTTAAAGCCTTCGCCATGAACATTAACTATTTGAATTTCAGGCTCTTCTTTTAGGAATTTGCGAAGTTTAGTAATGTAAACATCCATACTTCGGGCATTGAAATAGGTATCGTCCCCCCAAACCATTTTTAGGGCAAAGCTACGGCTTACGGAGTTGCCCATATTTTCGCAAAGGAGCTTTAATAATTGCGATTCTTTGACAGTTAATTTCTGGGATTCGTCATGGTGTATGAGCGTTTGTTTTTCAGAATCAAAGACAAAACCTCTGATTTTGAAGCTCGTAACTTTCTCATTTTGTAGTTCTTCCTTCTGACTTCTTCGTAAAACTGCTTGCAAACGAGCCAATAATTCTTCCATCGAAAACGGTTTTGTCATATAATCATCCGCCCCCAATTTAAAACCTTGAAGTGTGTCTTCTTTCATAGCTTTAGCCGTCAGAAAGATAATAGGCGTATCTCGGTCTGACATTCTTACTTCTTTTGCCAATGTAAAACCGTCTTTTTTGGGCATCATTACGTCAAAAATACAAAGGTCATAAGGTTGTTGGACGAACTTCGTGAGGGCTTCGTCGCCGTCTTTTGCCAAAGTGGTTTCGTAACCTTTGATGGTCAAATATTCTTGCAATAATGTTCCCAAATTTGGGTCGTCTTCGGCGAGTAGAATCTTAGTCATTTTGTTAAATTTGGTTTGATTTTTAATATATTTTACGGAACTATCTACAATTTGTCGCAGAATAAAATTAGCCCACAGCTTGTACTGATTCAACGGATTTACACGGATAAATTTAAAGAAAAATCAGTGTAAATCTGTTTTATCTGTTCTATCCGTGGTCTAATTTTGTCTTGCGACAAATAGTAGATAATTCCGATATTTTATTTAAAAGCCCTAAATCTGCCAAATTCACCATAATTTCTCCCAAATTACAAACCTTCCATTCTGGACGAGTGAAATAGTTTCCTCCTTCCGTAGTAATTACAAAATTATGTTCGGTTTTTAAATCGTTTAATGCTTCGGTTGTACCTCTGGTTAAGGAATTAGCGGATGATAATTTGATTTCAATGGATACCACGGGTGTAATGCCTTTTACTAATACCAAATCCATTTCAGCTTGATTGGAAGTTCGGTAAAAATAGGGTTTTATGGAACTATGCAATGCGTTACAAATTTGCTCAATCACGTAGCCTTCCCACGAGTGTCCGATGAGTTTATTTCTCAACAAAGAATCATAGTCAAAAACGTTAGACAAATAATGTAAATTTCCCGAATCACGATAATACAATTTAGGACTTTTAACGACTCTTTTACTGATATTTACGAACCAAGGCTGCAATCTACGAATCAAAAATGCTTGCTCTAAAACGTCAAGGGTTTGGGTAATTATTTTTACATTGACGTTTAATGAATTGGCTAAATCGCTATAAGTCAAGGTTGAACCATGAACTCCCGTAAGCATAAGCATGAGATTATAAAGCAAAGTCGGGCTAAGGCTCAGTCCGAGATTAACCAAATCTCTTGTGATGTATGTCTTGATAAAATTCTCTTGCCACAAAGCCCAAATGTCATCATCGGGAGCTAATAAAGCATCTGGGAAACCACCTCTGAACCAATGTTTTTTAAGGTCAATATCTGATGAAATTATTTCCGAAAACTGCAGCGGTGGCAATTCTAAATAAGCAATTCTGCCCGCTAACGTTTCGGCACTATTTGCCAAAAAAGTAGGCGATGCTGAACCCAATAAAATAAACCTACCAGCCACTCGGTTTTCGTCAATTAGAGAACGAAGCAAGGGGAATAATTCAAGCATCAATTGTACTTCGTCAATGATAACGGTTTTGTCTTGATATTGAGATAAAAACCATTCTGGATTCTCCTTCAATTGAGCCATGACTCTGGGTGACTCCAAATCAAAATAAACACAAGGTTTATCCAAAACAGGCTCTAAGTTTTTGACCAAAGTAGTCTTTCCTACTTGTCTCGCCCCCACAATTCCAACGGCTGGGAAATGTTTAATGAGTTTTTCTATTTGAGCTTTTTGACTTCTCTCAATCATGGTTTTTGAAATTAATCATGCAATTTATGATTTTTTGTATAGAATTGCATGATTAATTTCAAATACGATAAAACGAATCAATTATTGAGGAAACTTACTCACTCCAATTTGCCATTGGGTTTGGTTTTGCGTTTTTAACGCATAATTTACACAGGCAACACCACCTCAAACTCACTTCCTTCGCCCAATTTACTTTGCACATTAATTTTCCCATGATGTTCTTCCACCATCTTTTTTACGTAACTCAATCCTAAGCCGAAGCCTTTTACGTCGTGGACATTGCCCGTAGGTACACGGTAGAATTTCTCGAAAATTTGCTTGATAGAATCCTTTGCCATACCAATTCCTTTATCGCTTACTTTGATAGAAAGACCCTTTTCGGTGTCTTCCGTCGTGATTTTGATGATTGGTTTTTCGGGCGAATACTTATTGGCATTATCCAAAAGGTTAAAAAGGATATTGGTTAAATGCACTTCATCCGCTTGAATTTCTACGTTTTCTGCCTGTAAATCTACGTCAATTATTCCTTCTCGAAGTTCAATTTGGGGACTAATATTTTCCAAAACTCGCTCAATAATTTGATGCACATTTACCGTGCCTAATTTCAATTGAACCTCTCCACGTTCCATTTGGGCAGTTTGCAAAACCTTTTCAACTTGCGAGCCAAGTCGTTTGTTTTCATCTTGAATAATGCCTAAATAACGTTTAAATATCGTTGGACTTGCCGCAACGGATTCATCGCCAAGCATTTGAGTTGCCAATGAAATGGTAGAAATTGGCGTTTTAAACTCATGCGTCATGTTATTGATGAAGTCATTTTTAATATCTGCCAATTGCTTTTGCTTCAAAATTGTGCTAACCGCTACATAAAAACAACCCAAAACGACCAAAATCAAGAGTAATGAAGTAGCGTACATCATCCAAATATTGCGAATAATGTAACGGTCTTGATTGGGGAAATACACCCTTAAATAGTTCTCTGAATTACTATAATCGTTCGGGAAAAGACTGACAGTGTAAGTATCTTTATCATTTTTTAAACCCGTCATTTTATATTTCATCGACGAGGCATAATGTAAGTAAGTCGGATTTTCTAAGCTACTAATTCCATACTCAAATGGAATTTCAATGCCCTTCATTTTGATTTCGTATTTCAACAAAGAATCCAAAATCTGATAATTGATTCTATCGTAAATACTTCGTTTGGTAAACAGGAAATCGTTAAAAACTTCCTTCGCCATTTCAGCCTTATTTTTTACTTTTTGGGCCGTTTCTTCAAATTGTTGGTGGCGGTCAATGTGTGGACTACGCTTAATTTTCTTCTTTTTAGCCGCTAATTCTTGATAACGTTTCACCGAATCATCAACCATCATATTATGGCGTTGAATGGCTTCTCCAAAAATATCATCCAATTGCTTCTGTCCACTCATTAGGCTTAGAACATCTTCATCTTTTAAGTCAATAGAAAACTCTTGATGCTCTCTGATTTCACCATTTGGCAGAATTTCTACGCCTTTTGAAACTAAAATATCCGATGGAAATTGCTTCTCAGTCATTTTGCCCAAATTCATCGCAACACTTGGATTTTTCGAAGCAATTGATTGGGGTTTATTTTGCTTGGCTTTTACACTTTCTATGGCAGGCTTTGAAATCGCCAATAATTGCTTTTTGTTTTCTTCTGAAGCTATTTTTCGTTGCATAAAATAGTACATCTCTTGTTGAGATAATTTCCTGACAACCTGTTGCATAGCATCACGTACGTCACTCCCAAACTGGTCATTTTTTGAGCGTACCGTAAAGCCAAGCCAATACATTTGAAAGGCAATCAAGCCTAATAATGCAAAGGTCATCAAAGCAATGATATATCGTATTTTCTGTTTGGTCATTTTATAATTAGGGGTTAGGTGTTTGGTTTTAGGGGTTAGTTTTTGACGAAATAATTTCTAACTGACACCTAATACCAAAAACCTAATACCTTTTCTGCAACATTCTAAAATTTTTTGTGTCTATAATTCGTCAGTAAAATTAATGTAAAAAATACCTCTTGTATGCTCTTTAACATCTTTTAACAGTAGATAAAGAATTGATATTGAGGATGCTTCGTTTCTTTGCTGAATAAGTAGCACAGGAATATTTTCTGTGAATTAAACGAATAATATTTTAACCAAATATACCAATGAAAAAAATAATCATATCCGCTTTATTACTCACTTTGGGAGTGTCGGCAATGGCACAAAAAAACGTTTCTCAAAATATTGAAGAAAAAAACGGGCAACTTAAAATCCATATTGAGTCGTCGGAAAATGGTAAAAAAGAGATTTTCGACCGTAGTTATAATGTTGAAGGAATGAGTGCCGACGAAAAAGATAAACTCATCAATCATATTTCAGATTCGCTTTTAACAGCTTCTGGAAATGGCGAACGCAAACATATCAGAATCAAAATTAATAAAGATGGAGAAGGGGCAGGGATGAGGTCAGAAAATGATGATGACCGTCCATTTTCACACAATGCTCCACAAGGCACGAAGAAAAAAAGAGTAGAAATCTATAAAGATGGCAAAAGAATTCAAAAAGATTTGGATGGCGATAATGAAGATATGACTATTTTCTTCAAAGATTTTGGCAATGATATGGAAAAAAGATTTAAAGATTTTGACCACAAAAAGCTTTTAGGCTCGCTTGAGCCAATGGTAAAAGATTTTAAGTTTAAGTTTGATGGAGACATGAAAGATTTTGATTTTATGAATGAGTCAAAAACAGTAAAAGCCCTCAAAATATATCCAAATAAGCCATTTGATAGTAAATTAAACCTTAAATTCTTTGCCCCACAAAAAGGTGATGTGAATGTAATCGTCACTGATATTAATGGAAAAGAAGTAGGTTCGCAAAAAATCAAAGATTTTCAAGGAGACTTTATGGGACAAGTTGATTTGAAGAAAAACGTAAAAGGCACAATGTTCGTAACAGTAACACAAGGAGAAGACGGAACCGCTAAGAGAGTGGTTATTGAGTAGTGTATTTAGTGAATGGAAGGTTGAGTGAATATCGGACAAACTAATCACTAAATCACTCAATCTCTCATTCATTAAATAGACTTAGAGCTTAAAAATAAAATGTGTTTGTAAAATATTCTCTTCATCAAATTCTACCAAAGAAGCCCTTTGCCGATGATTCCACATATAACCTACTTCGGTCGTAAAATGGGGTGAAAAATTATGATTATAGGCAAAATACAACTGATTCTGACTAAAAGAATTGGCAGGTAAATGCGGAGGAATATTATAAAGAGGTTCTTCACTGACAAAAATAGTATTGTTCCCATTCCAATTATATCTCATCTGCAAACGCAAGCGAACTCGCCCCTGTTCGTCTCCCCAAGTGTCATCAACCCTTTTAAAAATACGATACTCATAACCAAATCGAGAACGAAAATTCCACTTGTCACTTAAATTTTTTGACCATTCTGTAAAAAAAGAAGGTCTGAGTTCACTTCTGGCGACAGAGCTTAAATCTTTTACCTTTCCATATAGAGGATAGGTATGCAAAAAAAATGGAGCAAATGAAAAGGTTAAATTATGATATTTATAAAAAGTAGCAAAACGGTATCCCTCCATTAATTTCAATGAAAAAGGGCTCATTGAGGAAGATAAAAAATCATTTTGACGACGAATGTGGACATCGCCAACGAACTCCCAATGGTTATTGATTTTTTTTTGAACTACAATTCTGTTCCAAGAAGAAAAATGAGTGTATTCTTGGGCATAACAATTAGTAAACAAAAAAATAAGTAAGATAGCAGTTAGAAATTTGTACATAAAAATGTTTTATATAATTGTAAAACTATCTAAAAACACCTTTAAAACCTATCTTTCCTCCTTTTGCGGAAGGGTATTTGAAAATATTTTAAAATTTATTGGTTGTTATAAACAAAACATAATCAGGTATTTATGAGTATATTTACAAATTTTCTTCATTTTTTTTTCAATAAATACTTGCATACAAAAAATGAAAGCACTAATTTTGTACCACAATTCACCAGAACAATATGCGAAAGTAGCTCAGCTGGTAGAGCGCAACCTTGCCAAGGTTGAGGTCGCCGGTTCGAACCCGGTCTTTCGCTCAGCTTAAATGAAGCACCTTTAGGTGCTTTTTAAGTTTAAGATGAAGGGCTTCGGCTCAGATTCATGCCAGGGTGGTGGAACTGGTAGACACGCAGGACTTAAAATCCTGTGAACGTAAGTTCGTACGGGTTCGATTCCCGTCCCCGGTACCATTATCCGAAAGGAGCAAATATCAATTGATGTTTGCTCCTTTTTGTTTTTATTAACTAATTTGATACTTCGAAATCTCCCCTCTTACAATTTCTAACTTTTCGTTATCATTACCTTTTTCAAAAGCCAATAGAAGTCTATCTTCCCAACCCGAAGGACGGTACATTTTTCCTGATAAAAATCTAAAGTTCTTTACGACAAAGTCTTCTAAATTTCCTTCTGGTTTTATGGTATAGAAATTATATTTCTTATCTAAAAACTCCACAATTTTCTTACGAAATAAACTTCTGGCAGAACCTTTGAATTTATCTCTTTGTGATTGATTATTGGCTATATAGGCGTTAAGTACAAACAAGAAATTGATATTATAGGTCTGTAAAATGAGCGTATCTCTATCAAAAAGCCTATCCTTGAAATGATTATTTTGTTTGAAATCACTTTTGTATTTTAAGCCTTCTTTCTGAAAATCTAAGCTATCATTAAGCACCGCACTGATAAAAAAATTTGGCGTGATATTATACCCCTCCGTCAGTTCGTCACGGTAGCGAATATTATTCTCTAAAGCCCCTTTTTCATTCAATACGTCAATGTTGTACTGAATTACATTCTTTGCGTAGGTATATTGCTTGGCAATGGCATTTTGACCTGTCGTGGTCGTGTCTTTGTAATATTTACTATCTCCAATATGGTAAATTTGGTCTTGGCTCGTCAATAAATCTTGATAAGGGTAAATATGGTCAATCTCTTTGCCGTCTTTGTGATTTTTGAGGTGTGAAGGTAAATTTGGCTCTGATAAAAGCGTATCAATCATGTCTTCAAAAACGATATTGAAGTCTCGAACCAAAACGATTTCTTTGTGATGTTTTTTACTCTTTATTTTATCTTGAAGAAGGAAATAAGCATACAATAAATCCCATAATTTCAATAATTTATCCGAAAAGTATTTGTATTTTATTTGCTTCAAAATCACCATTCCACACTTCATTAGGTTTTCTAAATCTCTGCCTTTGTAGGGTGTAAATAGTTGGTTTGTAGCGATTTGAAAATAATATTTTTTATTAAAATAGCTTAGCACCGAAGATAAAATTACTAATAACTCTTCATCATAATTAATCGTTTTTTGCTTTGTAAGTGTGTCCACATACACGGGCGAACCATTTTGTAGCGTTGGCATTTTCTTGGCAATGGTTTTGTGCCAACTTACTTGCTGATTTTGGGCTGAATTAGTCTTTTTAATGAAGGTAAACAGAGCCTGATTTTCACGATTGAAGCGGATAATACTCTGGATTAAATCCAATTCCGTCACATCTTTTTCTCCCAACGTTGAAATGACATTGGCTAAGTCACTACTTTCGGTAATAGTATTAGCTTGCTGACGTTTTTGAAACTGGCGAATTGCTAAATAATGCCATGTGGTGATGCTGAAAAGAAAGTCTAATTTCTTCTCTTTTCGCAAGGATTCTCGAATATCTGGATTATGGCTTAAATCAAAAATATCTTCGGGGCTATATTTCCCGAATACCTGATTATTTTCAATAAAAACCTTCGGTAAAATCATGACGGGTTCGTTCATATCGGGTTCAAAATAGTAACCGATATAATTAACCTTACAACGCTGATTTTGAAGGGGAACGTAATATCGTTCGCTCAGAATGGGCGAAATTAAAGATAAGTCGTAGGCGTATTCTTCGATGATGATTTTCATTGAATAGGTTTTAGTAGATAATTCATGAACCCTTTTAGTTTTATAAGTCCTTCACTTTCAAAGAGTTCATTAAAAGTGAAGTCTGTTTCATTTCCGTCTGAATTTTTGTATTTGAAAATACTATCGGCTGATTGGTGTTCGTCTTTGAAAATCTCTGACCATAAATAGAACATTACTTTGTTTTGGAATTGGGATAAGGAAATGGTATTGTCATCATCAACAGACACAAAATAAACACCTATCTTTTTATCTTCTGATTTGGTAATTTCCTTGATTTTTTCGTTTACATTTTCAATAAATGAACGCCAAGAATATTGCGTTTCATCATCAAAGACAATCTTAATTTCATTGGCTTTTCCATTAAATTCAATCGGTACGTATTGCCAATCCCAACGACGTTTGAAGGCTGCATCCATTGGGAAAAGCGACTGGTCAGAGGTATTCATTGTGGCGTAAATCAGTAAATTATGTGGTAAAACCAGTTCTTCAGAATTTTCTAAACCCTGCGATGCTAAATAATTAGCCAAATCTGCATTAGCATCAATAGGATAACATGAATAGCCGTCTGGATTACGGTCAAGGCATTGGAATAAATCCCCGAAGATTTGAGCACAATTACCCCGATTTATTTCTTCAATTGCCAAGAGGTAATTCTTATCTGGGTTTAGGTACGCCTGCACGTAAGCTTTCGTAAATGCCTGTGGGACAAACTGATAGGTGATTTTGTCGTCTTTCATCACGGGTTTGTAGCCACCCACGAAGGAATGATAATCTGTATCGGGATGAAAAGTAGTACGGATAACTTTTAAATCGTTTTCATCTGCAAAATTTTGCATTGCCGTTGATTTTCCCGTACCTGGCGAACCGAAGTAGATTTTTTGTTTTGGGGTTAGGTTGGTTGATGTGGTTGTGGGATTGGGTTTTTCAGAAATATTATCTTCAAAAATTGTAATTCTTCGTGGAATTAAATCTAATGTTGTTCCTACTTTTAGTAAATGATTTTCTAATTCTTCTTGTGATAATTTTCCTTCAAAACCTGCTTTCCCTTCTCTGATATATCTGTGTAAGTCTTTGTTAATAAATGATTTGAATATTCTAAATGGACCAACTGGTTCGTGAAAATCTTTTTCAATAACAGTATTTCCATCTACTAATATTTCATAAATTCCTTCTTGTTGAAAATATAATTCATCCCCTCCCTCTTTTCTAATTTTGAATTTTGTTTCTTCTGTCAGTATGGTTAGGAAATACTTAATTTTATCAAGAATATATTTGTTCTCATTAAAATCTGTCTCACCCGTAATCCAGTTCCAAAGAATGTTTTTTACATTATCTGATAATTTATCCTCATCATCTGCTAACACCAAGTGAAGCAAATCAAGATTGGTTGAAAAACTTAGCATTTTTTCATACCTCCCACCTCCTGTACGTTCTTTTGTTGCTGGATAATCTGCTACAAAATCAATGGTACAAAATTTTAAAAATAACTGTAATGAAACTTGTAAGGCTTCTAATTGAGCTGTAAACAGAGGATTTTTATTAATTTCTTCTACAATATTTACCTTTTGTGTAGTTGCATTAGTATTAAGATTTTGGAGAGTAAAAAAGCGTGCGACTTTATTTTTAATATCATCTTTTATTTTAGTAACTCCCGTAATAGAATTTTCTTGATTATAGGCAATATTTGATTTACGATTATTTACTTCGTACAGTACAAATGAAAGTGCAATTAATGCTTTCATTTCTGGTAATGAAGATTTTATACCTTGTCTAAGATTAAGGTCTTCTCTATATTTTGTTGCATTAGGGTAAAGTTTCATTTCGATTGTTTTAATATTGTTGAAATCCTATTTGCTATTTCGAAAGCCATTAATGGAGGCACAGCGTTACCTACCTGTTTCATTTGAGACGATTTATTACCTGTGAAAATAAAATTATCATCGAAAGATTGTATTCTTGCTGCTTCTCTTACAGTTAAGCATCTATTTAGAATCGGGTGAGTGAATAAACCAGAAGAAGGAGTATCAAATCTTGTAGTAATTGTAGCTGCTGGTTCATCTTCTTTCAATCTTGACCAAGTACCGCTATAAATTGATTTTGTACGATGTTCTTGTGGTAAAACTTCTTTTCCCATACCTTTTGGGATTAAAGAAAGACGTTCTAATGCAATTTTTGAGTGTTTTGTTGCAAAGTGGTTATAAATTCCCTTAGACTTATTCCGCATCAGTTTTTGATAATCTGACTGCGGTTTTCCGTCATATTCATAGAAATCTTTACCTTCACCTGATTGAATAAAAGGCAAATCATAAATAGCATCTTTTACAGATGTTCTTTTGTCATTTGTCAAAGGTAGTTCTATATCAAGTTTGCCAAATTGTCCTAAAAAAAAAGCTCTTTTGCGTTGTTGAGGAACACCAAAATTGACAGAATTTAAAACCTTATTTGTTACTTCGTATCCTAAATTATTAAACTCTTCTATTATTTGATTCTTGAAAAAACCATCAGAAGTTGTGGTAATATTTGGTACATTTTCAAGTAAGAAAAATCTTGGACGAGCTAATTTAACAACTTCAATAAAATATTTAAACATGAAATTCCTGTCATCGTCAATATTCATTCTTTTTCCCTTTTGAGAAAATCCCTGACAAGGAGGACCACCGATAACTACATCTGCTTGTTCTAAATAAGGTAGCCAATCAGCTATATTTACGTCTCTAATATCTTCTGTTATTACTTTTGTATTTCTATGATTAAATTTATAGGCTTCTGCTATTTCTTTATCATATTCATTGGCAAGTATTATTTCAAATCCTGCTTTAATAAAACCTTGCGATAATCCTCCGACTCCAGCAAACAAATCAATTACTTTCATTATAACTTATGCGAGTTTAATATTCTACTTTTAGCAATTTCATAGTATTTTTCTTCTAAATCAATACCAATGAAATTACGCTCCAATAATTCACAACTTACTCCTGTTGAACCACTTCCCATAAAAGGGTCAATAATTACATCTCCTTTATTGGATAAAATATTGACAAAATGATTAATAAGTTTTACGGGTTTTTGAGTGGGATGCTTTCCCATTTTTTTTTCTCCCGCAGGTGTAATAGACGACTGCACGTAATCATGAATTACTTTCCCATTGTTATTAAATGTTCCAGTAGTGCCTTCATTTATAAAATATAGCCAACATTCCGTTGAATTAACAAAGTGTAAATTCATGTTTCGTGGCATTGGATTCGTCTTATGCCAAACACCAACTGTTTTATAATAGAATTTATATTTTTGAGCTAATTGTATAATTGATTCAACTTTAATCAAAGACATGAACATAAGCATTGAACCTTTTTTCTTTAAAACTCTATTACTTTCAGAAAAAAAATCTTCCATACTTTTATACCATTCATCATAAGGTAAATCATCCCAACCTGAATACGCAAAGTGATTGTCTCTCATTTTTACAAGATTAGTATTTCTATCGTGCATAAATTCTCCAAGATTATAAGGAGGGTCTGTAATCATTAAATCCACAGAGTTTGTTTCAACTGCTTTCATTAAAGAAACACAATCACCATTTCCTAATTTGCAGTATTTTCCAACATTTTCAAATTCTTTAATCTGATTTTCTTTTGGTAATACTTTAACAATCGGTAATTTCTTTTGGAGAGACAAATTATATTCAGGAAACACAGCTAATTGTGGTTCTTCTAATACATCAGAATCAACATTCATTAAATAACTCATATTTTCCATAATTTAAAACTCCAAAACCCCTTGTACAGTGTTTTTAGAGCGAATGTATTTGATTTTTTCTTCGGCAACTCTAAGCACTTGCTCAGAGATGGGTTCTTGAGCTAATTGATACGCCACACGGTCGGAGAGGAATGCTAAACGTAATTCTTCAGTGTTCAACCCGAAGAGTTCCGCTAATTTTTCGATGTGTTCACGGTTCGGATGACGGAGATTTTTCTCCATCTTCGAGAGTGTGCTGGTATCCACATCCAAAACCGCCGCTACTTTTCGCAAAGGCAGGTTTTTCTCCTCACGGCAATGTCGTATCAATTCCCCAAAAGTTTCATGCTGTATTATTTGCATTGTTGGAGTGTTTGGAAATATTATTTTGGACTAATTTTGTCAAAAATAAATAAAGGTATATTCACACGCAAATTTTTGAGCAAATATTTAGATTTTGGGGATATAACCCACACAAAAAAAGGCTTAGACAATCTGTCTAAGCCTTGAACCCTCTACCACTAAAATGTATTCTTATGCTTCTACGGCTATCAAATTGGCTTCTATCAATTCTGATAGTTGTCTGATAGTTTGAACTTTATCTATTTCGTTGTCTGGCAAAGTGATGCCATAGGTATTTTCTAAATAAACTACTACCTCTAAAAATTCCAATGAGTTCATTCCCAAGTCTGCGTAGAAACGTTTTTGGGGTGCGATTAATCTCGGATTAATATAAAAATTCCGTGATAAAAATTGAGTCAAAGTGCTTGTATTGAATTTCATTGTGCTGAGGAGTTTAATGTTTTTGACGATATTTCTTTATTAAACGAGTATTATTAAAATTTAGTGCCATTAAAACGGTAATTTTTTACTGCAATGAATAAATATGCCTCAAACAGATATTAGAAAACGAAAATTAAGAATATTTAACTTTTCTAAGATTCAGTTAATTCCTAATGCCTGTTTATTGTTGGGGGCAAAAGTTTATACATTACGGGTGTAACCAATCTGGCTAACAAAGTTGAACTGGTTATACCGCCAATTAACACAATGGCTAAGGGCGAATACAAATCTGAGTATTCTATTACCAAAGGAATTAATCCTCCGATGGCTGTAAATGAAGTTAACAAAATTGGAACGAAACGAATTTCTCCTGCTTGATGGATGGCTTCGTCGAGTTCCATGCCTTCTTCACGTAATTGATTGGTAAAATCTACGAGTAGGAGGGAGTTTTTAATCTCTATTCCTATCAGTGCAATAAAACCGATGACTGAGGTAAAGCCAAGTGTTTCGCCTGCAATGAGGAGTCCTAAAATTGCTCCAACAATTCCCAAAGGAATCACAGAAAGTACGATGAGGGTCGATTTGAAATTGCCAAACTCAAGAATCAAAATGGCTATCATACCGAAGACAGTTATCAAGATGATTACCCCTATGCCTCCAAAAGATTTTTCTGCATTTTCTGCTTCGCCCGCTACTTTGTACGAAAATCCCTTCGGAAATTTAAACGCATTTAACTTTTTAATGACTTCTTGATTGACTTGTGAGGTATTGAAACCCGATTTCAAGAAAGCCGCAACGGTTACATATCGTTCTTTATTGTAATGTCTGATTTGGGTAGGCGAGGTTTCAAACTTAATTTCAACCAATTGTTTTAACGGAATTGCCGTTCCCAAAACATTATTGACGTACAAATTAGAAAATACACTAAAATCTTGTTTTATATTGCTTCGTGGTATTGAAACATTTATATTATAATCATCGGTTTGTCCATCTTCTCTGAAAGTTCCTACATTTAAACCCGCAATTCCCAAACGAACCATACGGTCAATATCAGAAGTATTTACGCCTAAAAGACCTGCTTTTTCTTTGTTGACAATTACTCTAAAATCGGTTGGTTGTACTTTGAGTGGGTTATCAATGTAAATTGTACCAGTTTGGTTCGCTAATATTTTTTCAATTTGTCCTGCCACAATTCTTAAACTATCCAGATTATCCCCGAAGATTCTGTATGCTAAAGGGGCTTCTAATGGAGGACCTTGTTCAAAGTCTTTTACCTCGATTTTAGCATTTGGATAATTGAGCAATCTCCCCCTGAGTTGGTCGATAATATCCTTTTTCTCTTGTGTTTCCATGTCTTCCAAGAGAACAAATAGTTGAGCAAAATTTTCAGTCTCAGGAGCTCCAATTACGTTGTAATAAACTCGTGGATTACTTCTTCCGATATTTGACGCAATGTTTTTGATTTCGGGTACTTTCTTTAATTCTTCTTCTGCAAAACGGACAACTTTATCGGTTGTTTGCAAATTTGTTCCTACGGGCGTACTGATGTTCACAAGAAACATTGGTTTTTCGGAAGTAGGGAAAAGTGAGAATCCTAAAAAGAGTTTTGCGATAAACATTACGCCGAAAAATACGCCCAAAGCTACTGTTAAAGTTGTTTTTGGATGTTTTAAGCACCAGTCCATTAAACGTCCATAAGTGGCTGAAATTAGTTTTTTCAAAGCTCTTAAAATAAAATTCCCTTCTGGATTTTCATGGTTTTTTAAGATAACACTTGATAAAAATGGAACGATGGTCAATGCCACAACCATTGAAGCCAAAACCGTAACGCTTACTGCCATTGGCAAACTTCTAATGAATTTTCCTGCGGCTTCGGGTAAATTGGCAACGGGCAAAAAGGCAAAAATCAAAAGTACAGTACAACCAATTACCGCCAAACTGATTTGTTTAGTAGCATCAATCGCAGCTTGTTTGCGTGGTATGCCCATGCGTAGGAAACGCTCAATGTTTTCCACAACTACAATGGAGTCATCTACTAAAATTCCTAATGCCACAATCATTCCTACGATTGAAAGTTGATTAATGGTAAAGCCTAAAATGTATAAAAGTGAAAGTCCGATGGCTAATGAAAGCGGTATGGAAATCATCACTACCAAACTTGCTCGTGAACCCAATGGTAGTAACGTAATGAGAACCAGCAAGATAGCAATTCCGAAATCTTTAGCAAAACGAGCTAAACGCTTTTGAACGGATTCGGCTTGGTCAAAAACTTTTACCAAATCCACAGATGGAGGAAGTGTCTTTTTGAATTCTTCAACCACAGGGTCGGCTTGTGACCGAACTTTGATGATATTTTGCCCAAATTTCTGACAAGCCGTTACAAATACGCTTCGATGTCCGTTCAAACGGGTTTTGTGCGTTTCGTCTTCGTAGTCGTATTTTACTTCTGCAATGTCTTTCAGATTGACAATTTTTGTACCGTTGGTAAAAACAATTGTATTTTTGATTTCATCAAGATTTTTATAATTACCAGAAGTTTTGACGTTAAATTTTTTGGTAGCAAGATTGACCGAACCGCCTGGAATATTGACACTTTCGGACTGAATTGCTCCCAAAACTCGATTTAGCGGAATTTTATCTTGGGCTAATTTGTCTAAATTGAGTTCTACCGAAATTTTACGTTTAGGAAATCCCCATGATTTGATATTTTTCAGAGCAGGTACTTTTTCTAAACGATTTTCTAAATCATCGGCGTATTTTTCTAATTTATTGTACGGTAAATTTTCCGAAACTAAAGCAAATTGATAAATATTTACGCCATCGGGTTGGTAGCGTTCGATACGAATATCCAGAATGTCAGCGGGTAATTCCTTCCGCACGGCGTTCATTTCACGCACAATTTCCTGATATTTTTCCTCTGGGTCAGACGAAAAATCATACTCAACTTGGAAGACTGCCGCACCGTCCACGATGGTACTTCTCACCCTGTCCATGTTGTCTAATTCATTGAGCCTTTTCTCAACAACATCCGCCACGAGTTCTTCTACGTCTTTGGGTGAGGCACCTGGATAAATGACGGTAACGCCAAATTGGGGCGAAGCAAATTCGGGGTCTTCGCCACGTGGCATATTAAACAAGGAGAAAATACCAATAGATAATATGCCCAAAAACACGACGAGCGTGAATTGATAGTTTTTTACTGAGAATTCAGAGATTTTCATAATGATTTTTGAAAACAATTTTTATTTTACCACCTTCACTTTGCTACCTTCAACCAAATACGCTGAACCATCTGTTATTATTTGTGAAACTCCTGATAATCCACTCATAATGAAGGCTTTGGTGTTATCTACACCAGCTAATTGAACGATTAGTTTTCGGGCTTTCCCATTTTCAACAACATATACAGAGGCTTCGTCTCCATTACCTTCCACGAGGGCTTCAATCGGAATTGTTGTATGTTTTTGAATAACTGAGGGCATAATTTGAGCATTACCGAAAAGACCAGTTGCCATTTTTTTGCCTTGTGTATTCAATTTCAATTCAGCTTGATACAAACCCGAACTTAGGTCTGCCCCTTGTGAAAGATTGGAGACTGTGGCGGTAAAAATTTGTTCAGGAAAAGCGTCTAATTTTACGGTGGCACGGTCACCCATACGTAAGCGTGTCCAGTCTTTATCCGCCACACCTACCTTGATAACCCAGTCGTTAGCACCCGAAGCATTCATGAAAAATACGGATGTGCCTGGCCCTGCTAATTCGCCTTCATTCATCAATTTCTTGACAATCACGCCATTATTAGAAGCATAAATTTTGGAATACCCTTGGTTGTAGGAAGCAATCTCAAGCGATTGCTTCGCTACGCTTAGGGCGGTGGTTAGGTTTTGTACTTGCTCTAAAGTGGCTACCGAATCACGGTAAAGGTTGGTAACTCGTTTTAAGTCACGTTCTGCTTTTTGCACACTTTCGCTGGCTTGTTGCACCTGAGCGTTGATTTCTGTAAGATTTAAGGTTGCCAATAATTGACCTTTTTTAACGTTTTGTCCTTCTTTTACAAAGATTTTCTCAATGATTCCACCCGTTTTGAAAGAAAGATGAGCTTCTTGTAATGACCCAACTAACCCCGAAGTTTTGATGGCTTCGGTTGAGTTGGCGTGTGATACATCTACCAATTTCACGGCAATGATATCGTCTTCAACTAAAGCTTTTTTGACTTCCTTTTTCTTTCCACAACTTGCTAATAGTGAAAGAATTAGGAATAATGGTATGAATATTTTTTTCATGTTTAAAGTATTTTATGATTGAAAAATATTGGCTATTGGCACGCAGATGACGCAGATGCCTGCGGCAACGCAGATTTTCACAGATTTTTAAAAATTGACACTTATTTATTCGATTAAACATTTCATTGAATTTTCAGAATAAAAATCTGCGAAAATCTGCGTTACGAAGTATCTGCGTTATCTGCGTGCCATCACGATTGTATATTTATAATTGAAAACTCGCCTTCGCACGCTCCAATTCTACCCATTTTGTCCAGACATCAAACAGAGAAATGGATTGTTGTAATTGAGCCGTTGTTATTTGGGTTTGGGCATCCAACAACTCAATAAAGTTCAAATTTCCTTCCTTGTATCTTCGCATCATATCACGATAATATCTTTCTGATGTTGAAACCTGCGATGCTTTCGATTCATAAATTTCTTTGGCTGAATTCAAGGAGTTTTTTGCCATTTCTGCTTGTAAATCTAACTGGTTTCTCACTTGTTGCATTTGAGCATCTAATGAGGCGATTTCCATTTCAGACTGTTTGATTTTCAGTTGATTACGTCCAAAAGAATATACAGGTAAGTCAAATGAAACTCCTAATAAAACGAAAGCATTGGGCGAAATGAAGTTTTTGTCAGCACCAGCAATTTGGGCAAAACGTCCTTGCGAACCTACGTCTAAAGATGCTCCGATTTTCCATTTTTTATATGACTGATTAAGTCCCAAAATCTGGCGGTTAATTTCAATACCTGTCTTGATTTTGTCTAATTCTTCTCGATGACCGTCGGCTAAGTCAAATTTTAAGCCTTCTTTTCCCAAACTATCAAGGGTTATTTTCTCCGAAAAATCACGATTGAGTAGAAAATTAAAATAAGCAGCCGCATTTTTTTGATTTCCTCTGGCAGCATCAATCTCGGCATCGAATTTTGAAATTTCGTTGCGAGTACGTACTAAAACCGTTGGATTTGCCGAGCCGTTTTTGATAAGACTTTCATTTACTCTTTCAGATTCTCGTAAAAGTTTAAGCGTGTTTTGGTAGATTTTAAGAGCCTCCGTAGCTTTCAGATAATTGATATACGCCAATTTTATATCTTTTACTAATTCACGCTTATAGACTTGAATTTCAGTTTGTTGTAAAGAGATTTGCTCATTTTTTATCGCTTGATTATACTTCAATTCAGCGTTGAGCAGTGGCATTGTTGTCTTTACACGCATATCATAAAAATCTTTCGGAACTAATTGCTCTGAGGTATTTTGAATTTGCGGAAAAGCATTGGTTTGTGTCAAAGCATTGAGCGTTGTGTAAACTGGATTTACCAAGTCTCCGACTGGAATTTCAATTTTTCGACCACCTTGTGCTGTTGAAAGTGTAGTATTAAAATTGATATTTGGCTTAAATAATGTTTTTGCTTCATTTAGAGCAAAAACAGCTTTTTGTAACTGAAAACTTTGTTGCTTTAAGGTTTGACTATTTTTTAAACCCTCTTGAACATAATTGTTTAGGATGTCGGATTGCCCAAAACTCCCAAACCCCATTAATAGAAAAATCAATATCTTTTTCATAAACATAAATTAATTACTGAACAGTGTTTAGTGTTAGGGTATTTTTTTAGGTATGAGTTATTTGGTAGTAGGTATGGGGTAGAAGTTATGAGGTAAAAATTTGCAAAAGCACAATTTCTTGACCTAATAACTACTACCTACTATCTACGACCTAATATCTCATACCTACTTAATTACGTTGCTTGTTGCTACCAAATTGGTAGTGCATTTGGCAATAATTTGCCCTGTTTCGTTGCGGATTTCACCTTCAGCATGAGCAATTTTTTTGCCCATTCTTACAATGTTAGATTTTACCGTTAGTTTTTCATTTGGCTTTGCCGCAAACAAAAAATCAACACTCAAATTGACCGTTGAATAGAAAATTTGGCTTCCCATTGAGAAAACAGTCATACCAATTACATCATCTAAAATGCTCGTGGCAACGCCTCCGTGAAGTATATGAGCAGGATTACACATATCTGTACGCACGATAAACTCTACCGTTAGGGAACCTTCTTCCACGATAGTCAACGTTCCATTTAACCAACGTCCAAAAGGAGAAGGGCTAACTTCTGAGGCACTTTTGCCAATATTATTTTTGAAAAACTCTAAAGCTGGATTATTCATTTTTTAATAATTGTATCATTTGGTCAACCGAATTTCTCATTAATTCATCTACATCACCTTCTCCAAATTTTTGAAAACGATTTCTAATTTTCAGGGAGACTAATCCGTGCATGAATGACCAAATAGACATGGCTGCGATGTGTAAGTCGGTGATTCTGATAGCATTAGTGTCAATACATCTTTGGATAGTTTCAAACAATAACATAAAGCATTGATGCCCGCAAGCCCAAATGTCAGATTCTTTGATGCTTTCCATCGGAGCATTTTGAATAAACATCAAATCGTACATTTCGGGGTTTTGAAAGGCAAATTTCATATAAGCAAAACCTCTGGTACGCAACTCTTCAATTGGGTCAGTGATGCCTTCAATAGCGTTTGTCATTTCAAGAATTAACTTTTCAAAACCTGTTTCATGGACAGCGAAGAAAAGCTCATTTTTGTCTTTAAAATACAAATATATCGTTGCAGGACTATACTCAATGCGGTCAGCAATGGCACGAATTGAAGCCTTCTCGAAGCCCTCTTCGATAAAAATTTGTTGGGCGGTTTCCAGAATTTTCAACCGCATTTCTTGTTTGTCCCTTTCTTTTCTTTCTATTATACCCATCTGATACTATTTGAGAAAATATTCTCTCAAATTTTCATTAAAAATTACTTAACTTTTGTCCAAACCGTGGTTCGACCCAAAAGGGAAATGCCTATAAATCCTCTGATTTCGAGTTCGTTAGCACTTTTTATTTTCATTGTACAAGAATATGTTTTACCATTGTTTGGGTCATAGATTGTACCATTTTCCCAAGATTTTCCAGTAAAATCAAAGCCCTTTAATATCACAGAACCCACAATGTTTTGCTCTCTTAGTTTAGCATCAGGGTTATGCGTGTCTTTTTTTGACCCATCTTTCCCAGAGCTAACTTTCCCAAAATATTTTTCTCCTTGTTTATAGATTAATACTTTTCCATCTTTACTTTCTGCCAACCATTCTCCTAAAATGGCATCTTTACTAACAGACTGAGCATGACCTACATGAGCGTATGCAAGTGCAAGAATTAATAACGCAAATAGTTTTTTCATAATTGAGATTATTTAATTAAAACGTTGTAAATTTACTGAACAGTGTTTAGTTGAACAACTTTTGAAGGTTTTTTTTTATAATTCTAAGAAAAGTTATTTTTACAAAAGCAGTAAGTGCCTGATTGATAGTTGATTAAATAGTTGTGGTATTAAATTAACACAAACTGCCCATAGAATAGGTTGTGGAATAAAAAGGTTATAAGTAATTTTACATTCTATTATCTGTTATCAGGCATAAATTATACGTTGATAGATACATAATTATTTCTACCTAATGTGTTAATTGATAGAGATTTTAGATGTTCATCAACAAATATATTAAATAACCGATAACTGACAACCAATAAAGATAACGAAGAATATGAATTATCCACTTAACCAAATACCCGAGAGACCATCAAAGCCACGCCAAAAAGGATATACTATGGTGATGGATAAAGGATTAAGTATCAGACAAGTAGAGGACTTTTTAGAAACCAGTGCCGAATATACTGACATTGTAAAATTAGGCTGGGCAACTTCTTTTGTTACGCCCAACTTGAAAGAGAAATTGGCAGTTTACAAGTCAGCAGGGATTCCTGTATATTTTGGAGGTACGCTATTTGAAGCCTTTATCGTAAGAAATCAGTTTGATGAATATCGCCGTGTTTTAGACCAATTCGGTATGGAATACGCAGAAGTTTCAGATGGTTCTTTGGAAATGGAACAAGATGATAAGTGTGAGTATATCAGGACTTTAGCTAAACAAGTGACAGTTCTTTCAGAGGTTGGGTCAAAAGATGAAACCAAAATTATTCCTCCTTATAAGTGGATTAAATTAATGAAAGTTGAATTAGAAGCTGGAGCTTGGAAGGTAATCGGTGAAGCTCGTGAGGGTGGAAACGTTGGTCTTTTCCGTGCATCGGGCGAAGTTCGTCAGGGTTTGGTAGAAGAAATTTTAACTGAAATTCCAGAAGATAAAATTATTTGGGAAGCTCCACAAAAAGCACAACAAGTATGGTTTGTGAAATTGGTAGGTGCTAACGTAAACGTTGGAAATATCGCTCCGCACGAAGTTATCTCTTTAGAAACCATTCGTTTAGGTTTAAGAGGCGATACTTTTTCTCATTTCTTAGATAAATAAAAAAACAGTGAACAGTCGGGCGGCGAACCGCTATCAGTCAACAGTTATCAGAAGGTGGTGTAATCATAATTTCTGATAACTGTTTTTTCTTGTCATTATCTAACTAAGTAATTGATAGTGAGTAATTGACAATTAAGACACTGAATAAACAGTTAATTGCAATAAATGAAACCGTTGATTTTTTATAGCGATTGCTTATGATGAAGAAGTTCTGATAATTGTTTACTGATAACTGATAATTGTTTACTGATAACTAATAATTGTTAACTGATAACTGAAAAAATGGAAATTATTAATTTCGTCTTACAACTTTTAAAAGACCCTTTAGCCGCACTTTCGCAATTTATTGCAGAGCATGGCACTTTAACTTATGCACTTCTTTTCTTAATCGTTTTTGTAGAGACTGGGCTTATCGTGATGCCTCTTCTTCCTGGAGATTCACTTTTATTTGCCGTAGGTGTTTTGGCATCAACTACGGGGAAAATTGAACTCACTTTTGTTATTCCTTTATTAATTGCTGCGGCTTTATTGGGAGACAATGTGAATTATTTTGTAGGGAAATTCTTCAGTGATTTTATAAAATCGAAAGAGAAAATATTATTCTTGAAACGTAGCCATATCGAAGAAACAGAAGCATTTTATGAAAAACACGGTGGGCAAGCGGTTATTATGGCTCGTTTTGTGCCAATCGTGAGAACTGTTGCTCCTTTTGTGGCTGGTGCTGGTAGCATGACTTATTCAAAATATATTACTTTTTGTATTCTCGGAGCAATTTTGTGGGTAACTGGTATTACTTCTTTAGGATATTTTTTGGGTACTAACGACTGGGTAAAGCATAACTTTGAAAAAGTAGTTTTAGGCATTGTAGCCGTTTCTGTTTTACCAATGATTATTGGTTTTGCTAAAGCGAAATTTAGTAAGTAAGTTTTATTTAGAGAATAAATTTTCAGAGAATAGAGTTTAGATAACAGATTATAGAGTGTAATTCGATTTCAATATTTATAATCTGAACATTTTTTCTTAATCCTTATAACATAAAAAAGGCTTCAAAATTTAATTTTGAAGCCTTTTTTATCTAAACTCTATTCTCTAAACTCTATTCTCTGTTATCTAAACTCTATTCTCTAATAACCTATTTCTGAACAACTTTTGCAAATCTGTGATAGAAAGGCGTTTTGCTGTTTTCGTTTTTCGGCATGAATTTACCCGTGATAATAGGTACATACATTACACGACGACGAGATTTTTCTCCCATGTTTGGAGAAACCTCAACACGGTGCCATAAACGTCCATCATGAACAGTTAAATCACCTGCATCAATTTCAAAACCAACCTCACGAGCATCGGCACTGTGGTCAACGAATTGTTTTTTACCAAACAATAATTTGAATACACTCTGGTTTTGTGTTCCTGGTAATACTCTTAAGCCACCGTTTGATGTTGGGCAAGTATCCAAGTGAATACCAACGTTTAACATCGGAAGGATTTTTTGTCCCAAGAACAAATCACGTGGGCTGTCTGTGTGCCATCCCATTTGTGTAAACTTGCTATTTGGCGAGTTTACGTAGTGATTGAAAACTAAGCCATCTTTTTCGTCTTCGCTGATGCGTCCGTCGTAAGGTGCTAATAATTCAACCAATAATTGTAAGCGTGGGTCTTTCAAAAATTCACCTAAAAAGGTACTATACTTGTTAGTAAAGCACATTCTTTGAATCATTTTATTACCCTGTGGGTCTTTCCCAAATTTTAAGGGAATTCCGTTTATTTTTTCAATGCCCTCATCCAACCATTTCTTTTCGATTTTACTTAACTCGTCAATAAATGTTTTTATGGTATCGGCGTTGATGAAATTTTTGAATTGAATTACTCCGTACTGACGGAAATAATCTTTTTGCTCTTGCGTTAGAGCCTCTCCGAATTGGAAGGTTTTGTACTCGAACTTTACCATGTGTTTACCCTTAATTTAAAGTGGTTTACAAGAACTTTTTAGATTTGAAAACCTGTGATTTTTTGACTATTTGAAAATGATAATATTCGGGAAGCGAATGGTCGCATTTTCAAATTAAATAATTTTCAAATTGACAAACTTCTCGCTACAAAAACTAATCTTATATCTGTGAAATTAGCCTTGTAAAAAATTGTACAAAAGGAAGTTTTACTATTTTTAGACTTCTTCGATAAACTTAGTTGGGCAGAACTAAATTTACTTTCTTAACAAAATCAAAAAACAGTGTTTAAGTTTTTGATAAAACGATGCAAATTAATGCAATGTAATTGAATTGTAATTTATTTGTTAGAAAATTGTTAATTAATCTTGAAAAGTTTATGCGATTTTCCGTTTTTTTACAATGCCTAAATTCTTGTGTTTTTACATCATTTCATGAACTCGACAAAATTACTCAGGATTTGTATAAACTTGTTCTTTCATTAACATAAAATAAGACCTTTCGTCATATTTGTACTTAAATAATGTTGAAGTTTATTTTGCTCCTAAAATAAATACAGTCTGCAAAACAACATAAAACCCAAACATGATAGCACAAGTTAACTGCCATTTCTTATCAACGATTTGACGAGCAATTAGGTATGAAAGATAGGTGAAAAAGAATGCTCCCAATACATCAATGGTATAATGAACGTGTTGAATTAATAATAAAAATGCTAATATAAAAGTTGCAATAGCTGCAATTAATTTTTCATAAGGTTTTTCGACAAAAAGCCAAATCATGACCATTGTAGAAGTATGCCCCGAAAAGAATAAATCTTTGGTGATGGGTTCTGAATCTCCATAAATCAATAACTCCGCAAAGGTGTCATGAAGGATTACTAAATCTTGGTGAGGATTGAGTGGTACTAAATAAATGGTCGTCATTCGGAAAACCGTTTCGATGACGAAAGTTAGGGCAAAAAGTAAAAAAAGTTGTGGATGTTTTAGAATGCGTAGAAGCATATAAATTAATAATCCATAAATAATAGCAAAAATTGGTGTAGAAACATCAACGGCTGGAATGTTTGTTAAGATATAATCGTTAAGTACAGTACCTTGACGTTGTTGGATATTTCTAAAATATGTTGGGAACTGCAATGCCCCCGACACAAAGACTGCAATGGCTGTGAGTAATTTTGGGGTGAATCCAGAATAGGATAAAGAATCATTCCAACGTTGTAAAGCGGTTGGTATATAACTTTTTGACATATTTTGTGGTTTTGTGTTAGGTGTGGTTGAATGAATTGTGAATCCTTTATTCCGATAAATCACTAATTCATAATTCACTCAATCACAAATAGACAGCAAAATTACATCAACTTTTAAATGTTATCAACAATGAAGACAAAAATTAATGCACTAATTCTTGGAATAATTACATTGTTTACAAGTGTTTCGTGTGGTCAAAAGACTGAAAATCAGAAAATTAAGAATAAAATGAACGAAGAAAAAGTCAATCTTACAGGTACTGAAATGGTTACTTTTGGTGCTGGATGTTTTTGGTGTACCGAAGCCGTTTTCCAAGAAGTTTCGGGCGTTGTTAAAGTAGAATCTGGATACGCTAATGGTACGGTCGCCAATCCAACATATAGAGAAGTTTGTACAGGAAATACGGGTCATGCTGAGGTTGTACAGGTAACTTACGACCCTAAAAAAGTGTCATTTGATACTATTTTGGAGATTTTTTGGAAAACCCATGACCCCACAACGCTAAACCGTCAGGGTGGAGATGAAGGAACGCAATATCGTTCTGGTGTTTATTATTCTAACGAAGCCCAAAAAACATCGGCTGAAGCTTGGAAAGCAAAATTAAATGCTGAACACGTTTTCCCTAATCCGATTGTTACAGAAATTTTACCGTTGAAAAATTATTACCCTGCTGAAGATTATCACCAAGATTATTATGCCTTAAACGGTCATAATCCTTATTGTCAGGTAGTTATTCGTCCAAAATTAGAGAAATTGAATAAAGTGTTTAAAGAGAAATTGAAGAAAGATATTTAAGAAACGGAACTACAATGGGTTTGCTACAAGACAATAGATAGCCCACAGAGTGAACGGGTTATACTGATTATTCTTTATTTTATCTGACTGTGCGTCACAGACTGTGTGTCCCAGTGTAAATCTGTAAAATCTGTTCAATCTGTGGTCTAAATTTGTCTGCGACAAATAGTTTAAAGTTCCGTTAATAAATAAGGGTGATATTTTGAAATGATTGGTATTAAAGCCAAATCATTCAATTTAAAATCATGTTTACAGAAGAAAACGACATATTGTTGAAAATAAGAAAAGAGGAAAATGCAGCTTTTGATTTGCTGTATAAATTCTATTTTCCATCAATTGCTTACTATATTCAACATAATTCAGGCAATACGGCAGATGCAGAAGATGTATTTCAAGAAGCAATCATTGTTTTGCTTCAAAAATCGAAAGAGCCACATTTTATGCTTACGGCTTCTTTGAAGACATATTTGTTTGCCATTGCTAAAAACATTTGGTTGAAAAAGTTAAGAACCAACCATTTGGTATATCAAGCAAGTATTGAAGATTTGGAGGAATGCGATTTTTGTGAATTGGAGGATTTTGAAGAGAGGATTTCTTTGGGAGAGAAAATTTCAGCATTGATGTTCCGATTGTCAGTAAGTTGTCAACGAATATTAAGATTGTCATTTTGGTTTGGCGATTCCATAGAAACAATAATGGAAAAGGTAGGCTATAAAAATAAACATTCAGCCAGTAGTCAGAAAAATAAATGTTTAGATAAAATGCGTGAACTTTCGGAAGAAAACCTATCATTAAAGTGATATTTTGAAGAACCTGATATTAATGTTTGTAAATAAATTTTAAAATATTAAATCATGGAAAACACAAAGAAAATTACTCGCAAATCACAGACATTAAGAAAAACGCTTTTTGCTATTTTAGGTGGAATAGGCTTACTTTTTGGTTATTTGTTTATTGAAGCAAATGCCAATGTTCCGACAAAATTGGAAGTTAATCAATCAATACCTGATTTTACAGCGACAGACGTTACTGGAAAAACAGTTAGTAATACCACTTTAAAAGGGAAAAAAGCCATTGTTGTTTTTGAACGCTTTGTGGGCTGTCCTGTTTGTAATGCTCATGTGCATCAACTCATGCAGGAATACAAAAAAATGAAAGAAAAAGGAATTGAATTGATAGTAATTTATGAATCATCAAATGAAAACTTGATGAAATATGCGACTACCGAAGAAATTCCGTTTACACTTATCGCCGACCCCAATGGAACATTGTATGATACTTTTGGTGTTACAAAATCAATGGCAAAAGTGCTAAAAGGGTTTGTATTTAAGGGAGGAAAAACCGCTGCCAATGAAGGCGAAAAGGCTTACAGGGGGAAGTATGAAATGGATGGCTCAAAGAGTAGATTAACGGCAGAGTTTTTGATAAATACTGATGGAACAATTGCCAATGCTCATTATGCACAATATTTGAATGATAATTTGTCGATGGAAGTGATTAAAAACTTCTGATAAAGCTCCCATTTCCTTCAATCTGCGTCAGATGTTTGCAAAATTGGACTACTTATTTTGTAAACCTTTTAAATACAGTAACATATTATTAAATTTGTAACTAATACTTTACATTAGTGTTTTACGTTTACTTTTACGGAAATCGGACTAACCATTGATTATTTCCTTACAACCCATCTTCAAATGAAAAAGATATTTTTTAGTTTCATTACCCTTCTAATTTTCTCAATAGGTGTCAATGCTCAGAAAGTTACACCCGCAAAATGGTCATGGGCATTTTCAAAACCAAATCCTGCCGTTGGTGAAACTGTTGATATTATTTTTACCCTAAAAATGAACAAATCTTGGCATCACTACGCTTCTGATTTTAGTCCGAGTGTTGGTCCAATTGTTTCAACGATTAAATTAAAAACTAATGATTCTTTTGAGGCTGTTGGTGGTTTAAAATCAATTAAGTCGATAAAAAAACACGACGATATTTTTGACGGAGATGTTGCTTATTTTGAAGGAAAAGGCGAAATGCGTCAGTCAGTTAAGATTTTAAAGGAAAATCCAGTCATTGAAGGAACGTATGACGGGCAGGTTTGTTCGGACGTAACAGGGCAGTGTGTCCCCGTAAAAGGAGCTTTTAAAGTAGAAGCAAAATCAGGTGCGACAACAGACGCATCTGCAAAAAAAAAAACTGAAGACGAATTAAAAGTTGAAGCCGATAAGGTTTCGACAGACAATACAGAACCAACTCAACAGGAGGAGAAAATTGTTCCAACCACTGCGGTAACTGAAAATGTTGCTGATAGTGCAAAGGAATCAGTTTCTGCTCCTGTTGCTGTTTCAGACACATCCGTATCAGTTTCAGCGACTGAATCTACCGAAGAAAAACCCGAAGAAGAATCAATTTTAACCTTTTTCTTGATTGCTTTGGGCGTTGGTTTAGCCACTTGTTTGACTCCCTGCGTATATCCATTAATTCCGATGACGGTTAGTTTTTTCATCAAACAAAAAAATGGCGTTGGAAAAGCATTCCTTTACGGAGCTTCAATTATTGGAATTTATGTTTTGTTTGGAACGGTAATCGCTGGAACTTTAGGACAAGCCGCTCCCAATTTTATCAGTACACACTGGATTCCAAATTTATTGTTTTTTGCAATTTTTATCATTTTTGGCTTATCATTTTTGGGTTTATTTGAAATTCAATTACCCTCAAATTTTGTCAATAATGTAGATGCACAGTCAGACAGAGGCGGTTTCATCGGTATTTTCTTCATGGCATTTACCTTGGCTTTGGTGTCGTTTTCATGTACAGGACCATTTGTGGGAACATTATTAGGTTTAGGAGCATCGGGTAAATTTGTAAAACCAATTATCGGAATGTTCGGCTTTGGTTTGGGTTTAGCTTCGCCGTTTGTATTGTTAGCCTTATCGCCTTCATTGTTAAAGAAAATCCCGAAATCAGGTGGTTGGATGAATACCATTAAAGTGTTTTTCGGTTTCTTAGAATTAGCTTTAGCTCTTAAATTTTTCAGTACCGTTGACCAAACTTACCACTGGAGAATTTTAGACAGAGAAATTTTCTTGGCGATTTGGATTGCTACATTTACTTTGATGGGTTTACATTTATTGGGTAAATTCTTGATGCCACACGACGATAAAGTAGAGAAATTGAGCGTTGGTAGATTAGTGGTTGCTTTGTCGGTATTCTCATTTGTGGTTTATTTAATTCCAGGGTTATTTGGAGCTCCATTGAAAGCCCTTTCTGGACTTTTACCTCCAACTGAAACGCAAGATTTTGTGTTGACCAGAAGTTCAGGAGAAGTAGCTGAAAGTTCAAATCCAGATTTTCCTAAAACGATAAAATATAGTTCATTTTTGAAATTGCCACACGGAATTCAAGGTTTCTTTGACTATAAAGATGCCGTAGCGTATGCTCAGAAAGTGAATAAGCCGATTTTTATTGATTTCACGGGACACGGTTGTGTGAATTGTAGAAAAATGGAAGCCAGCGTGTGGTCTGACCCAGAAGTGTTGAAGCGACTCAAAAATGATTACGTTGTGGTTGCGTTATACGTAGATGATAAAACGGAATTGCCAAAGAGTGAGTGGTTTACGTCAAAAGATGATGGTTTAGAAAAAACAACCCTCGGCGACCAAAACCTTGATTTTGAAATTACGCATTTCAACGCCAATGCACAACCTTATTATTGTTTGGTGAATCCAAATGTTTACCCAAAGCCGATGCTTTTACCCCGTGCTTTTGACCAAGATATTAAGAAATTCATTGAGTTTTTAGATGCGGGTAAAGCAAAGTTTGAAGGGAAGTAGGGTTTAGGTTTTGTCATTAGTGGTTAGGTTTTAGTTGTTTGAACGCTACTAAAATCTAACCACTAATTGTTTTAAATGTGTCTTCAAAAAATGAGTCCAGAATTTAGAGGAGGCATTCCCGTTTCCCCATTTTCTAATAACTAATCACTACACTTAAAACTTCACCACTTTCCGAGTTACTGATTTTTCACCTGCTTTGAGTTTTAAGAAATATGTTCCTGCTTTCAAAGTTGAAAAGTCAATTATTGCCTCATGCGACTGCATACTTGGGCATCATCAATCTTTTGCTTAACTTTATTAAGTTTCAACAAAATCAACACCATGAATAAACAAGAGAGAGTGGCATTGGCTATTAAAGGGGTAGTATCAAAAATGATGGATAGAGTAATGGAAAACGTTTTAGTAAACGACCCGTTTGTCAAAGAAAAACACCATGCAAGCAAGCCACTTTACGCCGCATTAGTTCCTGATGAAATATTTAAAGGGTCACATTTTGAAAGACGTTTTGTAACTCCTTTTGGTGGTGTATGGGAAAAGTTAGCCCAAGTGGTAGCCATTGAAGCACATGGGAGTTGCTCTATGGGACATACCATAATTGGAAATGTTGGAGCGGAAAGTTTGAGGCGAATACAAGAAGTTTTGAATAAATTGGAGCATAATGTCAAAGGGAAAGACAAGGCTAAACCAGATTGGAAAACTGAGCTTGAATATATAAAACAAGGTGGTGGTGAGCCTATTTCTGTGAGTGTGACCTGCGATATTTTTATTCATAATGAAATGACTGATGTTAGGTATGCTTTTGAACTAAAAGCACCTTTACCAAATAGTGACCAAACAAAAGTTAGTAAAGAAAAAATGTTCAAATTGCTTGCAATGAACCCTCCACAAGTGGATTATGCCTTTTATGCCTTAGCTTACAATCCTTATGGAAGAAAAGAAGACTATAAATGGGGTTTTCCTCTAAGATGGTTTAATATGCAGAAAGATGAATCTGTCTTGATAGGAGACGAATTTTGGGAATTGATAGGAGGAAAAGGAACTTACAGTAACTTTATTAAAGAAGTGAATTTTCTTGGAAAAGAATACAGAGAACGTATTTACAGAGAATTTTTACAAATAGAACCACCTGTAAATTTTGAAGATAATTTACTCAAATAACAACGATATGAATAATAATAGCCGATTTACTTTTATTGACCTTTTTTCAGGAATTGGTGGATTTAAAATGGCTTTGAGTAATCTTGGAGGGCATTGTGTGAATTTTAGTGAAATAAATAAAGATGCCATTAACACCTATTGCATAAATTTTGATGAAGATTCTGAGAATAATTTAGGTGATATTACAAAGGTTAAAGAGTTACCTAAGCATGATTTATTGACGGGTGGAGTTCCTTGTCAGAGTTGGTCAATTGCAGGGAAGAATCTTGGTTTTGATGATGATAGAGGACAACTCTGGAATGATACTATTTATCTATTGAACCAATCTAAACCCAAAGCATTTATTTTTGAAAATGTGAAGGGGTTGATTGACCCAAGAAATAAAGAAGCACTTTCTTATATTTTGAAGCGTATCGAAGAAGCAGGTTATTTTGCAAATTATTATTTAATTAATTCTTATGATTACGGCGTTCCTCAGAATAGAATGAGAATTTATATCATAGGTTTTAGATATAAAGAGTTTGCTGATAAATTTCGTTTACCAAAACCTTTAAGTAAAAAAATAAAACTAAAAGATATTCTGACAGATTTTGAGTCAAATCTCATTCTGAAAGAACACGTTTTTCAAACAAATTTATTTGGAGAAACTATCATTCCAAAGAATATGAGTTTGTCGAGTAGTAACGGACTCAATGATTATTTTTTGTTTAATGATTTACGAAATGGGCATTCTACTATTCATTCTTGGGATATTTTGGATACGACAGAAAGACAAAAAGAAATCTGTTATTTACTTTTGAAAAATAGGAGGAAAAGTAATTATGGAAGTTTAGATGGTAATCCTTTATCTATATTTCATTTTCAAGGTTTAGATAGAACAATTACACAAGATGAGTTAAATGATTTGGTAGAAATAAATATCCTAAAAGCTGAGAATTACGCTTTTATTGTTAATGATTATAATGCTCATGATTTATCAGAAGATGAAATTTTAGTATTGAATTGTAATCAAGATAATATTTTAGTGATTGATAAGTTGAAAACTAATCGAACCTTAAAAGTTAAAAATATATCTATTTCAAAAACTATAAAATTATTAGAAGAGAAGAAAATTATTAGTTGTGATGAAGTAAGATACGATTTTAAAAATACTAAAATAAGTACAGGATTATACGGAATTAACAGAGTTTTTCTACCAAGCTCTAATATTTTCCCGACTTTAGTTGCAAGTGATACCAATGATTTTGTAACATTAAAAGAAATAGAAGCTAAAAGCGAAGATGATTATAAAAAACAATTTTTAAAGGAAATCTATCAAAAAGGCGATTACAGAAGAATTACAAAAGAAGAAGCCTGTTTAATTCAAGGATTTCCCAAAGACTATATTCTGCCTGAAAATAGAGCAAGATGGATGAAATTATTGGGCAATAGTGTTTCTGTTCCAGTGATTGAAGTATTAGCAAAAGCTATTATTGATACAGGAGTTTTTGATGAAGAAAATAGTATTGCTTCATTGCCACATAAAGGGGCATTGGAAGAAATGGTTTGCGAAAATAAAGGGTAGCCACAAAATAGGCAGAAGGCAATAATTGCGTAGAGTTTTTTCATTTGTGTGGAATGTGTGTAACACAGACTTTAGTCTGTAAGTTTACAATAGTCACAGGGGACTGTAAAACTATTGAGGTATTAACTTGACTTACAGACTGAAGTCTATGTTACGTTAATCTGTGTTACTTTTAATATATCTTCGGGAAACGCTGAGGGTTAAACTCACTCATCATGGCATAGGCAGCATCAAAAACGTTTTCTGCGTTTGGTTTCGAGAAGTAATCACCGTCTGAACTATAAGCTGGTCGGTGCGGAACAGCCGCCAGACAAACGGGTTTCGAGTCTAAATAACGATAAGCATTTTGTTCGTCCAAAACGTGTTGCATCATGTACGCCGAACCACCGCCTGGCATATCTTCATCGGCAAAAATCACACGATTGGTCTTTTTGATTGATTCCACAATTTTATGCGAAATATCAAAAGGTAAAAGCGTCTGAACGTCAATCACTTCTACTGAAATATCCATTTCTTCCAATTGACGAGCCGCTTCCATCACAATTCTACACATAGAACCGTACGTTACAATCGTAATGTCACGTCCTTCTCTGATAACTTCGGGTACGCCCAAAGGCACACGCATATCGTGGAGGTTATTCGGTAATTTTTCTTTCAAACGGTAGCCATTCAAGCACTCAATTACAATCGCTGGGTCATCTGAATTTAGAAGTGTGTTGTACATTCCCGCCGCTTGGGTCATGTTGCGAGGTACGCAAAGATGTATGCCTCTCAAACCGCCCAATAAAACAGACATCGGAGAACCTGAGTGCCAAATGCCTTCCAAACGGTGTCCACGAGTACGGATGATTAAAGGGGCTTTTTGTCCACCCGCCGTGCGATATTGCAAACAAGCCAAATCGTCCGAAAGGGTTGCGAATGGATAAAGGATATAATCTAAATATTGAATTTCGATAATTGGGCGAAGTCCACGCATAGCCGCCCCAATTCCCTGACCCACAATGGTCATTTCACGGATTCCAGTGTCGGTAATTCTTAGTTCACCGTGTTTTTCCTGTAATCCCGCAAGGGTTTGATTTACGTCGCCAATTTTACCAACGTCTTCTCCCAAAATGAAAATTCTTGGGTCAATCGTAAATAAATGGTCGAAGTTTTTATTCAAAATCTCACGTCCGTCCACACTTGGAGAACTTCCATCATATTCAGGCTCAACGGCTTGGACTTTCAGCGGAGATTCGTCTGAAATACTGAATTGATGCGAATCAAAACGCTCAAAATTGAGTTCTGCCGTTTTGGCTAACCATTCACGTAATCCTTGTTTTGCGGGCGATTCTTCAAAACGTAAAGCTCTCAACACTTTTCTAACTGCCACTACATTTTCATGGTGAATAGGATTAACTGCTTTGCGTAAGTCTTCGGCAATGGCTTTTACTTCTGCTCCGTTTTGAGTTTCTGCTGCCGCTTGGTACATCAACGAAAGAGCATCTTCACGTTCTGGTTTTACAGAATCGGTATAAGCTTGCCATGCTGATTTTTGGCAACGACGAGCCTCTTTTACGGCTTCTTTATCAATTTCTTGTAGTTCTTCTTCCGTAGCAAAGCCTTCTGAAATAATCCATTCACGAAATTTTAGATTACAGTCAAAATCAAGTTCAAATTGTAATCTTTCGGTAGATTTATAACGCTCATGAGAGCCAGAAGCGGAGTGTCCTTGTTGTTGGGTAACTTCTTCAACGTGAACCAATGAAGGAATATGGAACTCACGAGCTAAAGTTGCGGCTTTTTGGTAAGTTTCCATCAAGCCCACATAATCCCATGCTTTTACGGTAAAAATTTCAAGACCTGCTCCGTCTTCGTTGCGTTGGTAGCCTGCCAATGCTTTTGAAATAGAAGATTTTGTCGTTTGGTATTCAGAAGGAACAGAAATTCCATAGCCATCGTCCCAAACAGACATCACCAACGGAATTTGTAAAACTCCTGCGGCATTGATACATTCCAAAAACATTCCTTCTGAAGTAGAAGCATCGCCAATAGTAGAGAAACAAACTTCGTTTCCATCACGAGTGAATTTTTCTGAAACGTCTTGTAAATCAGGGAGATGTCGGTAAAGTTTAGAAGCATAAGCGGCTCCAACTGCACGAGGCATTTGCCCTGCTGTTGAAGACACTCCACCGATTGAGTTATATAATTTAGTTTGGTCGAGCCATTTGCCATCTTTATCCAACCAACGAGTAGCGTGGTGGTTGTTCATGGTTCGTCCGCCCGTATGTGGGTCAAACTCAACGTCTGGATGTCCGTAGAGTTGAGAAAAATATTGCGTCCAAGTCATGTCACCAACTGCTGCCACAATGGTTTGGTCACGATAATATCCCGAAACGAAATCACCTGCTTGCATGGCACGAGCCAGTGCTATTTGGCACATTTCTTTTCCATCTCCATAAATACCGAACTTTGCTCGTCCTGCAAAAACCTCTTTTCTTACCAATAAGCTACATTCTCGACTCAAACGGGCAAGATGATAATCAGCCAAGACCGACTCTTTGCTGAATGTGAGGACTTCGGATAGTAGTGTGTTTTCCAAGGCTGAGATGGGTTAATGGTCGATAATGGGTTGATACTTGATGTTTGAAATTCGAGTATCTAACTGTCAAAAATACAAAAAATTAATTAGTACAACAAACATTGCTGTCGGGTGGTATGCTTTATATCTATTGTTAATGATTTGTTAAAGATTGGCAAAGATTTTGCAAACCTTTTCAGAGCATTTACTTTTGTTTCGTAGAATAATCGTAAAGGATAATTAAAGAGAGATAGGTCAAGTATTTAGAAGAATATTCTTTGTTTTTGATTATTGAAAAATCTTTATTTAATTCTCTAAAAATTCTAAGATATTTTTAAATTAAATTGCAATTCGTTTGTGTAAAAAGCACAAATGTCCAATTCAAGTAAATAATCAGGTATCAATAAACGTTTAACAAAAAATCAAAATTAGACATGAAAAAATTACTTTTCGTTTTCGCATTTTTGTTCGTAGCAACTTTTGCTAATGCTCAAGGAGTTATCAAATTCAAAACAGAATCTCATGATTTTGGTAAAGTTGAAGAAGGTGTACAAGCTACTTATACTTTTGAATTTACAAATACAGGTACTGCTCCAGTGGTAATTTCAAACGCACAAGCATCATGTGGTTGTACTACGCCAGATTGGACGAAAGACCCAGTAATGCCAGGTAAAACAGGTAAAGTAACGGCTTCTTTCAACTCACAAGGTCGCCCAGGTAACTTCTCTAAAACTGTAACAGTTGTAAGTAATTCAGAAAGTCCACAAATTGTATTATCAATCAAAGGAGAAGTAAATCCAAAAGGTGCAGCAGCTCCAGCAGCTGAACCAGCTCCAGCTCCAACAGTTTCTAAAACTGCTCCAGCAGCAGCTCCAGCTCCAGCAAAAGCAGTAGCTCCAGCTAAGAAAAAATCAGGAAAATAATTTCTTATACTGCCGAAAGGCAATTTTGGTTAGAAGACAAAACCCCCACAGATGGAAACATTTGTGGGGGTTTTGTTTTTTTTTCGTTCAAATAAATCCAACTACAATTGTTTACCGTAAATCTGTTTGAAAGTTTATTAAAGACATAAACAAATATTTAACAAAATATAAACATCACAAACAAATGAAAAAAGTAACATTAGCATTCGGATTAATTTTGGGAGTAGCCTCTTTTGCAACACAAGCACAAACAGTAACAGTAGGTTCAGAACCGATGTATCCTGCGAAAAATATTGTTGAAAATGCCGTGAACTCAAAAGCACATACAACGCTTGTTGCAGCCGTAAAAGCAGCAGATTTAGTAGCTACGCTTCAAACAAAAGGACCATTTACGGTTTTTGCACCAGTAAATGATGCCTTTGAAAACCTGCCAGCAGGAACGGTTGAAACATTATTGAAACCAGAAAATAAAGCAACTTTAGCAAAGGTTTTGACGTACCACGTAGTAGCAGGTAAATATGATTTTGATGCCATTTCAAAGGCAATTAAAACAGGTGGTGGAAAAGCAACATTCAAAACCGTTAGCGGTGGAACTTTAACAGCTATGATGAATGGCTCTCACAATATAGTATTGAAGGATGAAAATGGTGGAATGGCAAACATTTCTACTTATGATGTATATCAATCAAATGGTGTTATTCATGTATTAGACGCAGTTGTATTGCCTAAAATGTAAGGTATGGAGAGAAAGAAAATGTAAGATAAAGGAGCGACGTACAATAAATATTATTCATTTAGGGGAAAGGTTTTCCTTTCTTTACAAGTGGCGGCTTTCTGGCTGATTAGTATGTACTCCCCTTTATCATACATTTTACGATTCCCTCCACGCCTAATAGACAGGTGTGGTTTAATAATGGGTAATACACAAAGGGCTTCCCATTTTGAGGAAGTCCTTTGTTTCTAAATTATTCGTTATGCAAAGTGCTTTTAAACAAATACTAAATTATAATGTTCACTACTTGAATGAAAGTTTTGGACGAAAAGTTACAGAGTTTCAGAAGATTAGATATTTTACTTTGGAAACTCTCAATTATTCCCATTATCTTTATTAAGCCATCAAAAATAAGAATGCGGTAGGCATCAATACACTTCATTCTTTGATAAAATACACTCATGTCTAAACGTAAAACGATTATAGCTGAAGACGCTCTGGTGGTGTTGTTGCAAAGCAAAGACCAACGAGGGTTCTCCATCTTGTATGATAATTATTCATCGGCATTGTATGGCGTTATTTTGAAAATAGTCCGCTCAGAAGAAATAGCCGCCGATGTCATGCAAGATTCTTTTGTGAAGATTTGGAAAAATATAGATGCGTACAATCGCTCGAAAGGAACACTTTTTACGTGGATTCTGAACGTAGCAAGAAATACGGCAATTGACCGAATCCGCTCGCAAGAATTTCAAAATTCTCAACGAAATCAAGACATTGATTCAAACATAAATCTGATTGACAATCAAGAAAGCAGTCAGTTTGATGTTGATGCCATTGGCTTGAAAAAAGTAGTGGAGCATCTTCGCCCCGAACACCAACAGATGATAGAATTACTCTATTTCAAAGGTTACACACAGGCAGAAGTAGCAGATGAATTTGGAATTCCTTTGGGGACAGTGAAAACTCGTGTCAAAGCTGCAATTGTGCAGTTAAGACAATATTTTGTACAATTTGGACTTGTTTTGCTATCGGCAATTTTAGATAAATGGATATGAACACTAAGGAATATATAGAATCAGGCATTTTAGAAAGCTACGTGTTGGGTGTAGCAACTGCTGGGGAGTCAGCAGAAGTAGAACGTCTGGCACTGGAATACCCTGCAATTCGCCAAGAATTAGATGCTATTACAAACTCACTTGAAACTTATGCTTTACAATATGAAACAGAACCTCCAGCATTTTTGAAAAATAAAATCATGGAAAGTCTTTTCAACGAGCATACAATAGTTGATAATAGCAATGCAGGAAGTATTAACCAATCAGTGAGAGAGATAACAGAACCTCGTGAGGTAGTTAGTCTCAATCAAAATATACAATCGTCAGCCCCGCAGAGGTCAATATTTAAAATGGCAGCTTCGTGGGTATTATTAGCCCTAAGTATATCAGCAAATATATGGTTCTTTAAGAATTGGAAAAATTCTGAAGAAAAAGTATTAGCCCTTGAAAGTCAAAATCAAATTCTTGCAAAAGAAGGACAAACTTTGAAAGCAAGCTATCAAGAAGAAGTGGCAATATTACAAAACCCTGACGTTAAAATTATTCAGCTTTCTGGACAACCCGTTGCTCCTCAAGCAAAAGCATTAGTATATTTTGATAAAATCAAGCAAGAAGTATATCTGTCATCTTTAACTTTACCCGAAGTGCCAAAAGGCAAACAATACCAACTTTGGGCAATTGTTGACGGTAAACCTGTTGATGCAGGGATGATTGATAGTAAAGGTAATGTCTTGAAAATGAAGTCATTCTCAAATGCAGTAGCCTTTGCGATTTCATTAGAGGATACAGGAGGAAGTACCACAGAAGTTGGTCCGAAAGGAGCAGTTTACCTGATGGGAGCGGTGTAAGATTTGGTTCAATTACCCATTCTTAAACAAAAATACCTTGATGGTCAATCGAACTGTCAAGGTATTTTTTATGTTAGTGATTGTAGTGATAAAACTAATTTTTCATTCCTATTTGCCTAATCCCTAATAACTACTATATTTACTAAGAATCAAAAAGACGTAAGATGAACAAATATCAGGTAAGTGTTTTTTTTAGTATTGATGAGGATTTTATGAGTCTCGTTCCCAAACATCGTGGCGTAATTAATGAGCTGATTTTGAAGGGAGTGATTGATTCTTACGCTATTTCAGCGGAGGTTGGGCGTGGTTGGATAACCATGAATGCCAAAGATAAGCCCGATATTCACAAGCAACTCGAACGCTCACCTTTATACAAATATTTTGAGTTAGAAATCGACCAATTGATGGTTTATGATTCACAAATGTATCGTTTCCCGAAAATGGTTTTGAATTAGTTATTGGAAATTGGTTACTGGAAATTGGTTATTGGTTATTAGAAATTGGTTATTAGTTATTGGGAATTGGTTACTGGTTATTAGAAATTAGTAATTAGTTACTGGAAATTGGTGAAGGCGAAAACACGCAAACTAATTTCCAGTAACTAATCAACTGATAACCATGTCCCGTCCTGAAATAAGTTGACCAAATTTTGAACTTAAAACGTATCAAAAGATGGACAAAACCAAGAACACTGGGCAAAAATTTATTCGCTATTTCAGCGAAGAATTCAAACGGCA